>JAPPKG010000613.1:0-6825 GCA_026914085.1 Caldilineaceae bacterium | reverse complement strand
CCGAACTTCTATTCTACCAGCTTGGTTAGGCGCTCATTTACTCCGAATTCAGGTTCTGTAACATTTTGTAGTTGATCTCAGGCGTGCTGCTCCTGGGATACGCTATCATAGATTGCTTCGTCAAGTTCGGCCTGGAGTTCGATCAGCGCCTCCTCGCCCAGGATTCCTTCGCGTGAGAGGTCGTCCAGCGCGGTGCGCTCGGCGCGCAGGGCCTCGATCCGCGCCAGTGAGACGATCTGATCGCGCAGTTCCGGCTGACTTTCCAGCAGCTCATCGATCTGACCGCTCACTTGTTCTTCGCGTGCGGTCAGCTCCGCCTTTACGGTTGTATAGGCTGTGGGGATGAGCGCGCCGTCGCGGAAGAGCCTGTCGATGTAGCCGATGGCTGAGCGGATGGCCAGAAGCTGGCCCTGGATACGTTCATACTCGGTGGGCTGCTTGGCATCCTGCGTCAGGCCGAGCCGGGAAAGCAGCCCTGAAATGGAGATCGCCTGTACCAAAATCGTAAAGAGGACGACAGCGAAGGTCATTGCGAGAAGCTGGGGACGGTTAGCGAGACCCGCGGGCAGGCTCAGAGCCAGTGCCACGCTGATCGCGCCGCGCAGTCCTCCCCATGACATTACGAGGAGAAAGGGGGCCGGGACATTGTGCCGCAAGAGGCGGACAGCGCCGCCCAGCAGATACACAACGAGAAAGCGGCCGCCCAGGACGGCAACGACTGCGATAAGCGAGGGTACGAGATAAGTGACCAGCTGCTCCCATTCCACGCTGATGCCAAGAAGGATAAAGATGAAGGAGTTGGCGAGGAATGCGATGTATTCCCAGACGGTGAAGAGCACCATCTTGGTGGAAGGCGTCATGCCGCGGGGGCCGATATTGCCATTGACCAAGCCTGCTACGACGACTGCCAGGACACCACTGAAGTGGTAATGTTCCGCCAGGATGAAGCTGCCGTAGGCGAGTATGGTTGTCAGCGTAACCTCGATCAGATAGTCGTCGATATGCTCGATCAGCTTGGCGACGGCGTAGCCGAGGACGCCGCCGATGAGGAGGCCGCCGACAGACACTCGCAGGAAATCGACCACGCCCTCGAGCGGATTGAGCGTGCCCTCCAGAGCCAGGGCCAGCATAATGTGGAAAATGACAACGGCGGTGCCGTCATTGAAGAGGCTCTCGCCTTCGACAAGGGTCATCAGCCGCTTTGGCGCGCCGACTGAGCGGAAGGTGGCAACGACGGCTACGGGGTCGGTGGCGGAGATCAGTGCGCCGAAGATGAGGGCGGTCGGCAGCGGCAGCACGCCGGCGATAACCAGAACGGCGGCGATGATGCCGGTGCTGAGGAGTACGCCCGGTACGGCCATGGCCACAATTGGCGTCAGGTCGGCTCTCAGATCCTTCAGCTGCAGGTGGAACGCGGCTTCAAAGATCAGGGGCGGGACGAAGAGACCGAGCACCAGACCCGGCGTCAGCTCCAGGTGCATGCCGCCCCGGAAGGCCAGGACCAGCCCGGCGCCCACCAGCGCCACGGTATAGGGCAGTCGAATGCGTCGCACGGCGAGGGCCACGAGCAGGACGACAGCCAGTACCTGGACGATTTCAAATTCCAGCTCGAAAAACGTTACCACGACTTACTCCAACGCAGCAGGGGGACGGCCTTGTTCCTTCTGCCCGCTGTCAAGTTGGTCTTCCGCCGGATCTACAACAGGGGAAGCCGCGCCCCTGGGGACGTGCGGCACGCCGGGAAGGACGGCGAAGTCTGCCACGATCCGCCCGCCCTGCACACAGGCGACGGCGGCAAAGGAGAGCTGCTGCCAGTCTTTCAGCACTACGTTGGGCAGGCCCAGCAGGTGCGCCCGGTAAAGGCTGAAGGTAAGGCCGTGGCCGACGAGCGCCATCGTCTCCTGAGGATGGCGGGCAGTCCATTCATCGACCCCTTGGCAGAACCGGTTGAGCGCCGCGGCGGCCGGTTCCCAACCGGCGATCGATTCGCGGGGGCGGCGGAAGACCTCGGCGACGCGGGCGGAATAGTCGTAGGTCCACTCGGGCGTGCGGTGCAGTTCATCGAAGCGGCCGTCCTCCTCCACCGGCAGCTCTCTTCTCTGCAGAAGCGGCGCAACGGTCAGGCGCGTTTTCGGTTCGCAGCTCAACAGCAGCCGGTCGACTTGGTCCCAGAACGGCTGCCGGGCGAGCGCCGCGGCCTGCTTGCTACCAAGCTCATTCAAATGCCAGAGAGCGGCGTCGGTGTCCGGGACCTGTCGCGTGCAAGCGTGGGCGATGAGATAGAGTTTCCGAGGTCTACTGATTTCGGTCGCAGTCAAGGGAGTTCCTGCCGCTGCCAGGGCAACGCGTGAAAGGGCTGGCCGCATTCTGCTCGCGGGGGCACTTCGTACTGTGAAAGGGGCAGGAACTCAGCTTCCAGTCCCGCCTCAAATGCTCTCAACATCCGGCTGGCTCTCGACAGTCTGTATGAAGTTGCGAAGAATATGCAGGCCGACCGTGTGGCTTTTCTCGGGATGGCACTGGATGCCCCAGGCATTGCGGTGTCGGACGATGGAGGGGTAGTCGACGCCGTAATCGGTAAGGGTCAGGACGGCGTCCGGCTCAGCGGCATCGCAGAAAAAGCTGTGGGCAAAGTAGCCGTAGGCGCCGTCGGGAACGCCTGCCAGCAACGGATCGGGGCGCTGTTGGTGTAGCTGGTTCCAGCCGATTTGAGGAATGCGCAGGCTGCGGCCGCTGCGGTGTGGGTCCGGCATCTTGTCGGGGAAGCGGCGAACGCGGCCGGGAATCAGATGGAGGCCCTCGTGAACGCCCATCTCCTCACTCTCGTCGAAGAGCATTTGCATACCGACGCAGATGCCCAGCAGAGGCAGTCCTGCGGCTACACTGTCCAGAAGAGGGGCTTCGAATCCCTGGCGGCGCAGATTATTGACGCTATCGCCAAAGGCGCCTTGTCCAGGCAGAACAAGCGCCCGCCAGCGGCTGAAATCGACCGGGTGGTCGACGATATCGACCTGGATCCCAAGGGGGGCGGCTACAGTCTCAAAGGATTTGTAGACACTGCGCAGGTTGCCAACGCCATAGTCAACAATAGCGATCATTGCGAACGAGACAGACTCTTTTCCATAGCGATGGCAAAGTTACGCACCAGCGGCGGCGGAAACTCCTCGCGAAAGATTGCGGCTGTGAGTTCACGAATCCGGGTCTCGGCACGTTCAGCCTCCTGGCTGCTGAGCCGCTGGGCGCGCACCACCTCGTCGAACTCCTCTTCGCGCAGAACGAAGACCCGTTTGTCTGCATTATACCAAATCGCGAGGATCAGATCGGAAGTGCGATAGGCTTTGTCTTCCCGCTGCAACGGCCGGCAGACAGGGAGATATAGGCCGACGGCAGTGCCCTCGGCGTCAAAGTACTTTTCGACCATCTGATCCAGGTCGGGGAGCCAGAAACGGAACCAGACATAGCCCGGCGCGCCGATCACGGTATCGAGCAGTTCGAGAGTTGGCGCCTGTGAAGTCCAGGCGGCGCGCTCGACCAGCAAGGAGTTGAACCACTCGGCGCGATAGTCGGTCATTGCGGACTGTTGATTCCAGTCCCCACTGGTAAACGATTTGAATAACCGCTGGGATGGCTGCGCTGCCTCGGTCATCATTTCACTTTCAGCGGCGGTCCGATTCACAGACAGCCGGTATTGTTGCGTCAGTACTTCCTGACGATGGTACGGTAGGCGTTGGGTTCGCGAAACTGAATCAGTTGGCGCTCTTCACGAATGGCCCGTACGCGGTCCAGATCGATGGTGGCGACGGCATAGCCTTCCATGGGCTCTTCCAGGACGGTGTAGAGTTCTCCGTCCGGCCCCGCCAGGATGGAGTCGCCAGCGAACTGCATCGTGGGTTCTTCGCCGACGCGGTTGGCCGCGGCGACATAGAGGGCGTTTTCGGTGGCGCGGCTGACGATATGCGCCCGCCACTGCTCATGGTGACCGATTTCCCAGTTGGCGGGGAGGACGATCAGTTCGGCGCCGTCCAGGGTCAAGCTGCGCGCAGCTTCGGGAAAGACCAGGTCCGATCCGACCATGAGGCCGAAGCGACCCCAGTCAGCATCCACGTTTATGAAGCGGAAACCGGAACGGTAGACCTGGCGCTCCTCGCCCAGGAGGTGCACCTTGTGATAGGAGGACAAGATCTCGCCGTCCGGGCCCAGACAGGCCAGGCCGTTATAGAGAATGCTCTCGACCTTCTCCTTGATGACCAGGCCGAATACGACATGCGTGTTGAAATCATCGGCCCGTTTTGCCAGGTAGTTAGTGGCGTGGCCCGGCACGCGTTCTGCCAGAGTCGTGGCGCGCAGTCCCAGTTCAGTACCGGTATAACTGAGCTCCGGGAAGACGATCAGATCGGTCTGCTGTGTCGTGCAGATGCGTTCAACAAATTCGCCCATTTTGCGCAGGTTTTCCTCGGCGCTGGTAAGCGCGGGGGCCATCTGCACGAGAGCTACGGTGATTTCACGGGCCATTCAGTCTCTCCGAAAAGCCTGAGACAGGTCTCAGGGGATGAAAGTCAAGCAAGTATAGCACGGTTGACTCCTTTCCCCATCTTTCGCGTGCTGTGTTAGAATTTCAGCGCAAGTCAAAAAGGAGATCGTCAATGCCCGAAAACGAATCGATGTTCAGAAAAGTGGCGGGACGCACGTGGATCATTGTGCTGGTGGCGGCGATTGTAATTCCGCTGGACCAGTGGACGAAGGAGTTGGTGCGCCAGAACATCGCGAAGTTCGACTATATTATTCCGATACCCGCCCTGGGCGAGTATTTTGTCTTCGAGCACGTTGACAATTACGGTGCGGCCTTTGGCATTTTGCAGGGGGCGGGCAGTGTCTTCATCGTCATTGCGGCCGTGGTAACGGTTGGTGTCTTCTATTACGCAATCCGCCACCTGCCGGACGATCAGCGACTGATTCGAATACTGCTGGGGTTCCAGGTGGGAGGCGCGCTGGGCAACGTAATCGACCGCATCATGCAGGGCTACGTAACCGATTTTGTCAAAATCGGTGTGCCCGGCGTCTATTACTGGCCGAACTTCAACATCGCCGATTCCTCCATCGTATGCAGTGTGATCGCTTTGGCGGCCGTCATTCTTTACCAGGACATTCAGGCTTCCAAACAGGCTGAAGAGGAGTCCATCGAGATCGGCGCAGCCGGGTCATCAGAGGCGTAGCCAAGGGAGCGGGTGGACAACGAGAGCCAGGATGTGCACCAGTTTACCGTTCCCCCGGCTGCGGCCGGCCAGCGCCTTGATCGCTGGCTGACGGACCGGTTCGAGGAGGAGAGCCGCAGCGCGATTAAGCGCTGGATAGCGGACGGACTAGTTACCGTCGACGGGTTGCGTGCCGGCAAGGCCGGAATGCCCCTGGAAGCCGAAGCTGAGATCGAAGTCGCGGCGCCGCCGTCTCCGGTGGAATCTTCACTGCGACCTGAAAACATCCCACTCGACATCATCTTCGAAGACAGCGACCTGCTCGTCATAGACAAGCCGGCCGGACTGGTCGTCCATCCGGGGCCGGGCCACGCAGCAGGTACCCTCGCAAACGCAATTCTTCACCATTGCCCGCAGTTGGAAGGGATTGGCGGGGAGAGACGGCCGGGCATCGTCCACAGGCTGGACAAAGGCACGTCCGGCGTGATCGTCGTGGCCAAAAACGACGCGGCGATGCGCTTTCTGCAGGAGCAGTTCGCCGGCCGGACAGTCTACAAAGAGTATCTGGCGCTGTTGGAGGGCAGGGTCGAGCCGTCGCGGGGCCGCATTGACGCGCCGGTCGGCCGCCATCCGACGCGGCGGCAGCGCATGGCGGTGTTGCCGGCTCCCTCCGGGAATCGTGGTACGGTCCATACCGGGGGACCGGCGGCCGGTGCGCGCGAGGCCGTGACCGAGTACGAGTGCCTGCAGGTCTACGAGGACATGGCGAGCGGGCAGACGGTACGTTTTTCGTTTGTGCGCGCGCATCTGCATACGGGGCGCACGCACCAGATACGGGTCCATTTTGCCTGGCGTAACTGTCCCGTGGCCGGCGACACGGAGTACGGGTATAAACGGCCGCGCCTGGCGCTGAAGCGACCTTTTCTACATGCCCACAAGTTGGGCATCCGACTGCCCGGAGAGGTGGAACAGCGCGTGTTCGAGTCGCCGCTGCCCGCCGAGTTGCAGCGCATACTCGACAGGTTGGGGGATTGACCATATATGATCGACAAGCTCTACAAGATCGCCGAGGGGCTGAACAACCGGTTTCAGGACGGGGACGATCCCTTCTATATCGTCACGCGGCTGGCTGAGGAGTGCGGGGAGGTGGCCAGCCAGGTGAACCATTTTGAGCGCAAGGGGGTAAAGGCGCTGAAGCTGGGTGCTCCTGACCGGGCCGCGTTCGCGAAGGAGCTGCAGGACGTGATGCGGGCCGTTGTGCAACTGGCGATCCACTACGAGCTGGAAGCGGAGCTGGAGGCGTCGGTCGATCGATCCTATCGGGAGATTGTTATCGAGGGTTTGGTGGATCCGGTGCCTGAAGAGGCGGAAGGTAGAAGCAACTGAACAGGATCAATTTGAGTCTAAGCGGCACTCATTCAACTCCTGAACTCTGAGGACAGAGTCAAGCCGTTTCATCCCTCCCGATTCGACGAAATCCCGGACCTCCAAACCCTTTCCTCTTCAACGAAGGTACGTCAAGGCAACCAGTCGGCAACAGCCTCCCGCTCTTCGAGAAGCTCCTGACCGCTGGCGGTAATGGCGTCGCGGTCGAAGTCGGTCAGCGGCAGCCCTTCCACGATCTGGTAGACAC
>JAPPKG010000539.1:0-6878 GCA_026914085.1 Caldilineaceae bacterium | reverse complement strand
TCATCTCGGCGATGACGTTGTTGGGATCGACGACCACCCGAATCTGGCGGCTGCCGGTCTCACCGGTGTCAGTGAAGGCGACCTCAACGGTGCCGCCGCCGCCGGCAGGAACGGCATCCAGCAGCTGTTCCGTGCCTATGGGCACCGACCCGCCGCCGGTCACGTCCATGATCTGAACGATCACGTCATGCGCCGTCTCGGTGCCGTTGTTCAGTACGGTTGCCGAGACAGTCACCACGTCGTGGAGCTCAGGAGACTGCGGGGCGAACTTGATGTTCCCCGACAGCATCGCCAGGTTGGGAGCCATCGCAGCCTGGACCGGTAGGGTAACTACCGTCTGATTGTCCTCTTTGCTGCTCTCGCGGATGAAGTTGTTCGGATCGACAACGACTCGGATGCGGCGGTCGCCCGGCCTGTCGAGCGTGTCATATATGATGGGAACCGTGGCGCTGGAGCCTGCCGCCAGGTAGCCCACGACGTGGGGCTGGCCGATCGGCACTGTGCCTGCCTCGGTAACGTCCAGGAACTGAACCACCACATCGGTGGCATCCTCGGCCCCGTCATTGAGGACGATCGCCCGTATCAGAACCCGGTCGCCTTCGGTCGGGGCGGCAGGATTGAAGCCCACATTGCGGGGCTGGACGATCAGGTTCGGGGCAGCCCGTTCCAGCACTTCCACCGTCTTGGTTGCGGAATTGTCACTCTCGGCGCTCTCCTCGATGAAGTTTCCTGGGTCGGCCGTCACCGTGATTCGACGCTGACCTTCTCTTTCGGTCGTGTCGTAGACGACGCCAACGGCGGCGCTGCCACCAGAGGGGATCAACGAGATGGTCTGCGCCGCGCCTACCGGCACGCCGGGCCGCTCCGTCGCATCCATGAACTGCACATCCACGTCGCGTGCCGGCGCGCTGCCGTGGTTGACGACTATGGCGGTGAGGATAATCCTCTGTCCTTCGCGCGGCGATTTCGGCGTGATCGCGACGTTGCTGCTCTTGACAGTCAGATTCGGCAGCGGCTGCGCCGACATTCGCAAGGAGGCGGACGCCCTGTTGTCGGTCTCTTTCGTCTCAGTGATGTAGTTATTGGGATCGACGATCACCTGAATTCTTGGATCATCCTTGCCGGCCGTATCAAAGACGACCTGGGCGACACCGCTGCTACCGGCGGGAATCCTGTCGATTACCTGCGGTTCGCCGATCGGCACGCCGCGCCCGCTGCCTTCGACAAACTGCACGATAACCTCACTGGCATCGCCGCCGCCTTCATTCAGTACCGTGGCGCTGATCGTAACCTGATCGCCATCCACCGGTCTGCTGGGATGGAAGCCGACGTTGTTTGTTTCGATAACCAGGTTGGGAATCGCAGGCGGGTTGATCGAGATCGCGGCCTCGGCCTGATTGTCCGTCTCGTCAGACTCGGAGATCAGATTTCTGCGGTCGGCCACCACCCGGATCTTGCGCTCTCCCGACATGCCGCGGCTGTTGAGGACCGATTCCGCGATTCCGCTGCTCCCTGCGGGGATCGAGTCGATCAGTTTTCCTGATCCGATCGGAACTGCCTCGTCCTCCGTCACATCCAGGAACTGGACGTCGACTTCACCAACGTCCTGTCCACCCTGGTTGAGGATGACTGCCTGCACTCGAATCTCATCTCCCGAGTTCGGGTTTGTCGGCGTGAAACTGATGTTGGCCGCCTGCACGGACAGATTGGGCGAAGTTCCTCGCGCGATGAGCAGTGTCTTGCTGGCGGTGTTGTCCGTCTCGTCGCTCTCCGTAATGATCGACAAGCTGTCTACACTTGCCCTGATGCGCCGCTCTCCTGAGCGACCGGCGGTATTGAATGTCACGCTTGCGATGGCGCTGTCGCCGGCAGCTATCGAGGCCAGCGTCTGAATGTCGCCGATCGGGCTCAGGCGGCCGCCCGTGACGTCAGTGAAGTGAACTTGCACGTTCTCGGCTGCGGCCGCGCCGCTGTTCACGACGGTCAGTGAGATGATGACTTCACTGCCGGCCGAAGTCGTCGGCGGATTGAATCCGATGTTATCTGAGAGCGCCACCAGGTTCGGCATCGGCGCGGACGCTACTTCGAGACTGCGCGTGCCCTTGTTGTCGATCTCATCGGTTTCGGCGATGAAGTTGCCCGGGTCGGCTACAACCCGCACCTTGTACGTGCCTGCCGCGTCGGGAATCGTGTACTTCACCGTCACGACGCCGCTGCCGCCGACTGGGATCCTGTCCAGTTCCTGGGCCTCTCCGATGGGAACCGGCCGTCCTGCGCTCACATCCTCAAACTGCACACCCACGTTCCTGGCAACAACGTCGCCGTCGTTGCGAACGACCGCCAGGATGGTAACCGTCTCGCCAACGCGCGGATTGGCCGGACTGAAACCGATATTCTCGGCCAGCACCACCAGGTTTGGCATCGGCTCGGGCTCGAGAGTCAGCAGGCGTGTGGCCGTGTTGTCCTCTTCACTCGATTCTCTGATGCGATTGTTGGCATCCACCAGAACCTGGATCTTGCGGTTGCCGATCGGTCTGTCGACCGAAATCGACTCAGTGATGGTTACCGCGGCGGTTCCGCTGCTGCCTACGCCGATCACTTCAATCGTCTGCTCACTGCCCAGCAGGCGGGCTTCGCCGCTGGTAACATCGAAGAACTGGACGGATACATGCTCGGCCGGCGCCGAACCGTTGTTGCCGACTACGGCGCGTAAGGTTACCTCTTCGCCGCTTACCGGCTGAGCCGGGTATATGGCAATGTTGTTGCTGTGGATGAACAGATTTGGCGACGGAGCGCTCCCGACCGTCAGCGAAGCGCTGCCTTCGTTGTCATCTTCACTAATCTCTCGGACAAAGTTGCCAGGATCTGCGACCACCTGAACTGTGCGGGAGCCCTGTCCGCCCGAGGCCTTGTATTGCGCAACCGCAACCGCCGATGTGCCCGGCTCTATGACCTCGATGGTCTGCTGCTCGCCTATCGGCCTCACACTGGAACTGGTCACATCCACAAACTGCACGATCACGCCTTCAGCTCTTGAACTGCCTGTATTCAGGATCGTAGCGTAGATGGTCACCGGAGTGCCTGCAGCCACTTCGGTGGCGCTGAAGCCAATGTTTTCATCGACAACAACCAGGTTGGGGGCCGGTCCGTGTGCCACACTCAGCGTGGCCGTGGCGCTGTTGTCCGCCTCGCTGGACTCTGCCACCAGATTGTGTGGATCCACCTGTACCTGAATCTTCTGATCGCCGCTGCGGTTGGACGTATCAAAGCGGATCGACGCCACCCCGCTGCTGCCGGGGGCAATTGAAGGGATGACCTGAAGCGCTGCGATCGGCGCCGCAGGACTTCTATTGGCGTCCAGGAACTGGACCTGCACATCCTGGACTTCAGAGTCGCCCTCGTTTCGGATCGTTGCATAGATGGTAACTTCATCGCCTTCCACCGGGTTGGACGGCGCGATGCCGATATTGCCGGTGGAGAGCTCCAGGTTCGGCTCTGTGTCCGACTGCAGCGTCAAAGTCTTGCTTGCACTGTTGTCCGATTCGTCCAACTCTGTGATGTAGTTGTCCGGGTCAGCGGTGACGGTGATACTCGGATCACCCGAACTCGTGCTGGAGTCGTATGTGACGCGCGCCACCGCGCTGCTGCCCGCGGGGATGCTGTCGATCACCTGGTTCAAGGCGACGGGCGTCGTTCTGCCCTCTCTGAACTGGACGACAACGCTTTCGGCGTCGGCCGTCCCGTTGTTGATGATCGTAGCCAGGATCGTAACCTGCTCACCTGGCTGCGGCGATGCCGGGTCGAATCCGATGTTGCCTGAGTCAACGTACAGGTTGGGGGCAGGCGCTTCGGCGACGTCGAGAATGCGGACGGCCGTATTGTCCGCTTCGTTACGCTCGGCGACGAAGTTGTTGGGATCGATCACCATGCGGATGCTTCGTTCGCCGTCCTTCTCCTCGGTCTCGTACTGCACCTGGACCACACCGCTGCCGCCGACAGGGATTTCGGCAATCGTCTGAGGCAGGCCGATCGGGACTGCAGCGTCCTCTTCAGTGACATCAACGAACTGCACCGTAACTGCTCGGGCATCTGCGTTGCCGTTGTTGAGAACCGTCCCATGGATGGTTGTTACTTCGCCGGCGTGCGGCTCTGACGGGTTGAAGCCGATGTTGATCGACTGGGCAACCAGGTTGGGCAGGAGTTGCCTCTCGCCGGGCAACTGCAGTTTCGCCGTCAAGACCCGGACGTCGTCGACATACCAGCCTTCGTTATCGTTAAAGGAGTCGTCAATCGTGTCAAACCAGAATCGGATCTGTATCGAGCCGCTATCGCTGACTGCCTGGCTCAGGTCCACATCCCGCCTTGCCCAGTTCCCTTCTGTGCCGTGCGATTCGAAGACGGTCCGCCACGTCGTTCCGTCCGTGGATATCTGGACTCTTGTGCGGTCGAAGCGGGTGTTTCTCTGTAACTCGCTCCATTCGTAGAAGGTGAGCAGTGCGTCGTCGGCGCCGGCGATGTCGATCACGCCGGACGTGATCGTGCCCTCGTTCTCCTCGCCCGTATCGTAGTTCCGCTGCCTCTCGCGACCGTAGTACCAGGAAGTCTCCGGGCTGTTGAATCGCAGACTGGAGAGATGCCAGAGGCTGTCGTCGGGGTCTTCAATGGTCCACTTTCCGGCGCCGCTTTCCATGTCGTCTTCAAAGACGATAGTGCCCGCGCTGGTGCGGGCGATCACGATATTGGAGAGGTCGGATACGTTGCCTACATTGTCTGCCACACGCAGCGCAAAGTAGTAGGTTGTGTCCGGCTCCAGCCCGGAGACTTCAAGCTCCTCCCTGGTTCCGGAGGCGCCGGGAATGGGAGCCGTCGCGACCTGTTGGGCAGAATCCCAGGTGGCGTTCGAGATCGGCGCGGTGTCGTATCTTACGTCGTAGGCGGTGGACTGCCCGGTGAAACCGTCATCACCGGTCGCAGTCCAGGAAAGAAGGATCTTGGTCAGGAGCACGCCAGAGGGCGACAGGTCCGAAACGGTCGCCGGCGGCGTCGTGTCCTTTTCCATGGAGTTGAACAGGTTCAGGCGCCCGTTGGTCAACGTTTTCTTGGACTGTTCGGGCAGTGCATCGACGCCGGACAGAATGCGCTGCTTGACCTGATCGTTGTTCAGCCCTTCAAACTCCGACCAGATCAGCGCGGCCGCGCCGGTAACGTAGGGGGCCGACATCGACGTGCCGCTGGTGGACCCATATCCGGACGGCAGACACATGGGACAGCGGCCGGATGGAATGGTTGAAAGAATGCTTACACCGGGGGCAGCCAGGTCGACCCAGTCCTCGCCCCAGCTGGAGAAGCCGGCGTAGATATCGTCGTGATCTGTCGCTGCCACAGATATGATATTGTCCAGGTCGTAGGCGGCGGGGTAGAGCTTGCGGTTGGAGTTCGAATTGCCGGCGGAGCAGACATGCAGCGGCGAATCGACCCGCCCCATCGCCTCACGCAGGGCCTGCGAGGGCGAGCCGCCGCCCCAACTGCTGTTGGTTACAACGATGTTCTGCTTCTGCTTGGTGCGCAGGTCGTAAATGTAGTTGAAGCACTTGACTGCGTTGGAGGTCGTCCCGGTGCCAAAGGCAGTGATGAACTTACAGCCAAGGATTTTTGCGTTCCAACTGACGCCGACGACGCCTTTCCTGTTGTCCCCCGCGGCGGCCGCGATACCGGCCACGTGCGTCCCGTGACCGTAGTCATCCAGCAGCCTGCCGCTGTTGTTAATCGCGTTTATACCGTGGAAGTCATCCACGTAGCCGTTGTTGTCGTCATCGATACCGTTCTCCACGCACCTGCCTACGCCCCGCGGACATTCCTTCGGGTTCGTCCACAGGTTCGGGATCAGGTCTTCGTGTTCGACCTCGATACCGGTATCGATTACCGCGATGATAATATCGTCCGAGCCGGTGCCGATTTCCCACGCTTCCAGCGCGTCGATGTCTGCGTCGGCCGTGCCGCCTGTCTGCCCTGTGTTGTGCAGTCCCCAAAGTCTGTCGAAAAACGGATCCGAAGGCGGCTCCTGATTGATCTGCAGCAGGTAGTTCGGCTCGGCGAAGGCAACCCTGTCGTCACTCTCCAACACTTCAATCAGATTTTCGTCCACATCGACCGGCGCGCCCGCCAGCCGCAGGCCCTGGTCCGCGTCGGTGACATCGGGGTCCAAATTGTCCTTTTCCGAGAGCCCGTATTCGGCGTAGAAGTCGGATATCTGATCTCGCGTTACCGTCTTTTTGAAGCGGATTAGCACCTGTCCGGGCACATACTCTGCAACTTCCTCTTCCTGGAGAATCGCCCTCTCGATCCGCTCCTCTCCTATGCTGGAGAGATCCATCTCCCCGGAGCGAAGGCTCGTGTCGAGAATGGTCCCCAGCCGGTCGCCGGAAAACAGGAGGCCGGCGGCCAGACAGAGGACAAGGAACAGGGCAATGAGGGAAAACCTTTTCATTTCTGGTTTATCTCCGTAAACTCAGCGCTTTTTGGGCATTCGTACGAGAATCGTCGTGAAAAAGTATCAATTTCGGTTACGACACGTCCGTTTATGTTGACACACAAAGCGCGAATAATCAAATGCCATGCGTATCGCCCGGTGACGAATACGGATTCTGTAGCCTCAGGCTAAATTGTTTCGACAGTTCTCGGGGTTGGCGACCAGTACTGAGAAGGGGACAAATCCGGGAGGAAAATTCACGAACTATCGATCTCTTCTTGCGTTCCTTTTCCGTTCCACAACATCCGCTCCGCGCCGGCGTAGACGTTCAGTCGCTCGCCGCGCAGAAACCCAATCAGCGTAACGCCAAAGCGTCGCGCCACGTCCACGGCCAGGTGGCTGGGCGCAG
>JAPPKG010000390.1:0-49803 GCA_026914085.1 Caldilineaceae bacterium | reverse complement strand
TAGAGCAGTGGACTCTTAATCCATTGGTTGCGGGTTCGATTCCCTCACGGCCCACCAGTAACCCAATTAAGTTGCAGTCAACCAATCTTGATCGGCTCCCGTAGGGGGAACAATGCCAAGCGAAAACCAAGAGGGCGAAGCTCCGAACGAGCAGTCGGAACTCCAGCGTCCTAAGCTCTTCTTCTCTACGGTCACGTTCTCCGATGGCACCACGCTAACACTGGATGAGGATGACATAGTTGTATTCGTAGGACCAAACAACGCGGGAAAAAGCGCGGCTTTGCGTGAATTGGAAGCATGGGTTGCGAGATCCCAGCCCGGACTTGTTGTTAAAAGTGCTGAGATGACGAAGAAGGGGACAAAGGATGATCTGCGAGCATACCTAGAAGCCAAGGCGCAAAAAACTGGTGACAGTGCAAACCTCCACTACGGTGGGATCGGGTACAACATCCACCATACGAATCTAAGTTACTTCGACAATCTGACCGACCGGCATCCGGTAGCTCCATTCTTCGCAAAGCAACTGGCTACGGAAAGTCGAATAACGGATTCGAATGCAGCGCCAGGTATTGCGCTCTTCCAAGATATACCGTCCCACCCGATCCACTTACTGCTAATGGACGAAACTTTGTCCAAGGACATAAGCAAGAAATTCAAGCATGCGTTTGGTGAGGACCTTACTCCATTCCGTGCCGGTGGAAATAGGTTCCCGCTGTACGTTGGTGAAAAGCCTGTTGTTCCTACTGGCAAGGATGAACTCTCGAAGGAGTTTGTTGATGCTCTGCTAGACACGAATGTTCCGCTTGAAGCACAAGGCGACGGAATGCGCAGTTTTGCAGCGGTCACGCTCAACGTTTTGGCAGCCGGTACTCATTCGATCCAATTCCTTGATGAGCCTGAGGCATTCCTACATCCGCCTCAAGCGAGGCTCCTTGCCCGCTATATCGCAGAAAGCAAAACGGGAACCTCACAACTCTTCATAGCCACACACAACACGGATGTTCTGGAAGGGTTGATCGAGGGCGGCTCTGACAAGGTTCGTATCGTCCGCCTACGCCGAGAAGGGGATGTGAACCCCATTAAGGAATTGAGCAAGGAAAAGACTGAATCCATAACAAAGGACACTCTTGCTCGCTTCTCGCGTGTCTTCGACGGCGTTTTCTTCGAGCATGTCGTTATCTGTGAAGGTGATGCCGACTGTATGTTCTATCAGTCCTTACTGAGCCTTCCGTCAATTTCCGGTGATCGCCGGCCAGACGTGCTGTTCGTTCACGCATCTGGCAAACATCGAATGGCGAAACTCGCCGATGCGCTACGTTCGCTAGATGTGCCGGTTTCCGTCATTGCTGATATGGATATTCTCAATGACGAAGACCTCTTTAGGAATCTATTCGAGAAGTTGGGAGGAAATTGGGAACAAGTGAAAACACACAGGAGCGCCGTTGCCGATCAAGTAGTCAATCAACGGCCCCCATTAGATGCCGAGCAGGTTGCGAAACAAATTACGAAGGAGCTTAAAGGTGTCGCAGGAAGAGGAGAATTCCCGAAAGAACGGGAACGGGCGATCAAACGAATCTTGAAAAGCGCTTCACCCTGGAGCGCCGTGAAGAGTAGCGGGCGCAGTGCGCTCTCGCCAGGGGAGTCGATCAGGCATTTTGACAAACTGTGTGCGAAGTGCAGTGATCATAGGCTTTGGATAGTGCCGGTTGGTGAGCTTGAGGGCTTCTGCCGAAGCATTGGCGCGCATGGCCCGGGATTCGTCGAGAAGGTTTTGGAAGAACGCGACTTGGAAGCCGATAATGAGCTGCAGAAAGCTCGTGAGTTCGTCGAACAAGTCTGGGCGAAGGCTAAGACGTAGTCAGGCTAGCAGGGCCAATTGATAAGTCGGTTCATGCACTTTCGCCGCTTCCTATTCTTGTTTATTGGCCTGGAACGCGTGTACGTGCCCAAGGATCGTCTCCGCGCAAAGGACCCACGGGAAAAACTGGTTGAGCCGCAAGGTTCCAGAAGCTGCCGGCGCAACATCATCGTGCTTTCTGGAGTTCTGTTCCTTGCCGGGCTGGCTGGCGCCGACCTGCACTCACTGAATCTGTTCGGCATAAGGCCAACGGGAGAATGGGGAGTCGTCGTTCTTGGCTGTGCCGCCATAGTTGCACAGATTTACTGGCATGTACTGAGGTACCAACACCTCAAGGAGGATGGTTCCATTGAACGCGATGAAACTCCTGAGTATTCAATACCACTGAAGATATCTAAGAACAAAGCGTTGATACTGGTAAGGAGGGACGCCGACTTGTACTCCAATTGGGTGTCGATTGGGCTGACCCTATTATCCTGGCGCTACATCGTTCCATGGATTGTTGACGGGCTTTCACGGTAATCCCCATCAAACGCCTGGCCGTGCCGATGGTGCGCCTGCGAGCTTGGAATACAGTGTGACGTTTTCCGCTATTGCTTGATTCGTTACAACGATTACCTGGATGCGGGGTAAGGATCAGTCGGTCTTGGTGACAAATCGATCTGCAACAAAGGCTTTATTTCCTCTAAAAATTCAGGGCGGCAGCGTTCCAAGAGGAAGGTCATCAGATCGTCCTGCCGCGGCTGACCGAACACCATCCGGTACACAGCAAGAGATCGCTTCAGCGCTCTGAATTGATCGGCGTCGCGGCTCAAGGGAAGCGCGGGGACGTGTCGTTCGATGTGTGCACCTTCGTCGGCGGGCGGGAAGAGCCAATAGGGAACGAGACCATTGCCATTCGACGAATGCGCGGAAGCGACTTGGAAAAGAGCGTCCCAAACGTCCGCCGAGCCATCACCGAGGACGGAGTGACCGTGTTTGGCGGCAACATTCTTTCGCACGGCGTGTCCCTTGTAGCGGTTAACCCGACCCTCTCGCTGCTCAAGGTCGACGGGGTTTGAGGGTAGATTCCAGTGCATTACGGCATGGCAGTAGGCGTGGAAGTCCAGCCCCTCCTGGCCGACGGAAGTGGAGGCGAGAACAAAGGGCCAGAATGGCGAGTTGAATGCCTGTCGAACTTGTCCTTCGCGCGCTCCTGCCTTACCGTCGTCTCGCTCCTGAGTCCCGAAGCGCATTGCAAAGTGGTTGCGGAGGCTGTGGTGCTCGATATTGGCCTTCCCATCGACGAGTCGAATCGCGTCCACGCGCGGCACCGCGGTTCGAATCGCCAACGCACTCGTTATAGCGTCGGCTAGCTTGCTCCAGGCCTCCTCGTCATCGGCAGCGAACAACCCCTCGAAATCTCGTAGCGTATGCACGTATTCGTCCAGCACGGCCTGGAGGTTGCCCGTAGCGCAGTAGTCCACGACCTGCCGCCAGTAGGGCGTCTCATCCTTAAGTCGCTCCCCGCGGACTAGTGCCATTGCCTCCGGGAGATTGAATAGCGTCCGAAAGCTCCACGCGATTCGGGCGGCGGCATCACGAGCCCCGATATCCGCGGGAGATAGCGGGTGACAGGCACGTGTGAGAGCTCTGAGCGCGCTTGTTGCAGGCCCGCCTACTGCCCTGGTGGCAAGAGTCTCCGTGAGATCCTCTGGAGGCCGTCCTAAATCCAGCGATCCGCGGAGCGCCGCACCGATTCCCGCGTCAATCAGCCGCTTCGCTTCGCTAACATGATCCACCCACCGGGAGCCCTCTTCTTCATCCTGCTGCGCCCCATTCCAAATGCTTGGAAGATCCCGCCGATCAAACCAATTCTCGGTCGACTCGCCGTATCTCGTGAGATCGAGGAGGATCGGGGCCGCCCAGTACCAACTTTCGTCTTCACGATCCGCACGGAGATACGGCTCCGTAAGTTTGCCGAGCAAAGGATCGAGCCGCTCCCGGGCACGGGAAACCACAGCGGCCAGGGTCGCCTCGCCTTCCTGCACCGGAACAGGGCCTGCCAGCTCAACCAGGCTGGGACTCGGATAAAGGATTCCCAGCACGGGCATGCCCGTAAGGCGCTCATTTGAGTACGCAAAGCGAAGCAGGGGGCGGCGTCTCTTGCGCTCCTCGAGCGTATTGCGGATCGAGTTATTGAAGCGCTGGAAGACCCGTCGTTCTACCTCGTAGCTCACCACGCTCGCAATGGCCTTCGGTACCACCGCCCAGGTCGAGAAGATCAGACGCTTGGAAAGCTGCTGCTCGCGGGCCTTTCGCCAGGGTCCGGACTGCGCGTAATAGGGAAGTGAAGGGGGCAGCCAAAGCAATTTCCACGCTTCGCCACGCTCCATCCACTCAAGGAGGCTGCGCAGGCGGGCGTTGGCTGGATCGAGCTTCGAATAGGCTTCCACTTCTTCCCAAGAAAGAGATACACGCCCACTGTTGGCCAGAAGCCTCTGAAGGTTGCTCTCCGGGGAAATTCCCAAACCCTCGACCACCTCGGTTTTCAGCTTATAGTCGTCCATGAAGCTCAGCAGATAGGGGGCCGACTTCCAATACTCAAGGACCTGCGGCTGTCTCACTTCGTGGCCGATCTTATCCAGTGCCAGAAAGTCCCCAATATCTTCAGCAGTGAGTTGAAGTCCGGCACAAGGGACCTCACGCAGCATCCCATGCACGTCGGTGGATGCTCCCAATCGCTCGACCCGAGACATGACACGGCGGAGTTGCCGCTCGATCCGTCCTTTGATTTGTTCAAGCCGCTCCGTCCCGTACTCGATCCGGTACATCGCTTGTCTGTAGTCGTCCAGGAGCCTACGGAGTTCTCCACTCTCCTTCAGGCCGGAGTCGATGAACTCCACGGTTCGCAGAAAGTCCCGGTAGTGATCGTCTTCGGCCTCTTCATGGCGGAGCGTATACATCCTGTAGGGCGTGGCGGAGAGCAGGAGAAGACGAACATCCGAATTCTCCTCAGGATTGGCATAGTTGAAGAGCTGCCTCGCCAATTCTGCAGTCGAATCCTCTCCATCCAGAAGATCCTTAAAGCGCTGGAATTCGTCCAGGATCACGAGATCGGGCTCCAGCGCCGTAACGCAGACCTCAGCCAGCATCGAACGAAGTTTTCCGATCATTGCAATTTGCCCGCGGCGATCGTCCCACGGGACCCGGCGTCCACTCCGCCGGAATCGGTTGCACAAGTCCTCGTAGATTTCCCGGAAGGTCTCTCCTTCCTCGTGCAAACGGTGTTCGAAGTCTGCGGCAAGATCCGCGTCAATGTGGTGCTGCTGCTTAAACTCCTTCAACTCCCATCGAAAGTGATTTGTATTCCGCACGTTTCCTTGAAAAAGGTTCTTGGGGCCAGTCCGGCGATCGGGCCAGACTCGCTGAACCATGTGATAAAGAAGGACGCGCTCGTCCCGGCGGCCCAAGCTACTCCTCAGATCGAAAGATGTCCCGGGTGTGAATGCGAGATAGTTGACCCTGTTCCCCTTAAGGTTGTGGATTACCTGCGGAAGCAGAGTCAATCGGTCGGATCGGACAAACCGACTGTCACCAATCTGTAGACGGCGAACATTCTGTCTGGCGATCTGGGCATTGGAGCAGATGTAGACGATGTCGATCCGCTCGATCCTGTGCGTCCCTTCCCACAAATGATTGATTGCCTTCGCGATGACTCCTCGCGCCACCAGCGTCTTCCCAAGCCCAACCTCGTCGGCCACCAGGAAACGCCGTGTCGAGTCCGAAGCCTTGTAGAGACGCTCGAAAGCGTATTCCACAGTGTTGCGCTGAAATCCCTTGAGGCCTTTGAGAACAGCGCTAGTGTCCGGACGCTCGCCCGCTTCCCGTGAGTTCATGATTTTTGCGCCCCACGCGCCGCCCACACCGGTTCCCAAATCTCGCTCAGACCCTCCGGCAGCAGATCTCTCCCTTCCGGCGTACTCCCAAGGT
The DNA here is from genome assembly GCA_026914085.1 of Caldilineaceae bacterium. Lineage (GTDB taxonomy): Bacteria > Chloroflexota > Anaerolineae > Caldilineales > Caldilineaceae > Bin5. The sequence goes on along the minus strand of JAPPKG010000390.1, from coordinate 43,973 downwards.
CCGAAATGAGCCGATCGGCCTCGTCGATCCGGTCAGGGTTACGGCTGAGACTCTGCAGGAGAGCCTCCAGCAGGGCCTCCTCACGCCATCCTCCGAACGCCCCATCCAACTTGGTTTCGTCACGGCTTGCTGCCTGCACAAAAGCTGACACATCCGTACCTTCGTCCATCAGGATCAACAGGAGCAGCCTAAGTACACGACGCCGGTCCTTCAGAAGCGACTGAAGCAGGCGCTCCTTTCGGTTCTCGGGTGCCCCGATCAACTCGACCGTCACTACGAACCGCTGCCGAGCCAATGCCGGTCCATCGCGCAGGCAGATCTCGAAAGCAAAAAATGCGCTCAGTGCCTCAAATGACACGCCCTGGATGGTTGCTATCTCTTGGGGTCCGCCACCCGATGCACCTTTTTGCCGGGGCGAGTTCTCGATCCGCTGTGCGTGACTTGGGGAGAGCGTGGCCGGCCAGACCGTTACCGTCGCGTCCCCCGGAAACTCTGGAAACTCCCCCGATAATGCGATATCCCACCGCTGTTCCACGTTCGCCTCACGGACGGTCGCGGTAAGACGCGACGATGCAAGATCTCGAGCCAACCGTTCAACCTTCCTCTCCAAAACCTTCCCAAGATCCTCGTCAGTTATTTCGCCGAATGGAGGTTTGTATGCCTGGAGGAGCGAAAGGAGAGTTTCTTGCCGCGAATCGTCTTCGGAACCGAGCAGCGATGCGATACCGCAGTCCTTCTTTCTGCCGAAGAGCTCAACGAGCACTTCCACGTTGATTTGGAATGCTGCGGTAGTCGCATTTGCCGAGCCGGTGAAAAGCCTGACGTCCCGGCCAGTCTCGAACAGGAACAGTTTGGCGTGGAGGCCAGCCAGGTCGACCTGCTCAGCGACACGAGGCGATCCATTCGTCTCCTGCGCATCCTTTTCATCTGCCTCCTGCGCATCGAGTTCGGCGCCCGGCGACATCACGTAACACGTTTCGGGGAGCGCCTCGCCCCCCGAATGTCGGAGCACTTCTTCGAACGCTTCCGGTCTGGAGAGCAATATCTGGAGACCATGCTGCTCAGTAAGCTGTTGAATGACAGAACCGGACAGGTACGGCGATATCACGAGACTCCGCGAAGAAGCCGGCAATGGCCATTGCCGCCTGCGCCCCAACCCGAAGTGGTGCAGGCGAAAGCTGGTGAACGGCGGGGGCGGTTGGAAATCCACCCTCCGCACCTCGTCGGCCATGCGCTCAATGTCTGCGCGCACATCCGATCGAACCGGTCTTGCCGCGAGCCCCGGAAGGGCTAAAAGCAGTTCGGCCAGCGGCTTGTTTCTCCCGTAACCGCGCTGCCTCTGGGTGAGCGGACCCTCAAGAGAAAGGCAAGTATCCCAGGATCGGGCGAAAGTCAGGTTTCGGGAAAGGCAAAGCACACGATAAATCACCGGTGCCTCCTCCCCTTCGAAGGCGAGTACCCATAGCTTGGGGTGAAAAATTCCTTCCCGGCGGGGCGGTTGAACTTCGACGACAGAGCCTTCGAGATAGGCCAGCAGGGTCTGCTCAGGCTTGGGCACCGCGATGGCGCCAGCCTGGCAAAAGAGCGTGACATTCTTGGCGTGTCTGCGCAGAGCCTCAAGTAGCGCTATTGGATCATTCGCGGGGGCGCCCGCCTCGTCGTGCGCGTCGAAGAAAGTGAAAGCGAGAGGGGCCGTGAGAAGTGCCATTAGATCCAGTGTGTAGCTGGTCCCCACGGCGCGACGCAACCGGTAGCCCGCGGGTGGGCGTAAGCTCTCAAGAAGCAGCGTCCGCTCACGCGTCCCCAGCATCGTCCTCGCCCCGTTCCAGTCCGTCGAAGATGTCCCTGAGAATCATCCTGGTTCCACTCATTGGGGTTTCGCCCCACCGGTAATTCAATCGCCCTGTGCCGGATTGTCCGCCCCACAGTTCAAGGTGTCGTGGGCTCACCAGCCTCGCGCGACCGCGCTTGAGCTGGGTCTCGCGATCCCGTACGAGCGCTCTGGCTTTGGAGTTGTCGCGCGTGACAGCTCCGGAACCACCTTGCTTGAGATTTGCGATCCAGCGCTCCACGAAGGTTCGCGTCGGAAAACCAACCGAACGACCTTGCGCCCGCACAATGTTCCAAACACCGTCCAATTGCCAGTCCGCCACGTGCGATCCGATCGCCTCCAAGTCAGCAGCCCACGCTTCCAATTCGCTCTGGTAGGTTTCCATTCGCCCCTCATGCCCTTGTAGTTCCGAAAGCATGAGGTTGTATAGCAGCGCCGCTCCCTGTATGCAGATAGCAAACAACTCAGCGTCATGAAGCTGCTCCCGCAGAACCGGTGAAACCTCGCTGAGCTGGGAAAGTTGCCAAGGCCAATCAGCGTTGAGGTCCTCCAGATTTGCACGATTTGCGAGTACAGCCAACAGGCTTTCGGGATGCCGTGTCTGTATCCGGTCGCGTAGGTACTCGGCGTCCTCGTGGCGCAAAGCGACAGAGATGTTCTCGTACGGGAATCCGGGTGGAGGTGCAGGGACGTGCGGGTGCCAGTTTGTCGGAGGCGCGATCCTGCCCTCCGGTTCGGGCGCGGTATTCCGAAATTGTTTGTAGCGCCCGTAGAAGCCGTCAAGAGATCGGAAGTACGCCCACATGTGGCGGGAAAATGTACGAATTCCCCAGCTTCCTAGCCCGCCCCAATAAACTTCGCTTGGAAGCCGTTTCAAAGTCATACCGGCCTGAGATCCGAACACACCGCGGCTGTCGCCCTGCAATTGCATCCGTTGATTAAGGTTCAGCTCCGCCCGTCGAGCCCTGGCCTCCGCCTTACTAGATGGGATCCGCAAGCGCTCGATCCGCTGGAACGTCCATGGAATGAGCAGGAAATAACACGCGCGAGTCTGAATTGTGCTGGTGCCGGGAAAGAAAAGATCGGAGTAGCTGTCGCGAATGCTAGCCAGCCCAAGTTCGTCAACCGTTCCAGTCTCCCGAAAAAGGTCAATGACATCCATCGCGCGCCGTCTATCGCGCTCCGAATAGTCAAGCCAGGTTAGTGCAGAGGTCATGGCTCATCCGCTCGCGCCAACTCGGCATCACCCGACAACTGGGGCCTGGCTATTTGTCAGTACTATTCCGGAGCGAAATAGTCTTCGTCTATCCGTCTGATCTTGTATTGATGCTGGATACGCATACCAACGTCATGCACAACCATTAGGCGAGCTAATTCTTCTCCATCAATCAGCACTATCCGTTTTGGACTCTGTTGTACATATTTCCTTGCGGCTTTGGTGAAAGTCGAGGTGGTCACGAATACGCCCTTACTAGTGCCAACTGCATCAATTGCCCCCGCAAAATTACGCAGAGCACCCGTACCCACAGTGTTCTCTTCCGCATACTTCTTTGCCTGCACATAAACTTCGTCCAAGCCCAGTGCGTCTTCCCTGATGGCAGCATCAATGCCGCCATCGCCCGCACCACCAGTAACCCGCCCCATTGAGGGGTCGCCACCACCGTAACCCATAGCGCCTAGCAGGTCCACGACAACCCGTTCCAGAAACGCTGGCGGAGCGCTACGGATTCTCTCCAGCACATCAGACTGCAATTCTGCGCGCAACTGCAGGTCGGCACGATCCATCAATTCTTCTGGCGTATCTGTGATCTCCTGATCCTTTTCCGATTCATCCTTAGTCGTCCCCGATGACTCATTAGCGCGTTTACGCCATTCGACAAACGATGGATACTTGCTGAGCAGTTCGAGGTTTATCAGCTTTGGTGCGCGCTGCAAAACACTTCTTCCTTCGTCAGCGAGCTGATAAACGCCCCGGCTGGACCTCTGAATAAGACCAGCACGCTCCATGAAGATAACCGCCCAACTTACCCGGTTTGTAAAGACCGTCTGTCGGCCGCTTGGGAGCATTTCGCTCAAATCAGATGGCGTAAAGCCTTCCGACGCGACAATGCGCTCGCGGACTATGGATATAGGGGTTTCCTTTCCATCCGAGAGGGCTCGAAGGGCCGGAAGCATTAGCTGTTGAAAACCGGGTACAGGCATAGGCAGGAACTGGTTGCTTTAGGCAGTTGGGTATTCTAGGTGTTTTAGACTCGTTCATTAGCGGTATAAGGATCCCTAAAGCATGGAGCGTTTTCGGCGACGATGCCAGGGATGTTTCCTCACGTAAGCTACAATTCTTGCCGATTCCAATTAGCACTCAGTCAAGTAGCTTTGGCTGGCGCATTCCCAAAGAAGTCGCAACAAGAAGAGCCCGCATGGCGGAAATAGGAAGGCTCTGGACCGGTCGTGTTTTTGGCACAAACACGGGTAATCTTTTTATAGAACTGGATTCAACAGAAGCGGGCGTGCGCGGGACGCTCCGTCTGTTGGATACCTTATACGGTCTGTCAATCTACGAATTCACGGGCTCTCTCGAAGGAAGCACACTGGAATTTGAAGGCGACCCGAAGCAAGCCGCTCCGGGAGTAGAAACCGGAAGGTTTGTGGCCAAGGCGACACTCACTCCCCAAGGCCACTTCCGGGGGCAATGGAAAACTTCGATTGGCACTGCAGGCACCTTTGAGCTTTACCCACACGCCACGCCTCAGGCAGACCAAAGCAGGGGACCCGACAGTGCAATACCAGAACAACTACGGACAGTTCGTCAATCAGTTGGCGCTGTTCGGCTTTACGCAGACGATATCCGTGAAATCGTTCAGGCGGCGCAAAGGGATTTTGCCGTTGGTCGCGTAATTGTCACCTACAAGTCGGCCGGGCTCGAAAACACTCAATACTTCGAAGAGTTTGCGAAACAGGCCACGAGTCTGAACGAACTTCGCTACCTGAAGATTTCCATCCAGGAACCGGAGGCCCATGGAATCAATAAACTTGCAATTATTGAACTTGATGCTGAAGGCCGCAATGATGTGATGGTTCAAGGCATTCACGAATCTTGGGTTATTGGCAAGGCGGAGGCACTGGCAAGACAACTCCGCCAGCACGAAAAGAATTTTGTGACAAACATTAGAAAGTGGGGAGTGGGTCTGAATCTCGTGTTGTTCGTGCTTCTAATGCTCGTGTTACTTCCTGCATTGGAGACGATCTCTGGGCGTGCGTCTTTTGTCGCTGTTGTATCTGGGCTCATTGCAATACTTGTATGGGTGCATAGGCGCTTCTTACCCAACTTTGTAGTGACCATTTCACAACGAAAACCCGGAGTCGTTGCACGGATATGGCCCGTTTTTCTGTCGTGGTTAATCGGCGCATCTGCCTCACTTGCAGCAGCCTACGCCTTTTATCTGCTAACAAGGAATCCATCCTAGAACAGCTCCCGGATGCCCCCCTTCCGGCATCGGTTAGAGATGATGCCGGCGGATTAGATCATCGATCGGTTGCGGATTTAGTGGTTGGGGGCAGATCCAACCCAAGGAAATTCGACATCCGAAACGGCTCAGCTTGCTAGGAACAAGTAAATTCTGGCCTAGGCTACTGCCTACGCTAAGGAATCCTCAACAAAAATAGGCAAAACCAATCGAGTATCTTTGATTAGTTTGCTCGGATCGGCGTGCGGATATTGCACTGCTAAACGCCTACTGAAACGTCACGCTGCCTAGTTTCTAACAGCGGAAGACGCTCATGTGCACCGATAAGCTTGCCGCACAAATGTCGAAGGTCCACCACAGCGCCAAACCGGATAAAAACCTTCTCAAAGCGCTTATATCTTGAACCCCAGTAGACCATCGCACATGACATAGGGGCCCCTTTGCCAGAATCCTTTCCGTTGACTAGGAATCGAAGGCGAGTATCGTAGAGGAACGTAACGGCGGTAGCGGCACCAAACACGAAATCTTTCCAATGACGGGTATTGGTTGCCACTGGGACAAGAGCAAGCACTTCAGAACTGTATTGCGAGTGTGTTTCACTGCATTTTCTAAGCCAATCCCGAATGCCAGTGCCGCGCTCTCTGTCCCGCCCATAGGGAGGATTGACGAATACTGTAGACGCATCCCACTGCTTTTCCAGCCCGTCAGAATTGGGCAAACTGTACTCAATGGTGGCCTTAACAATGGAATGCTCATTGGAACAAGGATCTAACGCAATTTCGCCGCCAAAGAACTCCCGTATCGCATCTACATACTTGGGCGGAGTACACCAATGCTGGCTAACTGATTGCGCGTTGTTCCGTCCAGCTGTCATTCTGGTCGCTCCAAAAAAATCAACTACGGTTGGCCAGAGTGTTTAAGTCATCGCGCAATGAATGAAGAGTACCTTCGGTTGGAGAAATGACATTGAACCACTCCTCAATTTCAGAACTGTGTCGTGAGAAATAACGTTGCAGTGTCTTATCGGCCTCAACATCTATACGGACTTTTGTAAATCTGTTCTTCCCCCGTTGACCTGAGTAACTTACAAGAAAAGCATCACTAGCTGGTTTCATTTCGTCGGAAGGATTAAGCAGTAGGTCACCGATGAATTTCGCAAGTCCTTGATCAGTAAGGAATAGCAGCCAGTCATAGGACTGAGCTAGCACCCGAAGCTCCTTGTTGTGGTTTTCGGATGTAAACCAATTCCCATGATTGCTGACAACCCCGACGGTAAGAATAAATCCAGGAAACTCACCTGGCGACGGAGCATCGATTATCTTCCGTTGTAACTCAAGGTAAGGTCCGGTTTGGAACTGCCCGTCGTTCTGCTCCATAACACCTTGGAACTGTCCATTTCTCAACCTGACTTTTTGTAGAGACGAAACCGACCGCGCAACATAGGAACCCTGCTTTGCTTTTTCGATAGTCTGCGGGCCTTTCTTCATACCCTCTTCCACGCCTACCCGTTTGCATTCCACAATTGCAAAAGGATCGGCCGAAAGTTCGCATATGGCCAGGGTGCATTGTGTCTCATTCAAGGATTCGATGTTGGCGACAATGGGTCCGGCGTCTGTTTCCAGGAGAATAGTGGCGTTTCGCCTTACGAAATCGCTGCTAAGAACTTGAGTTGACTTGACTGGATGCTCAGCAAGGTGTGGCATAAGACGTTTTATTTTGGCTGGCGTAATAGGAAGAGATAGAGGCGCAATCTTTACGCGCCATCGATTCCGCATCGGGTGAAGAGAGAACTCAACGTTATGCTCAATATCGGGATTCGCAAATTCTGGCACCCTACGCTCAATCACAATATGGTCGGTTAGATTCCACGAACGGAGGGTGTAGTAAGTAACGATTTCGACCAATGTACCTAACGCCCGTCCCGCTGCCTTCTTTTGGTCAACCGCATAGTGGAACACCTGATCTGCGAGTGTTTTCTGAAGGGCATCTATCGATTGAAAGCGCAACTCAATCCTCCCTGTTCAACTTAAAAGGAGTAGTTGGATGAATCGGGTTTCGTAGCATGGAGGCTAATGATAGACAAATTTGTAAAGGTGACGAGCAACCACAGCGGACTTCGCCGCGCTAGGATGACCTCTCCCCCAAAACCAAATATCTAATCCCGGCTATTTCCTTTGATGATATTTGGCGCATAGATGCTTGAACAATGACATCGAGTCAACTTCCAAGTTGCGTATCTTGTCCTGATGTTTCTTGAATTCATCATGCAAGGCCTGATTGCGTATTACAAGCGCGGGACGCGATTTCAGCCGCTGAAATCGCGCTCTCCAGCGCCTTGTGCGCCGTGTAATCCGAACAAACGAAAGCGACAGATTAGTTACTACATCGCTCATCGACATAGCGAGAAGTTCTTGAGATCCATTTTCTGTCTTTCCAATTGGAAATGTCTCCAAGCGGGACATCGCCTTCCTACGGAATCGGTGTCCTCTCACATCAAGCGGTTCAAGATCGATCGACGTGTCGCGAAAGTACACATTGTGTTGACAGTTGGCCATCTGAAGGAGGTTGATTTGGTCCACATCGTGCGAATCTGATACTTCAACTATCGGCTGATTCCTTCTTCCGACCGAATACGCGGTGGAATCATAGAAGAGCAACACTTTTCCTGGTGCGATTGGAAAAAATATCTGAAGACCCTTCACTGCGATACCGGTATTGCTCTGGCTCTTTTGGAATGAAAACAACTGGTTGTAGAAAACAACTGGGTTGTCTGAAGTGACAAATTCAATCGCGGTTTGATTTGCCAGAATTTTGCAATCAAGATCCAAGAGCAGCGGGAATATTTCCATAAGAATGAGGATCGAAAGGTGCACGGGATTATCCAAGTGGCGCCTTATGTCATCCCTGAACCGCTTTGCTTCTTGCTCATCCAACTCCGAGAGGTAATTCAAGAAGCTTTCTTCCATATCCTGCACCGCATCGGCCATGTATTTTGTACGGGCCCACTGCGTTGCCAAGTGGATCAATAGCAAGGCATGGCTATTGGAGCACGGTTCCGGCAGCGCGCCTGCTTTGTCTATTCGCTTCAGCAAGCCCGACGCTAGCCTCTCCAAATCCTCAAATGATTCCTCGAGAATTAGGTCTTTACCATAGAAATAGTCGAGACTGCATTGGTCCCTGAGACTCGCCCCAATGATTTTCTGCCGGCGTCTAAGGTTCCAAATCCCAATCGTTCTCTTTTCCTTGTCGGGCGAAAACCGTTTTAAATAGAACTCTGGAACGTAATGCTGGTTCTTTTTCTTAGCCATTAGTACGCTTTGATTAATACTTGCAAAAGAAAGCAAGAAGAATGGTCACCGACAGATTACAAGTCGTTGAGAATGGAATGAGCCCCGCCACTCGATAAGACCTTCACCTCGGGTCATCCACACCTGACGCGCGTATCCAGCAGTTTCTCAATCTTGTCATCCTGGAACGTTCTAATTTCGTGGCATCGGTTGTTGCGAAAATAGCGTCCGTCGGCCTTTCCCGTGCCCTCCCTCCATGCCGCCGCGATGTCCTCGACCGGCGGATATTTGCCCTTGACGATTGTTGGGTTGGTCGCAGTTGCGAGTATGACATCGAAACGGGGATCGGTGCCCGTGTCAGTGGTCGGCCAAGCGATTTTCAGGAACCCACTGTCGTCGACCACGGCTTCCTCGCCGCAAGCAGAGTTCAATTTTCCGTAGCAGGGTTCCTCTGAAACGCGCTGTGACCATTGGTTCCGCAGTTCCGTCGATATCGGACGCTCGCTGTTTTGCAACAGCGCCACGCATCCCCAACCTGCCGATATCCTCTTTTCGGTGTTCTTCCCTTTTGGGGTCTCGGCCGTCCAAAGCGCAGTGGCTTCACCCAACAAGTCATCCGAAAGGCACGGCACCAGGATGCCGCGGCCCAGTTGATCCTGTCCAAGCTCGGTGGAAAACACCATAGTGAATGAACAATTCCACCCTGACGACCGGCGTCCGTACCGAATGGGTACGTTTACGTGCTGCATTGCCGCCATATCCAGTCGCTTGCGCCGCCATTAAGCCCTATACGGTCGCTGACACCAAAAGAGCGAGCCGATCATTAGCACACCGATCCTGATTTTTTCTTCGTTCATCAACACTCCTACTTCTAATCACGAGTTTGGATTGATCTGCCTCGATACATCAATCGCAACATGATGTTTCATAACGGCTTCGAGTGGGTTGGGGACGAAGGAATGGGATGTGAGGAACGCATTCAATGTGACTGACTGGCTTGAAGAATGGTTCACGGAATCAAGGGGCTTCGGGTATAAGCGGTTCTTCTTTGATCTTGATCCGAGCTTTGTTGGAAGAGGAAATCCTCGACGATGAACCATCGCGATGCTGGTAATCACGGTGCAAAGGCAGCCACACTACGGGCCGTTTCACTCTGTTCAACGTACTGCTAGCACGCCGAGCTGTTCCCAAGCGTCTTTGCCCTCACAAACGTCTTTGAGAAAAATTAGGGTGTGTGGGGAATCAGGAGTGCGGGGGCGGGATCCCTGATGCCGGCTGAGGAAGTCCTCGTGATTCTGCAAGACACGCTGTGCGATCAGGCTGAGTTGACAGACATAGTATTCAGGCTGGGCGGGGGCTAGATCAACTAGGACAACATACTGGTTGGGAGGCGCTTCCAGCGCTTGGCGCGCAAGATTCAAGTCCCATTGCCATCCAGGCACTTGCTTTGAGCGTATTCCTTTCGTCTTGACCTTGATCTGCACCATATGAGTGCGGTCTGGCGAGTGTGCGATGACGTCCTGATCAGATCGACCTTTAAGAATAGGTTCAGCATGTGCGCCCCGGCGCAATAGCTCCGCAGCCACCAAACACTTTCCCGCGTTCCACAGCTGGATACCGGTAGGTCCTTTCATGTGCGACCGCAGAACATTACGCCATCAGATGCTGGCGCTCAAAAGAATGAGACTAGGTCCCAACGCGGGTTATGTACTCCTGGATGCTCGCCAGCGGGCGAGCATGGGCAGTGCGCCCATCAATGCAAGTGCATTCAATGCGGCCCACCTCAGTGTGGCCAGCCAGGATGCCTCAGGAAGCAGGACGCTGAACATGGTTGCCGGCAGAACGACGCCCAACATCAAGCTTGATGCAATTCCAAGGTAAACAGGTTTGGGCAGCCGTCCAAAGGATTGGACCTTGCTGTAGCGCACGCCGAGGAATATGCCCGCTAGACCGACGCTGCAGCCAAGCATTGCTCCCAGGACACCGAACGAAATTTCATTCATGTGCATACCTCCGTGGCCGCAAATGTTACATGAGGCTTAGGTGTAGCTTTGAGCTTCAACAGTCGGGGCTCAAGCTCTGCAATTTGATTGCTGGCGACCTCACGCATCTTCATCAGCTCAACTGTCTTCTGCGAGCTCAATCGCGATCCGGCAATGATCGCTCGGTCCCCCATTCCTCCGGCCTGTTGAGGGCACGGACGGTAAGTGAGTCTGCGAGTCCTCTGGAGGCGAATACGTAATCCAATTGGCGGGTGGCGGTCGCCGGCTTTTGGCGGTTGGAATGAAATGTGGGGACGTTCCGGCTGTCCCGTGGCAATTCGTCCGGCCACGGATCGGCCTGGCGGCCGTTTCGGGCATCCGGACCGATGCAAGGCAAGCCCATAGCCTCCATCCGATCAAACACAGTCTTGTACCGGGCGGCCCAGTAGGCATCGACATGTTCGCCGTAACCGCGCAGGATATTCAGATCGCCGGCGGCCAGAACGCGATGCCCGTCCGCCTTCGTAACGAAAACCGACAAGTCGGAAATGACGTGGTGAACGGAACTGTCCGCAAATATGAAGTTGTTTGCCGCCAAACTATGCGTGCGAAGCCACTGCGCATACATCGAGACAGCCAGCACGGGGGCGCCTGAGGCCGGCTTCCTGGAGCAGCGCGAGGTCGATGTCGTCCATCTTGAGCAGGCAGCGCCACGAATCGTGCTTCTGCTTCATGTTCCAGGAGATGATCTTCATCGCGTTCTATCTCGGCCAGCTAATCGCTGCCCTGAATCTTCGCTAACGCCTCGTTCGCTGCATCCACCAGCCTCCCGAGCCTGTCCTCGCTCAGCTCTGTAAGCCTTTCGACGGCGCGTCGCTCGCGGAATTCTCCCAGCTGCCATACGACCATCGCACCCAGGGGATTCCCTATCGGATACTCGTCGTCGAGCATGTGCTCGAAGATGGAGTCGAGCAGGGATAGCAGGTGTTGGCGGACTTCCTCATTGTCCGGCGAGGGCTTCCAGACATATCGCGGATACTCGGAGTAAGGCGGCTCTTCGTCCCAACCACCGTGGCGGGTTACCGGACCGATCGGTATGGGGTCGCGATCAGGCCTGCGGTGCGGGTGGTTGGCACAATACGTGTAGAAGGGATCCTCGATGGCCAGGTCCCTGATTTCGCAATGGTCGGGCTCGGTGCTGTCGGCATACTTCGGCCAGTCGCGTTTACCGCGGTTCTTTCGATTGAACCAACAGGTTCCGCAGCAGTCCGATCCGCCGTTGGGCATGGGCCTGGCCCCAATAAAGCAAGGGCCTCCGAAGAGGCCCGCACCTTGCGGTCGAAACCACAAGGGGAATTAGGCGGGAAAATATAGCCGAGAATGCGAAATGTCAATTTACTACTAATTCATGTCAAATTAGTAGTTAGGAGTTGGGCTGGCGAGCCAACCACCACAACGCCAAATAAACTTGCCCGATTGTATCCTGTCGGATACAATCCATAAGTGCCAAGTGTCCGTCAGACCGAAGCCTTTGAAAGATGGTTCGAAAAGCTCCGCGACCGGCGGGCGAAGGCACGGATTGCTGTACGCATCCGCCGATTGTCTTTGGGCAATCCAGGGGATGTCCGGCGTGTTGGAAAAAGTGTGTCCGAGCTTCGCATTGATTATGGCCCGGGCTACCGCGTGTATCTGGTCGAACGAAGCCTCAAGGAAGTGTTGCTGCTCAACGGTGGCGTCAAGCGCACCCAAGAACAGGACATCCTGAGGGCTCACGAAATAGCGCGGAGGATAAGAAAAGATGACCGCTAAACCGATCAAAACCCGCCCCTGGGACGCGGCGGATCATTTGCAGGATGAACGGGACATTGCCGCCTACCTCGATGCGGCGTTCGAGGACGGCGACCCTCAGCTAATAGCAGCTGCGCTAGGCGATGTGGCCCGGTCGCACGGCATGACGCGAATCGCAGCAAAGACAGGACTTGGTCGGGAGAGCCTCTACAAGGCGCTTTCGGCGGATGGCAATCCAGGATTCGCCACCGTGCTCAAGGTCCTGCAAGCATTGGACCTTCGTTTGGTTCTGTCCGCCGCCCAACCACAGCTGGGAAGTGACGCTGCAACCTAAGGATGACACCAGAGCGTTACACGAGCGCCACAATTGCAGGAGGAAGGATGATGGCAAAGACGCAAATGGAGAAACGCTCGGCGTCCGAGCGTGCGCAGAAACATGCGGAGCTGCTTGAGGCCGCTCTTGGTCGCCCTGGCGTCCGTGAGGTTAAGAAAGTCTACGGCAACTGGCGGGAAAAGGATCGCGCTCTTGATGTTTACCGTTCGGCGACGAGAAGGCCCGAACGTTTTCGGACTACTAATTCTTCCCAGTGGGCAGCCTGTTGAACACTGCATACACGAGGCCGGTCAATATGTTCCTCGACCAGATGAAGGAATCCGGCGGACTCAGGGGAACGGATATCGCAAACTTTACGGGGGTCTCCAAGGCCACCGTTTCCCGCTGGGCGAATGGTCACAAATCACCTCGCCCGGCCACGCAACTCATTATTTCCGACCTGGCATACGTAATCATGCGACTGGGCGAGTACTACCGCCAGGAACAAGTCCGCGCTTGGCTTTACGCACCTCATCCCCAACTAGAGGGCAAGCGCGCGATCGATCTCATAAGAAAAAAAAGAACGGAAGAAGTCATTGCGATTCTCGATCGTCTTGACGCAGACGCTTATATCTGAAGCGATACGGCGAGTACACGCGGTCTCAGCAAGTCGCCGAAGCGAGCGCTTTCCTTGGTGCGGATGGAATATTGGTACCCAGCGCACGTCACAAGGGTTCGATGAACCTGATCGTCTTCTGTGAACAGGACACGGAAACAAGGAGCGTAACACATCTACCGGCATAGATACCGGCATTCATATGCCGTTCTATGTGCATCTGAAAATACTAAGTAATTGATTTATATATATTGCCTTCCGGCATTCAAACCGGCATAATGACCGGCACTATGCTTCCCATAATGATGGAACCCATGCTGCCCCGCGACGACAAGGCGGGCATGACCGACCTTGCCGTTGAGCTCATCGCAAAGGCAAGCGCGCTTAAAGGGCAGATTCAACATACCGTGCGAGAGAGCATCGGGGACCTCGTGCGCTCCATGAATTGCTACTACTCGAATCTCATCGAGGGACACAACACGCACCCGCGAGACATCGAAGCAGCGCTGGAGGACAAGTACTCACCGGACCCCGAAAGGCGCGCTTTGCAGCAGGAAGCCCGCGCGCATATCGAAGTGCAAAGATTGATTGACAACGGTGACGATCCCCAGGAGTTGCCGGTATCGACCGCGTATATCCAATGGATTCACGAGGAATTCTGCCTACGTTTGCCCGACGAGTTGCTCCGGGTCGAAAACCCGGATACAGGCGCGGAGGTGCGCGTTGTGCCCGGAAAAATCCGCGACGGCGGAGTGGCGGTGGGCCGGCACATCGCTCCGCCCGCAGCCGACCTGCCGCGCTTTCTGAATCATTTTGAAACCGCCTACACAAGGAACTGGCTGTCCAGGACGCGGACCATCATCGCGGCAGGGGCGGCGCACCATCGATTCCTGTGGATCCATCCCTTCTACGATGGAAACGGACGAGTGGCTCGACTGATGTCACACGCCATGCTTTTGCGCTCCGGCGTCGGCAGCAGCCTCTGGTCCATATCGCGCGGGCTGGCCCGCAACGTGACCGAATACAAGAACAGGCTCGCGGGCGCCGACGCACCCCGGCAGGGTAACTACGACGGCCGTGGAGAAAGATCCGCAGCGCAGCTGGAAAAATTCTGCGTATTCTTCTTGCGGACTTGCATAGACCAGGTCGAGTTCATGAGCTCGCTCCTGCTACCCGGCGAACTATTGCGACGAATGAAACTCTACACCGATGATGAAGTGGCCGCCGGGCGCTTGCCCGCGCGCTCCGGTTCGCTGCTTCGCGAGGCGCTTCTGGTGGGAGAATTCGCACGCGGACGGGCGCCGGAAATCACCGGCTACCAGGAACGGCGCAGCCGCCAGATACTCTCCACACTGCTGAAGAAGGGCTTGCTCGTTTCCAAGGGCCCGCGCGCTCCGGTGCGCCTGGGCTTCCCACTCGATGTCGTGGAACGCTGGTTTCCACGACTCTACCCGGTAGATTGACAGGTCGTGCGTGCATGGGGTCCGTAGACAACCGCAACGGCCAGCGTATGATGGCGCACGGCAACAATCAATCAATGACAGGAACCGGTCGGAACCGGTTTCAGGAGGGACCCACATGAACGATGCGAGCACGGGCCTGCCGGTTACGCAAATCGATCACACAGTCGTGCGGGGTGTGATCGCCTATACGTCGAAAAAACCTGAACGGCTGGATCAGGAACGCGGCCGGGAGTTCTTCACCATTACCAAGTACGGTTGGGGTGGCCGCACCATTGGCGTTCATACGGAAATCGACGACCGCCCCTCCGTTATGCGCGATGCCACTTACACAGTGGACGAAAACTGGATGCCCCAGGATTGTTTCGTCCGGCTTACCGTCGGCGACAAGTTCATGGGCACGGGGTGGTTCAAATTCCATGACGACTATACGGAGTGTGAGACGTACACCGCATTGGAAGGCCGGGTGTCCCAGCGTATGGACCACAAACACGGCCCATTGAAGTCTTTTCAGAACCATGCCATCGCCTGCGACAGCTGGCACTTTTCCCACTACGACCTCAGCAAGGGTCCCGGCCGGCAAAGCATCGACGAGTTGCTGCTGTGCTCGCCCGACCACAGAGGTGCGACCGGCCCGATGCTTTACCCCCTGCGTCTGGACCTGGTGTATGTGGGTGACGAAAAAATCACCGTCGGCGCCGGCACGTTCGATGCCCATCACTTCCAGGTGCCGACCAACACCGACCTCCCCGAAGAACACCCGCCCTATGAGGTGTATACCTCGACAGACGGGGAATACACTTTCCTCAAGGGTGGAGTCGCCGGGTACATGCAGACCCATTACGAACTGGTGGAATATGAAAAGACACTTGGATAAAAGACTGGCGGCCAGGGGAGTTCATTCATGATCAAGGAGTACCACCAGCGCGACCATTTGTCCCGCAAGGGGCGCCTGCTATACACCTCCAGGAAGCCGGACCGCATGGGTGAGGAACGGGGACGGGAAGTGTGGACCCTGACGCGGCATTCCGATGGCCGCCGGTCGCTGATGTCTCACGGTGAAATCGATGACCGGCCCAGTGTATTGCGTTTTGTCCAGCTCACCGTCGACAGCGGCTTTTCACCTGTTGACGCCTTTGTCCGCATCACCATCGGGGATGAATTCCGCGGCTCGGGCTGGTTTCGCTTTGCCAATGGGGTTGCCGAGTGCGAGACGGTCACAACCACGGAAGGCCGGTTGTCTCAACGTGTGCCGTACTCGGGTATTTGCCCCGTCTTCGGCGGCCATGCCATTCAGAATGACGGTTGGGTCTGCGCCGGTGTGGATTTATCCAAACCCGGTGAACCGCAGACGTTTGAACACTTTTTGTCGTCGACCGATCATCGCGGTGCGACAGGGCCGACCATTGCGACAGCCCGGCCTACGGTGATCTATCACGGGGATGAGGACATCACGGTGGATGCAGGCTCGTTTACGGCGCATCACTTTCAATTCGTGGCGGTCGGGGGACTGCCCGAAGAACACCCGATCTACAACGTATGGACCACAAACGACGGTGACTACGTGTTTCTCAAGGGTCAGGTCGACGGGTACATGCAGACTTATTACGAATTGGTGGAGTTAAGCGAAGGACTCTGATTGGCAACTTAAGTTGTCCGGTCGCCGATCTCCAGGAAAACAACTTCCTTGCGAGCGTCCCGGGTATGTAAGGATCGGGCAATGATGAAGATGCTCTTGGCGGCGGCAGGCTATGTCGTGATTGTTTTCCCGCTCGCATTGGGTTGGCATCTTGGGCTTTTCGAAGAGATGTATCAGACCTTCGGCTATTTCGAGGGAGAGCCGAATGTCCTCGCAGGCCTGGCGGCGATCGTCATTCAGGGCCTGGTCCTGGCAGTGATCTATCCGCTATTTCATTCCGGCCGTGCCGGCTTTGCCCGGGCCTTTCATTACGCGGGCCTCATGGGGCTGTTTTTCTGGACGTCGCATGTCCTGGCCCTGGTCGCGAAACAGAACGTGCCGAACGCGGGCGGCTTCATCGCAATGGAAACCGCGTATCTCGTCGTTCAGTTCGGCCTGTTCGCGCTCGTGCTTGGCTTCATCTATCGGCGCATCAAGTGAACACGACTGTCGCGATCTTCGGGCCGGCAAATTCTCCTCGGCAGGTGGCCTGCCCAGTTCTTTCTGCCTGAATCAGCTCTTTCTGGATCCCCACCAATGGAAGCCAATCGGTATCAGGAACACCACCGCAAGGGCAGCTAACGCGATCCAGAGCCGCGTGTTAACCCAGTCGGCATCGGGAAATACGACGCGGAACATGAGTGCAGGAAATACGACAACAAACATCACGCCCGAGGCAATGCCCAGATAGACCCGCTTGGACAGCCAGCCAAAGGTTGGGACAATGCTGTAACGCGCTCCGAGGAATATGCCTGCAAGACCGAAGCTGCAGCCAAGCACCACGCCCAACAGTCCAAGCAAAAGCTCATTCATGGGTGCAATCCTCCTTCGACGGCCATATTACATAACGAGTCCGGCCTTCAGTTCACCGAGCAACTCGCCGATGGTTGCTGTCAGATAGCGTTCGAAGTTCGGGTTGCCGAACGAGCGCTGATACCGGTCCTCCGGCAAGAAGCGCTTCATTTGTCCATGGAATTGCCTTCCGGAAATGATCGCCGGCGCGCGCTCGATGAGAGAATCAAGCAGTGTCGGATAATCCGCCACTTCATAGTCTGAGATCTTTCGCTCCACCAGTTCCGGTTGCACGTTAGCACCCCGCTGCCTGAGCCATGCCAAGTCCCAAAAGTCTCGGTGGCGAACATGTTTCTGAGAAGCAGCCAGAGCGAGGAGCTTGTCGGCCATGATCTCATCCAGCGACTCGACCACTACCAACAGGTCTGCGTACCCGTCCGGCAGGAATTCGTAGTTGGCCTGCAATTTCCGCACTTCTGATGTGTAGGCTGGAACGCTGGCAATCTCAATGTGAATACGCTGCTTTGGGATGTCGCTGCGCCCAGGATCGGTAACGACCGACACCCGCCAACGATCTACGTTGACTCCTGAACGAACTTGTTCATTCGTAATGGACCTCGGCTCCTTGACAGTGACTTCCAAGCCATACCGCCCACTCACATGAGACTCAACGCGATCTTTAAGTATCGCAAACTGTGCCGATGAAAAGTCCAGACCGCCCGCAAAATCTAGATCTTCACTATAGCGATCCGCACCGTAGCAGAGCCGGAGCGAGGTGCCTCCCTGGAAGACAAGGCCGCTCAGCAGATTTGCCTGTTCAAGGCAATAGAGGATGTCGTAGTGGAGCAACTCCTTTTGGATGACGGCCCGCATGTGCGCAACCTTTTTGTCCTGCATGGCTCGATCCGTCAACGCATGAAGGATGTTCTCAGTCTTCCTCATCGAGTTCGCTCTCATTGACTAGTTCTAGGTTGCGTCCAACACGCTTTAGATCACGGTAGGCGATGTGCTTGGTAGCCAGCGGTAGCGGCCGTCCAGCATCCACCGTGCCATTGATGACATCAAGAACAGAACGGGCTGTGTGGGTGAATTCGATGACCCCAAAGGGGGTCGAGTATTCGCCTCTGCGCCCCGTGGTCATTACGGTAAGACGCATCGGAATTTGCGAGATTACCCCGTACTCAGATAAAGCAGACTCGAGACTGATGTAACTGTGGTGGCCGCGGCGCATCGCCCGGGCGATATGTTCGAGAGTGTCGGCACCTTGATTGGACGAAAGCGCATTGACGTACACGCCTTTGACTGCGCGCTGCAGTACCCGGTTCCGAACCAGTCGGTTCAGGCCGGCATTCAACGCGTTCGTATCATCGTCACGAAAAATCTTCGCCAAGTCTTTCTTGGTAAATACGGGCGGTCCCGTCCTTTCGTGACGCATCAGTTCCCTGATTGCTGCGATTTGTTGCATGAGGAAAAACCCTAATGTTTCTAGCAAATCCTAAATTAAGTGGACATATTTAATACACTATTACTATATTTCTGTCAATATATATGCCAATCGTGAAGCTTAAAGTATTCGCAATCGTTATTACCAAGTAAAAATAACTTTGAGATTTCGCTTGTTGTGACTATTCCAAACTGGTCGGAATATCTATTGCTCCGATTGCGTTATTGCCATAATCCCGAGTCATCATGAGTGGGAAGGTCTTGAAGCGACGAGCGAAACGCGTGCTGCTTTTCGTGGCTGCCATCCTGGGATTGGTGTGGCTCAACAATACTTCGCTGTTTTCCGCGGGCGACGACAAGCCTCTTCTGATTGCCCATCGCGGATCTGCGCCTGAGATGCATCCGGAGCACGAGGATTACTCCGCATGCGTCAGCCGTATTCACGACAGCGAACACAGCTACATCGAAAATACGATTCCTTCGATCGAAGCCGCATTCGATCTCGGCGCGGACTACGTCGAGTTCGACGTTCGTGCGACTGCCGATGGACAGTTTGCGGTATTCCACGACGATGTCCTCGACTGCAAGACGAACGCCGCGGGGCGCCTGATTGACTACTCGATGGCGGAGCTCAAGGCCCTCGATATCGGCTACGGCTACTACACGGAGAGCAACGAGTATCCGCTGAGGGGCAAAGGCATTGCCCTGATGCCTTCGCTTGAAGAGGTTCTTGACCGCTTCCCGCGAAAAGGGTTCGTAATCGATGTCAAGAGCAACGATCGGAACGAGGCGGTCAACTTGGGTGATTTTCTTGTTGCACGCGGTCCCGAGGACGTCAACCGGCTGCTGATATTCGGCGGTTCGGACGCCGTAGACGCAATCCGGAAAGCTCATCCGTCGCTTCGCGCAGTCTCACGGGCGTCAGCCGGAAGATGCCTTCGCGACTACATGCTCGTTGGCTGGACCGGCTACGTGCCGGACACTTGTCGAAACATCGCAGTCGGTATGTACGCCAACTACGCGTGGGTGCTCTGGGGTTGGCCGCATCGATTCGTGGATCGAATGCGCAGCGTCGATACGATGGTGATTCTGACGCATCCGTACCAGACGGAGTCCATTCACGATCTGCCGGAGACCTCCGAGTATGCCCAAATAATCCCACGCGGATACGGCGGCGCGATCCAGACCAACCGCATCGACAAGTTCCAGGATTGGCTCGCGGAACCATGACACGGAACGGCCCCGCAAAAAGCGTGCGAATCGGCTCGATTCGCCTGACCCGGGGCGTCACGCGCCGGCACGCGTTGGCGGCCGTCTACGCCAGCCTGACGACGCTCAGTCTGCTGGTCTACATCAATCTCATCCAGCCGTATCTGTTGATCAACATCCTGGCGCTGCCCCCGTCGGACATCGGATCCGTGACGGGACGCCTGGCTGCCGTGCACGAAGGCGTGGCGATTCTCACGATGTGTTTGATCGGCGGGTTGTCCGACCGGTGGGGCCGGCGGGCCTTCTACGCCGCCGGATTTTTCTTCATGGGCCTCGGGTATCTGCTTTACCCGCTAGCGGACTCCGCGACGCAACTGATGCTGTTTCGCGCCGTCTTCGCGATCGGCAGCAGCACGGCGTTGGTGATGTTCACGATCGTCGCCGTCGATTACAGCCGGGGCGAGTCGCGGGGCAAGGTGATCGGCGCGCTCAATGTCATCAGCGGAATCGGCGTGATGATCATGACCGTCGTCATGTCCCGACTGCCCGCCATGCTGGAGAACGCCGGGTTCGACGGAGCGGCGGCCGGCCGCACGGTTTTCTGGATCACGGCGGGCCTTTGCTTCTTGTCGGCCATCATTCTGGGACTCGGCCTCAAGAAGAAATCGGCAACAGACGAACCTCAGGAGGCCGGCCCGCTCGCTTCCGCCGTAACAGCGCTCAAACTGGGGCTGCGCAACCGCACCCTGGCCCTGACCTACGGAGCCGCGTTCATCGGCCGCGGCGACCTGGCCATCATCGGCATATTCCTTCCGCTGTGGGTTGCCCGGTCCGCGCTGGACGCCGGAATGTCGATAGGAGACGCCACCGTCCGGGCCGGCACCTTGCTGGCCGTTCACCAGGTTGCCGTCGTGGCCTGGGCTTACGTGGCGGGTTACCTGAACGACCGATTCCACAAGGTCAGCGTAATGGTGGTCGCCTTCGTTCTGGCCACGGTCGGATACGGCGCATTGTGGGCGGTCGGAGATCCGTTTTCGGTCCTTGTTTTCGCAGGCGTGATCGTTCTGGCCGCCGGCGAGATCAGCATCGTCGTGACCAACAATGCCCTGGCCGGAGAACAGGCGCCCAAGCCGTCGCGCGGCGCGGTGCTCGGGTTCCTGGGTGTATTCGGCGGCGTCGGCATCGCCTTGTGGACCTTCGCAGGCGGCCGCATTTTCGACACTATCGGCGTAACCGCACCGTTTGTCATGATGATGGTGGCCAACCTTGTCGTCATTGCCTGGGCGCTGATTGTCAGGAGAATGGCCTGACAGGGCTTTCACGGAGTTCGAACCATGTACATCAATCTCTGGTACGTCGCGTCGTTCAGCAGCGAACTGAAGGACGAACCGGTGAAAGTGCGAATGCTGAACCGGGACTTTGTCCTCTTCCGGGACGCCGACGGAAAAGCGCACTGCCTGAGCAACGTCTGCCCCCACAGGGGGGTGAGTCTGGCCCAGGGCAAGTGCCTTGAAGACGGCACGCTGCAATGTCCGCAGCACGGCTGGCAGTTTGCCGGCGACGGCCTCTGCAGGTCCATACCGTCCCAGGCCGAAGGTTTCGAAATGCCTCCGGGCGCCAAAACCGACTCCTACCCCACCGAGGAACGGCACGGGTTGATCTGGACGTTCCTGGGGGACAAACCGGAAACCGCCCCGCCCATACCCGACATGCCGGAGATCGAGACTGACGGCTGGCGCACGGTTGAATTCGGCGAAGTCTGGAACGCGAACTACCACTGGGCGAAGTTCGCGAACATCGATCTGGTTCACGTTCCCATCGTGCACGGGCAGGAATTCATCGGCAGCTTTACGCCGAAGGAGAACATCTCTTGTCCGGACGATTACAGCATTTCATCGCACATTCGCACGCCGTTTGAGCAGCCCAAGGGTGATTGGAGCGAGATACGCGAAGAAGACAAGCACATCGCCTCGACGCTTACGTTCTTTGTTTCCGGATTCACGTTCAAGGGACATCTCGAGATCGGCGGCGAAGGGTCGGGCGTATTCATTACGTTCTACGAAATGTCCACGCCCATCGACTCGCAAACGACCGCCATGCGCTACCTGTTTACCCGCAATTTCATGGCCGAACCCGAGCATGACGAAGGGTTTCTGATGCGCAATATGAAAAACGTCAACGAGGATCGCGCACTTGCCGAAACCCAATTGCCGAAGAACGGACCCTTACGGCCGAGCGATCGCGACCTCGTTATCGATCCGGACGACACGATGCTCAAGGGGTATTGGGAGATCCTCGGGCGGCTGAGAAACAGAGGTTGTCAGATTGATCTGGCGGCGCTGGAAGAGCTGGACCGCGGCCACCGCTACTGCGCGATCCCCTCCCCCGCCCGGCTATCCAACCCCACCGCCTGGACCCACGACACCGTTCCACTGATACAAACGACGACAGCGGCAAGCACTGAGTGAAGAGCCGGCAGGAGAAAATGTGACTGAAGACGAAGTATTGATTGAGCGAATCCGTCCGTTGCTTGACGGCCACGCGGGTTTTTCCGAGAAGGGGATGTTCGGGGGCATCTGCTTCCTGATCAACGGCAACATGTGCCTTGGGACATGGAAGGGTTCGCTGATCGTTCGTATGGGGAAGGACAAGCACGAGGAAACGCTTGCCCGACCGCACACCCAGCCCGCCAACATAACGGGCCGCGTCATGAAGGGATGGGCGCTGGTGGAGCCTGCGGGACTGGAGTCCGAGCGGGACCTGAAAACCTGGGTGGGGGAAGCAGCCGCCTTCGCTGCAAGCCTTCCGGCCAAATAACCGGCAGCCGCCGCCCAGGGCGCCTGTTATCCTGCCGTGATGACGGCGCTCTATGACAGGATCGGGCGCGGATATGCGGACTTTCGAAGGCCCGATCCGCGCATCGAGAAGGCGATATGGGGAGCGCTGGGTGATGCGAAGTCCGTCATCAACGTCGGCGCCGGGGCCGGTTCTTATGAGCCCACCGACCGGCACGTCGTGGCGGTGGAGCCTTCGCTGACGATGATCGCGCAACGGCCGGAGGGCAGCGCCGCCGCGATCCAGGCTACGGCGGACTCCTTGCCGTTCGAGAATGACAGTTTCGACGCGGCGATGGCGATCCTGTCCGTGCATCACTGGCGCGACCGGGCGAAAGGGCTTGGGGAACTAAGGCGCGTTGCGCGCGACCGTGTCGTTGTGCTGACATGCGACCCCGAATCGCGGGGATTCTGGTTGACCGACTATTTTCCGGAACTCTTCGAGATCGACCGTCGGATATTTCCGTCGGTCGGTGACTTCGAGCGCGAACTCGGATCCGTTACGGTGCGGACAGTCCCCGTTCCGCACGATTGCACCGACGGCTTTCTCGGCTCCTGCTGGCGACGCCCCGACGACTATCTCGACGAGCGCGTGCGCGGCGCGATGTCCACTTTTGCCAAGCTGTCCGACCCGGAGAGCGGGCTCGCGCAACTGAGCGCCGACCTCGAATCCGGGCACTGGCAACGCAAGTACGGAGCGCTTCTGAAGGAAACGGAACTCGACATCGGCTACCGCCTGCTTGTTGCCGGCGCCTGACGCGTCTGTTGCCCGCGGAAACCGTTTACGATTGCCGTGTTGGCACCGGCAAGGGGAAAATTGTGCGTTCTACCGTGTTTGCGTCGCTGCGGGCGACTTTTCTATTGGGAGTGGCATTGACCATGACTGCACATTCGATCGATTCGGCCCAGGCTGCCGATCAGGACGAAATCGAAGCCATAAAGGCCTTTATTCACCACACCGCGGAAGTCTGGAACACCCAGGATTTCCGAAAGGTGCTGGATCTGTGGGATCAGGACGAAGAGGTGCCCTTCTACCTGGCCGAGGAACAGGAACGCTGGTTCCTCGGCTGGGAGCCGCTCAGGGCCTACCTGGCTCCGCCCCTGCCGAATCCGGTGCTGGAAGCGCTGCGCGAGGAGATGTATGACATTTCGGTCAAGCTCATCGCCGACGATCTGGCCATTGCCGTCTGGTACATGCATTTCGAAATGAAGATGCGAGGAAGGAGCCCCCTGGGCGAGGAAATCCGGATGAGCGCGGTCCTGCGCAAGAAGCCCGAGGGATGGCGGTTTATCCATTGGGCGGAGTCGCCCCTGACACCCACGGCCTATATCGACAAGCTCAGGGAGAAGGAGGTGGATTACGAGAAATTCACGCCCCTGCTTGAGCGCGGGCGCGCGGTAAGGGAAGCCTGGAGCGCCGAGGCCGCAGAACAAGCCGCCAGCGAATAGCCGGACGGCCGTAACGGCTCAGATGCGCGAAGAGGGTCCGAGGGCGGTCGAAGCGCGAATATCCGCTGTCGCGGTCCTGGCAGCGGCAGTGCTTTCCCTGCCGGCTTACGTGAAGGCGGGACAAGCGTCCGGCGCGCAGCCTGAAGACCCGGAAATCGAGCAACTCGTCGTTGAGGGGGAGCGGCTGCCCGAAGGAGCAGCCGACCCGTTCGGGGTGATGGACGCCGCCCCCGGCGATACGGTTTTCGGCCTGGACAAGACGGCGTGGGAAACGCCCCGCTCCACCGCGTCCCTGAGCGAAGAGCTGCTGGTGCGGCACGGGGTCGAGACGGTGGAGGACTTCTCGCAGATCATCCCCGGCGCCCATACGGCCTCGTTCTTCGGGCTGGCGGCCAGCATCGACCTGCGGGGCGCCCTTGCGGACACGCACTTTCGCGGCATGCGCCGGCTGGTCAGCGCCGGGGGATGGCAATCGCTCATTCGAGCCGCCGACCGGGTGGACGTCGTGCGCGGGCCGGCCTCGCCCATCCACGGCGCGGGATCGATTTCGGGCTACATCAACCTGGTGCCCAAGACCGCACGCGCCGACGAGGACCGATTCATCGAGGCGCCCAGAGGCGACGTGGCCGTCCGAGTCGGTTCCTGGAACCGCTATGGCTTCGAAGGACAGCGCGGCGGTCCCGCGCGCCTGTTCGGAAAACCGGCAGGCTATCACGTGTTCGGCCTCTGGGAGGACGCGGGAAGTTACTACCGGGAACATCCGGGACAGCGGCAACTCATGCTGCAGGGAACCCTGGTCGTGGACCTGCGCGGCGACGTCTGGATCGAAGCGGGGCAGCAGTACCAGCGCTGGCGCGGCGCGGAGAACGCCGGCTGGAACCGCGTCGATCAGAAGCTCATCGACGAGGGTCTGTACCTGTCCGGCGAGCCGCTGGTGAACCTGGACAGCGACCGCGACGGACGGATCAGCCAGCGCGAAGTGCTCGCCGTCAGCCCGCGCAATCGGCTGGCCGTGTTCCAGCCCTACGGGCAGAGCGGCCTGACGTTCGCCAGCGAGGCCGAACTTCAGGCGCTGCGGCTCAACCCGGACACGTTGCGGCACGTGCCGATCGGCGCCGAACATTGCCTTTGCGCGCTGTCGGACAGCGGCGCGGCCGAGTCCCTGGCCGCCTACTTCGACGTGTTCGCGGAATTGGGCCGGGTTACATTGCGTCAGAAGCTGTTCCTCGATTACGCCGACCGGCACATCGTGTCCAGCTACGGGTTTTCGCAGCAGCACCGCACGGTGCTGGTTGAGGAGCGTCTGGAAGCCGTATTCCGCGGTCTGGAACTGGGCCGGATGCTCACAGCCGATCTGGTTCTCGCGCCCAACCTGCGCTACTACGACACGCGGGCCCGCCAGGACTTTTCCTACGAGTTCTTCAACCGCAGGGACATCAGCAAGCCGCCGTCCCCGCTCGACCTGCGCGACTCGGCCTTCGCCAGTCCAGGCGAGGAAGCCCACACTACCGATGTCGCGACGGACTGGCTGAACCTGGGCATGGCGGCGCTGGCGGACGTGACTTTCATGGAACGCTGGTCGGTGCTGGCCGGCGCCCGCTGGGACCGCTACGACCTGACTTCGTCCAACGGCCCCGGGCCACTCGTGACGGCCACGCCGAACGCCTCGGCGTCCACGGTGCAAAGCAAGCTGTCGTGGAGCGTGTCGGTCAGCGTGACGCTGGGCGGCTGGCGTCCGTACGTCACCATTGCCGAGCAGGCCCTGTCCCTGGGAGGGCAATCCGGAGAGATTTCCGTGCGCAACGTCAGAGAGGGGCCGCTGGGAACCTCAAGGCTTCGGGAGGCAGGGCTGAAATTTGCCGGATTGGGCGGGCGTCTGCAGGCGGCCCTGGCCTGGTATGAGCAGAAACGCATCGACTACTCGGCGTTCGCCGACGCGAATCTGGCGGTGCTGGGCCGGGGACTGGAGCTGGATGTGCGCGCCGCCGTGAGCGAACGTCTCGGACTGCTGTTTTCCGCCACGCGCTCGCGCATCTATCGCGAACCGCTTACCGGGCGGTTCATTTTCGCTCCGACGGCGATCACCGGCCTGGCCCCCGAAGACCATTACGGCGGTCACGTGGTGACGGTCCTGCCCGCCGGAGACGTCCGGTTCCGGGAACGCGGCGCCCTGCCGGAATTCGTGGTCAGCGCCGGCGGGACCTGGCAGGCGGCGCGCGATCTGGCGCTGACCCTGAGCGTCAGCCGGGTGGGCCCCGCCTGGTCCGGGGTGGCGCGCACCGTGCGGCTTCCTGCATACACGCTGGCGAACGCATCGGTTTCGTGGACCATCCGCCGCTGGACCGCTATCCTGGGAGTCAACAACGCGCTCGACGAACTCTATTTCCAGGGCAATTTCCCGCAGATATTCGGCGACATGGTCGTACTGGCGCGACCGGAGCGAAACTGGCGGCTGACTCTGCGCCGAAGCTTCGGCTCCTGAACCTGCACTGCAACAGTATCGCGAGCGGATACGCCCGTTCCCGAAGGCCTGGACCCGCTAGGCGATGCCGCAGCGCTCCAATGCAGGCCGGGTCAGATTCCGGCTGCCGTTCTCGGTCACGAGCACATCGTCCTCAATCCGGATTCCCCCGTAGGGCAGCCACTGTTCCACGGTTTCCCAGTTGATGGCATTGCGGAGGGGCCCGTTGCGGACCTCGTTCAGCAAGGCGGGTATGAAGTACAGGCCCGGTTCGATGGTAACGACGAACCCGGGCTCCAGCGGCCGGGTCAGGCGCAGGAACGGATGCTCGGACGGGGGACTGCGCTCGGCTCCGTCGGGCGACTCCAGGCGGCCGCCGGCATCGTGGACCTGCAGACCCAGCAGGTGACCGAGTCCGTGAGGCAGAAAGGTGCGCGATAGGCCTCGTCCGTAACCTTCATCCGCGGAGCAACGGATGATTCCATGGTCCGCAAGCAATTCGGCCAGCAATTGATGCGTCCGATCATGCAGCGAGATGAAGCTCGTTCCGGAACGTGCCTCCTCGCATATCGTCCGCTGGAGGACATCCAGTGACGCGATCAGGTCGGCGAACGGATCGTCCGGGGACGTCCAGGTGCGGGTGATGTCCGACGCGTAGCCGTTGTGATAGGCCCCGGCGTCCAGCAGAAACGAGCGGAATCGCTCGGGCGGTCGCGGGTCGAGGTTCTGGTAGTGCAGGATCGCCGCGTGCTGGTTAAGGGCGACAATGCTCTGATACGGCAGCGACGACTCGCGCTGTCCGGACGAGCGGCAATAGATGCCGTTGAGTTCGAATTCCGACGGCTGCCCCGTCAGCGCCTCGCTGGTGGCGGCATGCCCCTTCGCGGCCACGCGGTTCGCTTCCTCTATGCATGCGACCTCGTAGTGCGTCTTGTAAGCGCGGTGGTAATCCAGGCGCGTCAGCAGCTTCCTGTCGTTGACGCTCGCTAATCCCATTGCTTCCCGCGCTTCCTCGCCGATGCCGGCCAACCGCGACACCCCGCCCAATTCCTTCAGCAGGTCACCCTTTTTCGAGATGCTGCGAATCTCCATGTATTGAGCCCAGAATCCGGAAGGTTCGGGCGCCGGCATGTGCCAGAAGTCTTCATGCTGCAACCAGACCAGCACCGGGGTTTCGCCCGGAACGATCTTGAGGGCGGAGTCGGGATAGGCGTTGGGCACCCAGGCCTTGAAGTAGGGTTCGGCGAAGAACGGATACTCGAGATCGTCCCGGTGGCGATACTTCGCTGCGCCCGAGAACACGACGATCCCGTCAACTCCGCATGCGCCGCACGCGCTGGCGACCCGCTTGTCCCACTCCGCGATATGGTCGCGATACAGGGATGCCCAGGAACCGGGCGCGGACCCTTCAGGCATTTACGGCCTCCATCAGCGCTGGCTTGCGCACTTGCCAGAGTGTACCGAAGATTGCAACGCGCCAACCTGCCCAAACGGGTGGGTTTCCTAGCGGGCATTGATCGCTAACCTAGTTCTAATGAAGGTTAGGCCTATTGCGCGCGCGGCCAGCGACGTGGGCGGGACGTTTACCGACCTCGTGCTCTACCGCGTCGGGAAGGCTGGCGGTGAGGTCCGTTGCTCGAAGGTTGACACCACCCCACCGGACTTTGAGGTCGGTGTCATGTCGAGCCTCGAAAAGCTGGACCTGGCGCCTTCCGAACTCGATTTCTTTGCCCATGGGTGCACGGTGGTCATCAACGCGCTCACGGAGCGCAAGGGAGCAAAGACCGCACTGATCACGACCCGGGGCTTTCGGGACGTGCTGGAAATAGCACGGGGCAACCGGCCGGATCTGTTCAACTTCAATTTCCGCAAGCCCAAGCCCTTCGTGGACCGCTACCTGAGGCTGGAGATTCCGGAGAGAACGACCTATCACGGCGAAATTCAAGAGCCCGTGGACTTGAGTTCGCTTCCCGAGCATATCGACTACCTCAGGAGCGAAGGCGTGGAAGCGATCGCGGTCGCCTTTCTTCATGCCTACATCAACCCTTCCAACGAACAGCGCGCGGCCGAGGAAATCCGGCGCCTGTGGCCGGAGGTATCGGTCATCGCTTCCCACGAAGTTTCCCGCGAATGGCGCGAGTACGAGCGCACCAACACCACCGTGCTGGCGGCCTACGTGCATCCCATAGCCGAAGCCTATATCGAGCGACTGGAGGCGAGCCTCGAGGAGGGCGGCTTCCGACGCAGCCCCTACATGATGCAATCCAATGGCGGCATCACGACGGCGGAGGCCGCCAAGCACAACCCCATCGCGATGGTCGAGTCCGGGCCGGCCAGCGGCATATTTGCGGCTGCGTACCTGGGGAAGCTGATCGGCGAACCCAACCTGATCGTGCTCGATATCGGCGGCACTACGGCCAAGTGCGCGCTGGTCGAAAACGGCAGGGTCCGCGTGACCACCGAGTATCACATCGAGAAGACCCGCAAGTCCCCGGGCTACCCGATCCAGACGCCGGTGTCGGAAATCGTCGAAATCGGTACGGGCGGCGGGTCCATAGCCTGGGTGGATGCGGGAGGCAAACTCCATGTGGGCCCACAGTCGGCAGGCGCCGATCCCGGACCGGCCGCCTATGGCCGGGGCGGCACGCGCGTCACCACCACCGACGCCAACCTGGTTCTTGCCCGTATCGATCCCGACAGCTTCGTAGGCGGGGAAGTCGATCCCGACTGGTCATCGGTGAATCGCGCGTTCGCATCCCTGGAAGACGTTCTGTCGCTCACCCGAGAGGAAATCGCCCGCGGCGTCGTGCAGATCGCCAACGCCAACATGGTCAACGCCCTGCGACTGGTGTCCACCAACAAGGGCCACGATCCGCGCGAATTTGCGCTCATCGCATTCGGAGGGGGCGGAGCGATGCACGCCCTGCCCCTGGCGGAAGAGTTGAAGGTGCGCAAAGTGATCGTGCCCGTGAATTCGTCGGTGTTTTCCGCCTGGGGCATGCTGCTGACCGATCTGCGCCGCGACTACGTCCAGACGCGGCCCCTGTACTTCAATGCCGACAACCACCCGCAGGTCCTCGACGCGTTCGCGCAGCTCCGGGAAAAGGCTGAAGACGACTACATGAGCGACGGGGTCATTTCCACCGCTCGGGAACTCGCCTTCGAACAGCACGGTGACATGCGCTACGAGGGCCAGGAGCATACGGTCAAGGTGCCCCTGAAGCTGAGCGGGCAAGTGCTGGAGCAGGAGCTGGAGGCGGCGATCGAAGACTTTCATCTGGCCCACGAGCAACGCTACACGTACCGGCTCGATAACCCGGTCCAGATCGTCAACTTTCACCTGGTGGCGACGGTGGAAGTGGACAAGCCGGAGCTTGCGGAACGCAAGCCGTCGGGAAGAACGCTCGAAGAGGCGCTGCTGGGCACGCGCCAGGTGGATTTTCATCCGCATGGGCGTCACGAGGCGCGAATCTACGACGGGGGGCTGCTCGACTCGACGATGAGCGTGGCCGGACCGGCGGTCATCCAGGAGGCCTCGGTGACGCTTCCGGTGCCTCCCGGCCGGACGGTAACCCTGGACCGCCACGGCAATTACCACATCGAGCTGAAACAGCCGGGCAAGGAAACAGGAGAACAAGCATGAGTTCCACGTCATTCGATCGGGAAGTCATCAAGGACTGCATCGTGGCGGTGGGAGACGAAATGTTCGAGGCGGTCATCCGCACCAGCATGAGCCCGATCATCTATGAAACCACCGACTTCGCGGTGGGCGCCACGGATGCGAGGGGCAATCTTCTGGCCCAGGGCAACGGGGTCACCGCCTTTCTGGCCACGCTGGACACGGCCGTTCAGGACCTTTTGAACCACTACCCGGAATCCGGAGACATCGCCGAAGGCGACGCTTTCATTACCAACAGCCCCTATTGCGGCGGCGGGACGCATCTTTCGGACGTCGTGATCATCGTTCCGGTGTTCCACGATGGGAGGCTCATCGCCTTCACGGTCAACAAGGCGCACTGGACCGAGGTGGGAGGCGCTCAGCCCGGCAGCGTATCGACCGAATCGACGGAAATTTACCAGGAAGGGCTGCATTTCCGGTTCCTCAAGCTCTACTCGGGAGGCGAGCTGAACAAGGCCCTGGTGCAGATCATTCGGGACAATGTCCGCCTTCCCGAATCCACCATCGGTGATATGCACTCGGGAGTGGCGGCGGCGCGGGTCGGCGCGGCCCGAATTCGGGAACTGGCCGCCAAGTACGGAGTGGAGTCCGTCCTGGAGGCGATGGAGGACCTTCTGGACTACGGCGAACGGATGACCATCGAAGAGATCCGCAAGCTGCCGGCCGGCTCCTATCAGGCGACGGACATCGTGGAAGGCGACGGCCTCGGTAACGGCCCCTTCGAAATCCAGTGCACGGTAACGATCGGAAACGACCGGATCACCGCGGACTTCACCGGCACCAGCAAGCAGGCCCAGGGGCCGATCAATTGCGCCTACACGGGCCTGATCACCGGCGCGCGCTGCCTGTTCAAGGCCGTCACCAATACCGAAATCCCGGCCAACGGCGGCTGCTTTCGGCCGCTCGAAGTGATCTGTCCGGAGGGCACGGTCATCAGTGCAACCTCGCCGGCGCCGGTGTCCCTCTATTACGAGTCCCTGATTGCGGCCATCGACGTGATGTGGAAGGCCCTTGCTCCGGCCCTGTCGGACCGGCTTTCCGCGGGACACCAGCGCACGGTAGGGGCCAATTTCATTTCCGGCATGCATCCGGATACCGGAGAGTTGTTCGTCATGGGTCAACCGCTGGTGGGCGGCTGGGGCGCCTCGGCCGGCGTCGACGGCGACAGCGGACAGTTCTGCTGCGGCAACGGCGAAACCTACAACGTGCCCGTGGAGCTCTTCGAAACCCGCTACGGGCTGCAGGTGGAGCAATACGCGTTCCACAACGAAGCCGGCGGAGAAGGACAGTACCGGGGCGGCAAGGGCGTCGTTCTCGATTACCGCGTGGTCTCGCCGGAAGTGTTTCTCACCTACGCCGCCAGCCGCACGGAAGCGCGTCCGTGGTCGATAGAGGAAGGTCTTGAGGGATCCACCAATTACGCCAAGGTCCTGCGCAAATCCGGGGAAGAGGAGCGCTACTCCATGTGCACGATGGTGCGCGCGGAGCAAGGCGATTGCATCCGGCTGGTGTCGGCGACCGGCGGCGGCTACGGCGATCCCGGGCAACGCAAGCGCGCGGACATCGAACAGGACATCAAGAACGGCTATCTCACCCGCGAGCGGGCGGCCGAAGTGTTCGGGTTCAGCGGATGAGGCGCCGCGCAGCTCCGCGGATTTTCGGACCGTAGGCCTCGAAAACGCCGGCGGATGGATTTTTCCAAGTCTCAGGTCCCCGCCTCGGCCACCTATACGGGCTGGCATATCGCGCTCGTGATCGTCGGAGGCACCATCGCGGTGCCGGCCTTCCTGATGGCGGCCAACCTCGGCGCCAGCCTCGGCTTGCGCGATGCGGCGATCGCGTTCAGTTGCGGGTGTTTCATTCTCGGCTCGATGGCCGCTCTCACCGGACTCTGCGGACAGAAATCCGGGCTGTCGGCCTATATGCTCAACGAATTCGCGTTCGGCCGCTGGGGCGGAAGAATCGCCAGCACGGTCGTTTCCATGACGCTGATCGGCTGGTTCGGCGTCACCAGCGCGCTGTTCGGCAGGGCCGCCAACCTCATGGGCCGCGCGGTGTTCGGCATCGACTGGCCTGTAGAGCTCTACATGGTCCTGGGCGGCGGACTCATCGTGGCCGTTACCGTGACCGGGTTCAAGGGCATAGACAAGCTGGCTCTGGCGCTGGTTCCCGTAATGCTGGGCTTTCTGATGATGGCGGCCTGGATGTCACTGCCGCAATTGGAGCAATGGACCGAACCGACCGGAGGAACTCCGATGACGCTCACCACGGCCATCTCTGCGATCGTGGGCAGCTATATCGCCGGTGTCACGATCCAGCCGGACTACGCCCGGTTCGCGCGTTCCAGGCGCGCCGCGCTGGGCTCGGCCTTCGTGGCGCTGGCCATTTCGTTTCCGATTCTGTTGTTCTGCACCGCCATTCCGTCCATTGCCTACAACGAACCGGACCTGCTGAATGTGATGATCGCGCTCGGAATCGGCATCCCGGCCTTTCTGCTGCTGATACTGGCCGCCTGGTCCTCGAACGTGCTTTCCGTGTATTCGGGGGCGCTCGCGCTGGCCACGGTCTTTCGCCGCCTGGATCTGCGAGTACTCATTGTGGGAGTGGGGGCGCTCGGTACGCTTCTGGCCCTGGCCGGCGCCGGCGACTACCTGATCCAGTACCTCGTACTGCTGGGGATCACCATTCCGCCGATCTCGAGCATCTACCTGGTGGACACCCTGCTGTTCCGCAAACGCTTCGACCAGGTGGAATTGAGCAAGCGCCCCCGGCTCGCGCTCACGGCCCTGGGAACCTGGATCGCGGCAGTGAGTGTCGGGGCCTGTTCCCATTTCGGACTGTTCACGCTGACTACCGTCGCCGCGCTCGATTCCATTGTCGTTGCGGGTGTGCTGAGCATGATTCTGGGTGGTGGCTTTCGCCGAGCGGGCGTATTGGTGCGTCCCACATGATTTGATAATCTGAAATTCCCCTGCGGCCCCGTTCGGTCGTCCCTTGCACATGGGCGTTAAAGCAACATCAGGAAAAAGCGCGAAAGGCACCGGTCCCTGGGTGCTGCGCGGCAAACTGAGACCGCCTTTGGGACATCATTCCCTGCTTGAGCGCTCCGACCTGGTCGCATCGCTCGACGATCTTCTCAACTACCAGGCGTCCATCGTGATTGCGCCGGCGGGCTACGGCAAGACCACGCTCCTGACGCAGTGGCGCGAGCGGCTGGCGGCGGACGGGTGCAGGGCCGGCTGGCTGACCCTCGACGGGCAGGATGCGGACACCTACCGCTTTCTGTGCTATTCCATCTTCGCGCTCGCGGAGGCGGGCGTGGACCTGGGCCAGCTCGAGATGTTCGCGGAACAGGGGCTTACCGAACTGCCGCTGGAGTCGGTTCTGGTCCGGTTCCTGTCGTCGGTAGAGGCTGCCGGCAAACCCGTGGTTCTGATCCTTGACGATTACCACCGACTGGAATCCGAATCGATCGACCAATTGATGGACAAGCTGATCGACAATGCGCCCGGCAACTTCCATCTGATCATCAGCTCTCGACACCGGCCGGCTTTCAACGTTGCGCAGCTTTGCCTTACCGGGCGGGGAATTGAAATCGGCGCCGAGTTGCTGCGGTTCTCCGATTCCGAAATGCAGCAGGCCCTGGGCAATATCCGCAACGACGAGGTGCTGGGAACCATTCAGTCCACAACGGAGGGTTGGCCGGTGGCCGTGCAGCTTGCCCGCCTGGCCTATGTGGGCGGCAGCTCGTTCGACATGCGCGCCATGACCGGACGCGAGGGCCACATCGCGCACTTCTTCTCCGAGCAGGTCGTGCGCGGCCTGGCGGATGAACACCAGCAGTTACTCACCCGCACGGCCATTCTTGATCAATTCAACGTCGAACTTGCCAATGCGGTGTACGGCGGCGCCGACGCCTCGAAGTTACTCCACTCGCTGAGTGATCTCAGCACCCTGATCGTGCGACTCGATGAAGAGGGCGAGTGGTATCGCTACCACCACCTGTTCGCGGAGTTTCTGACGGGATTGCTGGGAGAGCGCGAGGCGGACCGCCTGGAGGAACTGCATGCGCGGGCGTCGCTGTGGTTCGAACACGATGGCGATACGCAACATGCCGTGCGGCATGCCGTCCTGGCCGGCGATATGCCAAGGGCGGCGCATCTGATCGAGTCGGCAGGCGGCTGGGAACTCATCCTGTACGGCGGGATCGGCTACCTGCGCAACCTTCTGAACCTCATTCCGGAGGACCAGGTCACGCTGTTCCCCCGCCTTGAAATCGCAAAATCGTATCTGCTGTTGAAGATGGGAAACGTGGCGTCGGCCCGGGGCCACTTCGACCGAGCCTGCGCACAGCGCGAAAGAACCGAAGGCGACGCGAACTGGGGCAAGTGGTTTGCACGCGACGCTCTGAATATCGGCGCACTGCTTTGCGCCTACGAGGACGATGAAGCCGCCCTGAATGACATGACCGGGCAGAAGCAGAACGCGTTGCCCAACGGCGAACCCGACCGTGTGACCGACGGCGTGCTTGCCTGCCAGAGAGTGGTGACGCACATCTACTGCGGGCGCTTCCGGACTGCCGAAACGACTCTGCGCGCCGCCATGCGCTACATGCGACAGGCCAACTCCGTGCTCGGCCTCAATTACTGCTACGTGCATGCCGCAGTCAACAATTTCCACGTCGGCCGAATCAACCAGGCGCTCGCCGATGCCCGCGAAAGCAGTTCGATGGCGTCCGACAACTTCGGCAGCGACAGCGGGCTCAAGTCCCTGTCGGATGTGGCCCTGGGCGCGCTGCTGTTCTGGCGAAACGAACTCAGCGAAGAGGACTGGCGAAGATTCGAGATGGCCCTCGAACACACGGCGCGTTACGACGGGTGGTTCGAAATCTACGCGCTGGGACTGGAAACCACGGTCGATCGCGCGCTCCTGAACGGAGACATTGAAGCCGCAAACGGCATCATCGAGCGCACAAGACGTCTGGCGCGCGAGCGGTCCATGGAGCGTCTGGACCGGCACGCGGATTCCATGGCATTGCACGTGGCGGTGGAAAAAGGCGACCGACTGGCGGCCGGGCTGATCGCCCGCAAGGTCCGTGACAGACACCCCCCGGGGCTGTGGCGTGAGAAACGTTTCTGGTGGCGCAACCATGTACACGCCATGCTGGCGCTGGCCAACCATTGCGGGGACACGGACCGCGCCAGTGCGGAAGCCTTCCTGGAGGAGGCCGAAGAGTGCTGCATTAAGCTGGGTGCGGGATTCCTCCTGCTACGCGTGCGCGTCGCCCGTGCGGCACAGCTCCACCGGCTTGATCAGCGCCGGGAAGCCCTCGAACAGCTGGCGCGCGCCATACGCATGGCAAGACCCGAGGGATTGACCGGTGCGGTCGCAAGACCCGGCCCGATGCTTGCGCTGCTGAGGCATGCCCAGAGCTATTGGCGGAGAAAACCCGGCGAGACGGCAACCCGGCGCTTCGTGGGTGAAGCCATCAACCTGATTCAGCAGTCGGCCGAAAAGCGCCCCGATGCATCCAACCGCGTCTCCTTGAGTCCGCGCGAAATGGAGGTGCTCTGGGAGCTCTCTCTGGGCCGCTCCAACAAGCAGATCGCTCGATCGCTCTACATGACCGAGCATACGGTCAAGTTCCACCTGAAGAACGTGTTCCGCAAACTGTCCGTAAACCGCCGCACCGAAGCCATGCGGGTCGCCCGCGAACACAACCTGATCTGAATGCCACGGGCTGCTAAGTCTTCCAGCGCTCGGCGCGGCGAAGACTCCCGCGGAAGGGCCGGACGCCTGCGCTGAGGATGCCGGCGGACATGACGCCGGCCACACACCCCACGATCGCCATCGAATACCTGAGGTCGGCGGGATTTCCGAAGCCCCGTTCCGTAATCAAAGCCACTGCGGTGGGACCCAGTCCGATGCCGATCAGGTTGACCGGGAACAGGTACATCAGCGCGGAAACCTGCCCGCGCAATTCGTTGGGCGTGATCTGCTGGATCGAGGCTACCGCAACGCCCCAGGGCGCAGCCGAGAGAAACACCATCGGAATCATGACAAGCAAAGCGGTGGAAGGCGTTTTCGCCAGGGGGAAAAGCGTTGCAGGCAGGATCGCGAAGACAGCACAGATCGCAGCGGTACGAAAGGTAGCCGTTCGTTGCCCGCGCGCCTGAAGATGGTCCGCCATCCACCCGCCGCAATAGATTCCGCCGGCTCCGAATACGAGAAGAATGGAGCCATAGGCGACACCCGCGTCGACCATCTCCCAGCCGTAGGTGCGGACAAGGAAGGTGGGCGTCCATAAAGCCATCCCGTTGACCAGCACTCCCAGGCACCCGTAGCCGGCGGCGTGGCAAAGGAACGTGCGCCGGTTGGTATTAACGAAGGAGAGAAACTCCCGCAAGGGCACGCCCTTCGCGCCTGTGCCGTCCTTGTACAGACGATCGCGGCGAAACGGTTCGCGCACGGTCATCAACAGCATCAGGAGCAGTATCCCCGGGGCGGCAACCAGGAAGAACGCCATTTGCCATGAATAGAACCGCCCGAGCATCGGAATCTCGAAGTCCGGCATGCCCTGCACGACGCCCAGCACCCAGGCGCCCACCAGGTAGGAAACTCCGAACCCCATGTAGGTGCCCATCACGTAGGTGCTGATTCCCCGTGACAGTTTTTCGCGAGGGAAGTAGTCGGTGAGGATCGAATAGGCGGCCGGATTCAGCGCCGCTTCGCCAACGCCCACGCCCACGCGGGCCAGAAAGAACTGGAGGAAGTTTCGGGCGATCCCGCAGACGGCCGTCATCAGACTCCAGACCGCAATCCCGATAGCGATAATGCCGACGCGGTGCCGCCAGTCGGCGATGCGTCCGATCGGAAAGCCCATCAGCGAATAGAACAGCGCGAACGCAAGGCCGTGCAGGAGGCTGATCTGTATGTCGCTGAACCCCATGTCCCGCCGGATCGGTTCGACCAGCAGGGTAAGAATGGAACGGTCCACGTACGAGACCATGTAGGCCAGCATCAGCACGCCGGTCACGTACCAGTAGCGCGCCGGGCGGTAAACAGGCGGAGGTCCGTCCGCTCCGGTCACAGGCTGCTCATTTCAATATGGAGAAAGAACTCAAGGTTTCGCTGCAGCGGCTGCAACCTCGGGAGCCACTCGATAGATCTCAACGGCCTCGCTGACGGACACGTAGCCGTTCCGCACGTCCTGCAGAATTTGTTCCCTGCTGCGGCGGGAGGGATCGCCGAACCCGCCGCCGTTACCGGTAATGATCCGCACGACGTCACCCCTGGCCAGTTCTGCATTGTTGAACGCCGCGCCAGCCTTCGACGCCTGGCCGCGGCGCTTGATCTCGATCCGATTTCCGGTCCCATCCGTACCGCCGGCGAGTCCCCACGGCGGGACGGCGCAGCGCGTGTATCCGGCCGTGACCCAGCCCCTGCTCCCGACGATCTCGTAGTGCAGTTCCACGCCCTTCCCGCCTCGAAACCGCCCGGCGCCCGCGGCTTCGGGATTGAGCGCGTAACGGCGCACGTGGATGCCGTTGCGGGATTCGTTGACTTCCACCGGGCAGTTGAAGGTATTGCCATGGGAAATGGAAAACTGTGCGCTGTCGCCGTCGCGGTCGTGACCTGCACCCCAGCCGCCCAACTGCGGCTCGACGAAAGTCCGGTCCGGTTCGCCCGGCGTCTGCGAACGGATAACGGTTGCGCATATCGAGGAAAAGTGACCGGCCGGAAGCCGGTCCGGCATGTGCGGCGCGAGCGTCTTGAGGATCAGGTCCTTGGACCGCATCTTGTTTTCGTAGTAGAGCCCAACGGCTGCGGGGCGAAGCGCATGGAAGATCGAGCCGGGACGAGTCAGGACCTTCAGAGGTCGGAAGCAGCCGGCGTTGGCCCAGGGCTCCGGCAGGGTGATGGACTTGAAGACCGCGCGGGCGCCGACCAGCGTGGCGTCGCGAGTGCCGTTCACGGGTCCTTCATCCTGGTCCGGGTTGTCGCGCAGGTCGATGGTCATCTCCCGGCCGCTTATCCGGATCAGCGCGCTGATCTCCCGGCCGTCATCCAGTCGATCGGCGCCCCGGAACTCGCCTTCGGGAAGCGAAGCCAGGCCATTGCGGACCATGGTCTCGCCGTAGTCCATGTAGCGCCGGATTGCATCCACGAGCGTGGCATGACCGTACTTGCCGCACAATTCCCGCAGCCTTCGCTCTCCCAGCCTCAGCGCCGCCACGCCTGCCCACAGGTCTCCCAGGGCCTGATCGGGCAATCGGCTGTTGGCGCGAATGATCTCGAATATCGCCTCGACCGGACTGCCCGCGTCGAAGAGTTTGAGCGGGGGCAGGATCAGGCCTTCCTGGAACAGTTCCGTGGCGTCGGGCGACATGGAACCCGGAGTCATGCCGCCGATATCCACCCAGTGTCCTTTGTTCGCAGTCCACGCGATCAGCCGGCCCTCGAAGAACACGGGCATGGCCAGCACCACGTCATTGGCGTGGCTGACCCCGCCCTCATAAGGATCGTTGGCGATGAAAATGTCGCCCGGGGCGATCGACGGCAAGGGATGCCTGGTCAGGACAGCATGCACGGCCGGCGCCAGCATGCCCACGAAGCCCGGAATGCCGGCGCCCACGCTCGCCAGGTTGCCTTCGGCGTCGGTGATGGCAACGCCGAAGTCCAGCACCTCGTAGATCACCGAACTCATGGCGGCGCGCGCCATGGCGGCGAACATTTCCTCCGAGGTCGCGGTCAGCGAGTCCTGAATGAGTTCCTGGGTAAACGAATCCATATCGCCGGCCGACCGACCGCTACCCGGCGGCCGGCTCAGGAATTTCAGAAGTTGTAGCGGAAATCGACTCTCCAGACCCGAGGCGCCGCCGGGTGCACGAACAGCGGTGTGACGACCTCGGAGTTGTACTCCTCGTCCCCCGCGTTGTTCACGTACAGCGATGTCGCCCAGTTGTCGCCTTCCAGGCCCGCCCGCAGATTGACCAGGCTCAGCGTATCGCGCGGATGCGTGTTCTCGGGCGTCCAGTACTGTTCTCCGCGCCGTTCGTAGTCCGCCCGGGCAAAGAACGTCAACCCGGCGCCCAAATCGAACTCGATCCGGGCGCCGGCATTGAACGTATCCTTGGGGACGTAAGGAAGGTCGTTGCCCACGGTGCCGGGGCGCTCGGCGTATGCGGTGATTTCCGTATTGGTCTTGCCGTAGGCGGCATAAACATCCAGGTTCTCCAGCGGGCGCCAGGCAGCTTCCAACTCGAATCCGTCCAGGTCCGCTTCGTCGATGTCCTCGAAAACCTGCACGAAGGCGAGCCCGTCAAAGGGAAAATACTGCGTGTTGTCCACCGATGAAGAGAACCACGCGGCATTGAACCGGAAATTGCCGTAGTCGCCCTTCACGCCGACCTCGAAGGCCGAGTTTTCCTCCTGCTCGATGAACTCGTTCGCCGTGGCGCTGATGATCCCGATTCCGGGATAGTTGAATTGGCCTGCGCGATAGCCGATGCCCCAGCTTCCGTACAGGTTGATCTCGTCGGTCGCGGCATAAGCCAGCGTGACCTTGGGCTGGAACTTGCTGAATTCCGCCTCATTGGTCTCGCGGGAAGGGCGGGTGTTGGCCAGCAACTCGCTGAAAGTCGCATAGGCGCCGCATGTGACGTCGGGCATGTCGCCCGGAGCGCCCGAGCAGGCGGCTGCGCCGTACGGCCGATTCACGCCGGAGGCGTCGGCCCGGCTGTAGACCCGCCCCGCGGTGTTGTAGGGATTCACAAGCTGTTCGCGGTTTTCGCGGTCGTAACGACCGGCAACGTTGACCGTGAACTGATCGGTCATCGCCCATTCGACGCTGCCGAATACGGCCTGGGCGTCACTGTCCTCGACAAACGACAGGAAGGAGCCGGGGTCAACGCCGGTCGGGTTGGTGCTGTCCTCGAATTCGGGAACGTCGATGACGCGGATGTTCCCCTGGCCCTTGTCGATCCCCGATACGGTGGAGCGCAACCGTTCCCAGGCAAGGTAGTAGCCGCCGAACTGCCAGCTCAGCGGACCGTCGGAATTCGAGGTGAAGCGGATTTCCTGGCTCCAGCCGTCCACGTCCACGAAGGAATGCTGCGTTCCGTCGAAGTACGACAGGTAGGGCGCACGGTCGGCTACCGACGAAGTCTGCAGTTCGTCGTAGGTGGTGACGGACTTGACGTCCGCGAAGTCGAAGGAAGCGTCGATCTTCACCGAGAAACTCGAAGTGTCGCGTGTGCCGCGGTCCGGATTGTTGGCCACGTACGGCAGTCCGGTCAGATTCGCGCCTTCGCTGACCACCTGGTCAACGGTCACCCCCAGTTCCTCGGCCGTTCCCAGAAAGACTCCGAAAATTTCGAATTGAGCAGCGCCCGGCCAGTGAAAGCCGATGCCCTTGCCCGAATGCCTGGACACCTGTCCCTTCAGGTCGACGGATATCGTGTCGCTCGGGGACCAGCTAAGTCGGGCGCGCAGCGTGCGGTCCTCGTACGGGTCAACGTCCTCGTCCCGGGTCACGTTATGGAAATAGCCGTCGCGGTTCACCACGCGGCCCGAGAGACGAAAGGCCGCGTTATCGCTGATCGGGCCGCTGTA
Source organism: Caldilineaceae bacterium (assembly GCA_026914085.1). Taxonomy (GTDB): domain Bacteria; phylum Chloroflexota; class Anaerolineae; order Caldilineales; family Caldilineaceae; genus Bin5. The sequence continues at coordinate 3,073 of JAPPKG010000390.1, read as the reverse complement.
GGAGCCCTCCACGCCCATTTCGTTGGCCGTCCCGTAACTCAGCTTTACGTGGCCTTCAGGCTCTTCGCTGGGCGGCTTGGTGGTAACGATGATCGCGCCGTTGGAGGCGTTGCGGCCGTAAAGCGCGCCCTGCGGACCCTTGGCGACCTCGATCTGCTGCGTGTCGAACACCTGCCCGATGAACTGGCGCGCATTGACGATCAGGACATCGTCCACCACGACCGCAACGGGCAATTCGCCGTTGCGCACGCGGCTCAGGCCCCGCACCGTCAGGAAGGAAGTTCCGATGGTCTGCGATTCGGCCAGGGTCACGTTGGGAATGAACTGAATGTAGTCCGCCGTCTGGGTAACCCCCGCGTCCTCCAGTTGCGCCGCGGTCATGGCGTTCACCGTGATCGGCGCATCCTGAATGTTCTCCTCGACCTTGCGGGCGGTAACGACAATTTCCTCCAGCATGGCCTGGGCTGCCGCCTGCTGCGAAAACGAAACCGCAAGCGCCAGGGCTACCCCCACTCCCAGCGCGCCTCGTAAGGTTAGTGCGAAGTTCTTCATGCTAGAGCTCCTCCGGCCGTCAGGTTCGGGACAATGAATCCCCTGGAAGCGCTCTGCTCAGCAATCCCGTTACGGACTCATTGCCACGTTGCTTTCAGGCAAAACAGTAGCCGTCGAAATTGGGGTTGCCAACTACTCGGAAGTGTAGTCTTGGAGCCTTCCGCGGCGGGTCGGATCAGTCTGCCGGCACCTTGATCAGGTTCCCGAACTCGTAGTCTCCGCGGAAGATTCCGAACCGCTCAAGCTCGCTCTCCGGCGGGGGCTCCATGCCCCAGACACGGCTGTTTGTCCAGCCGATTCGCTTTTGCCAGGCGGCGCTTTCCGCCGCCTTCAGCGCCGCGATGGAGCAATCGATGACCGGGACGTTGGCGGAGAACCGTCCGTGCAGGAACTTCTGCAACTCCGCATAGAAACCCACTTCCAGCGTACAGCCCAGGATGATGGACTCCGCCTTGCTATCTTCAACCGCGCGCTCCGCGGCAAGTTCCAGCTGCTTCCTGGTTTCCGCCGGATTCCGGTGAAACTCTTCCACGCGAAGTCCAACGGCCTCGAAGGACGCGAGCTTTTCTCCGTATCCATACTCATGCACGGTCTGCTTCATCTGGTCTTCCCACTTGGTGCGCCCGATGATGATCGAGAAGTTGTTGGCGACGTTCAAGGCCGCCGTGATCGACGCCTGGCAGGGTCCGACGATTGCCGTGTCGCCGGAAATCTCCCGCGCGTCCAGCAGCGCGGGATCGTAGAAGCATCCGATGGCCATGGCATCGAACCCGCTCAGGGCCGCCTGTCTCGCCGCCTTGACCGTGTCCGCCACGATCAACGACTCGTAGGCGCGGTACTCCAGGTTGTTCATTTCCGGAACGACCGAATTCGGGTTCAGCGATGCGATGTGCACCTCGGTGTCGGGGCACTTGAATTTGCGCGCCATGTCCGCGAAGACTTCATCGTAGGCCGAAGTCCCTACCGGATTGAGGTACATGACCTTGGTTCGGGCATTCATGGGCACTCCTGACTCTTGAGACCGACCCGAAAAATCCTACTGGGCGGCGAAAGCGAAGGAACCCGCTCGAAAGGGTAGTTTGCGCGGAGTTTCCCGCCCGCTAGGCTTTCCCGGCAATCGACAGACTGCGATCTGCCGCACCGCAGAACATGAAAAAGCGCCCGGAATCCACCAGCGACCATACGCGCAGCCGGGTGCCCGACCACGCCACGATCGGCGGCTTCCGGATCGCGGTGGTGATGTTCGGGATCGGCGTAACCCTCCCGATCTTCTACATCGGGTCGGAAATCAGTCTGGCCCTCGGTTTGCGAAAGGCCACGCTTGCGCTGTTCGGCGGATGCGGGATCGTGGGCCTGATGATGATCATCACGTCGATCATCGGCGCGCGCACCAGGTTGTCGACCTACATGATCATTCAGTTTGCATTTGGCCGCGGCCTGGTTCGCTTTCTGGTCAATCCGTTGCTGGCGATGACCTACGTCGGCTACTTCGCGGCCACCGGGGACATTTTCGGCGGGGCCATCCGCGAGGCCGTCAACGCGTTCTACGGAATCGCGATACCCAAGGCTCTGTGCGCCTTTATCGGCTGTGTGGCCATGAGCCTGACCGCCATGTACGGCTTCCGCTTCATCGAACGGTTCTCGAGCCTGGCGGTTCCGCTATTGGCGCTGTTCATGCTCTATGTGGTCTATCTGGTCCTGCAACGCACCCAGTTGCAGGACCTCTGGACGACCGGGGGCAGCGGCGACATGTCGGTGGGCCTGGCCATTTCGACCGTTGTGGGGGCCAACATTCTCATGGCAGTGTCGGGGCCCGATCTGACCCGTTACGCACGAACCGGGCTGGAGGGCGTGAAATCGGTTTCCGGTCTCGCGGCCGGCTACCCCCTCATCATGCTGGCATCGGGAATCCCTGCCCTCGCGTTCGCCGAAACCGACATCATGAAGATCATGGTCATCCTGGGTGTGGCCCTGCCTGCCTTATTCATACTGGTCTTTTCAACCTGGACCACGAATACCGTCAACCTGTATTCCGCGGTCCTGACCCTTGCGGCTTCGTTCCGCCGGTTCTCCGACAAACAGCTGGCGATCGTGGCCGGCGCGCTGGGCACACTGGGAGCAGTGCTGGGCATCATGGAAGTATTCCTGCCTTTCGTGCTGATTCTGGGAATCGCCGCCACCCCGATTGCCGGCGTTTATATCGCCGACTTTTTCCTGTTGAGCGGCTCCGCCTACAGGCTTGAGCACCTGCCCGCGCGACCGCCGGTCGGGTACTCCGCCCTGCTCGCATGGATCGCCGGAACCAGTGTGGCCGCTGCCGCCAACCAGGGCCTGCTGGCGCTGACGACGGTGCCGGCTGCCGACGGCATGATCACGGCCTTCGTGCTCCACGCGATGCTCTCGCGATGGGTCCTTAAGGGAGAGCGCTGACGGGCGATCCGTTCCCTGCATCGATCTCCGCCGGCGCTTGATCGTTGCCGGCGCCTGGCGCACTATTGCGCGCGGAAATTAACACTGCATC
>JAPPKG010000636.1:0-6916 GCA_026914085.1 Caldilineaceae bacterium | reverse complement strand
AGGTCTGCTAACTTGAACTACACCGGCGCAAACCATGCAGGGCAGAAGAAAGCCCTGGCGCGAACTCCAACGTCTTCTGCAGCCAGGGCACGGCCCGGTCACACTCTTGTGGCTTTTTGTAGACGTGGGACAGCCCTAGAGTCAATGTGAACTGGGCGTTGATCTCATCTTCGTCGAGAAGCTCCATAGCCCTTTCAAGCGTCTCAGAAGCGCTCTCGTAGTTAAGGCGGCGATAGTAGGCCATTCCCAGATGGGCCAGCACAAGTCCGTTTTCCGGCTCCAACTCGGCAGCCCTGCGCAATATGCGCAGCGCCTGCAAATGGTCGCCGCTCTGCCACAATGCCCAGCCGAGGGCGTCAAGTGCAAACGCGGTCTCTCCCGCATTCACCGCCTTTTCGTAGCTCTCGATTGCGAGTTCCCACTCTTCCTGATGCTCATATTGCCTTCCCAGCTCGATGAACAAATCAGGCCGCTTCGGTGCGAGTTCAACTGCCCGTCCGTACTCGATTATTGAGCGCTCGAAGTCCCGCTGGATCTCGTACAAATATCCGAGATTGCGGCGCGCCATTACATTCGAGGGATCGATTGCCAGGGCCTCTTCCAGGTAATCTAACGCGACGCCGTAGTTCCCCACGTCACTGTAAATCTCTCCCAGAACCGCCAGGATATCTGGATTGTCCGGCTCCAGTTCGAGCGCCTGAAAAGCATAGTCGCTGGCCGAATCGTAGTTCCCCCGCCAGTCCAACACGCGCGCGTGCATCGCCAGCGCCGCCACATTCTTCTCCTCGAGACGAACCGCCTTCTGTGTGAGCGCATAGGCCTGTTCCACCTTACGCGCCATCAAGTGCAGTTCTGCCAGAGCAACCAGAGGGTAGGCATTCTCCGGCTCCAGTTCGGCCATTCGCTCAAGCGCAGCCTCGGCCTCACTGAAGTTGCCGGCGGCGATGTGCGCTTCCGCCTTCGTCTGCCAGTAGAGCGCGCTCGGAGTCGGGGTCGTAGCGGGTGGTGGCGGCTGCCTCACAAGCCAGTCTGGGCGCTGTATGTACAGATAGACGGCCAAGAGCAGAACCAAACCGCTCCAGAGGAAGCACCCTCTGCGGCGTCGGCGGCGCGGCCTGTACGTCCAGTCAAGATCCATACCGGGTTAAGTATAGCGCAATTACGCAGCTTCTTATCTATCCCGATTCAGACCGCGTTGACCTGCTGCCATCCTGTTCGAGAAAGCTGTAGTGCTCTTGGACGGAATATGTCAGACCTGGTTGAAGTTTACAGGCGCATGCCAGAGATCCCGCGCGAATACAGCTCCAGCACTACGGAAGCCTCCGGCTGGGAGCTGTCTACCAATGCAGAGATGTTCTGGCCGGGTCGTAGGCTCGACCGCTTCTCCCGTCGGTGATTGCGGCGGATCGCGTTGCGGCCTGCATACGCGCGCTGCTGAAACCAGTACACGTAGTCAACGCTGAACTCCAGCGGAGTGAAATTCAAACTCCTGATCTGTCCGGAAACCACTGTGGTGGATAACAGAATCCGGCGGAAGTGTTGGACCCGCCAATAAAAGGTCGGCGCCGCCAAAAGGAGGACTGTTACCGCCCCCGCCACCAACAGCGGAATCTCCGCGCCTTCAAACACCAGTATGTCCATGTTCCCGCGGCCAAACGCGAAACTGAGGAAGCCAACTGGCAGATAGCCGAGAGTCAGGACTAGCGATGCAGGAATGACAGCACCCAAGACAAATATCAAACTGACTATGGCCGGCAAGTCCAGGCTGAGCAGACCGACAAGCGTCAGGTCATGACTCCTTGAACTGATCTGATGAGGATGGTTTCGAGGAGAGCTGCGCATACCGAAAGGGAGCAGCCGCCGTCCACGACGGCGGCAACTGAAACGATTAGAGAGGAGCAGGCATGCTCTGCCGGTGCCGGTCTATGATCTTAGGCAGCCTCTGCAGGAGTAGCTCGATCTGCTCCACGTCGTTACTGTATCCAAGGCTTAGCCTCAGGCCCCCGGCAAGCTCCTCTACGGGAATACCGATTGCTTCCAATACGTGGCTCGGCCGCTGACGCGCGCTTGTACACGCGCTTCCACTGCTTGCGGCAATTCCCGCCAGATCAAGGGCGATCAGTATGCCTTCGGCTTCTACATCACGGATTGTGAAACTTGCATGATTGGCCAGCCGTTTCGTGAAGCTGCCCGTCAAACGCGCACCCGGCACCGACTCCAGTGTGTGCCCTATGATCCGGTCCCGCAACTGGCCCAGCCGGGCCATCTCGGTTTCCCGCTCAGCCTCGCACAGTGCCAGCGCCGTCGCCATCCCTACGATACCGGGTACATTGTGCGTGCCTGCCCTACGCCCGTTCTCGTGACTGCCGCCGATCAGAAATGGATGAAACGGTGTGCCCCGCCGCAAATACAGGAAGCCTACGCCTTTCGGCCCATAGAACTTGTGCGCACTCGCGCTGAGCGCGTCTACCTTTAACCCATCGACATCAAGAGGCAACTTCCCTGCAGCCTGCACCGCATCCGTGTGGAACGGTACCCCCCGCTCCCGGCACAGCGCCCCCAATTCGTCGATACCCTGTACGCTTCCAATCTCATTGTTGGCATACATCACACTGACCACCGCAACGTCAGAGCCGTCGCCCAGTGCTTGCCCCAAGTCCCCCGCACTGACCAGGCCCTCGCCGTCCACGGGCAAAAGCGTCAACTCGAATCCAAAAAAGTCCCGCAAGTCCTCTGCAGTGTATAGTACGGCGTGATGCTCAACCGGCGTGGTGATGATGCGATTCGTTCCGAGCTGCTGGCGCCTCGCCAGCGCGATCCCGCGCAGCGCCGCGTTGTCGCTTTCGCTTCCGCAACCCGTCAATACAATCTCGTTGGGCGAAGCCCCCAGCACGTCCGCAATCGTGTTCCGCGCCTCGCTCAGTCCGGCATGCGCCGCACGGCCCGCTCCGTGTATGCTGGATGGGTTCCCGTACTTCGAGTTGCTTTCCTGGTCGGTCGAACCAAAATACGGCTCCATCGCCGCAAAAACTTCAGGCCGCAACGGAGTCGTCGCGGAATGGTCCAGGTAGATCAGTGACATCCGGTATGCTCTCTTCCGACACCGGCATCCTGTGCAACTTGCAGGATCGCCCCTTGCCCACTATCGTAGTGCCAAAGCATACTAACTGTTCTGGTTTTTTACAAGTTCGTCGCTGGCACACATGATCAGCCAATTGAGACATAAACAGCAACTTCTATCGTCTCGCCGCGCCATAGGCTGAGGCAATGACGTGCCGGAGGAAAGAAACAAGGGAAACTTTGATGACACATATTGAAAACATGGTCGGACGGCAGATTTTGGACAGTCGAGGCAACCCCACTGTCGAAGTTGAGATCCAGTTGCACGGTGGCGCAACCGGTCGCGCCGCCGTGCCCAGCGGAGCCAGCACGGGCGTCCATGAAGCGGTCGAACTGCGCGACGGAGACAAGTCAAAATATGGCGGGAAAGGTGTACTCAAGGCCGTGGAGAATGTCAACACCGTACTCGCGCAGAAGTTGATGGGAGCCGACGCCCTCGATCAGGTAGCCATCGATCAGACGATGCTGGAATTGGATGGTACCCACAACAAGAGCGAGTTGGGGGCAAACGCGATCTTGGGCGTCAGCCTGGCAGCCGCCAAAGCGGCTGCCGCAACCTCAGGCCTGCCTCTGTACCGCTACCTCGGCGGTGTTAACGCCCACACTCTTCCCGTACCCATGATGAACATCCTCAACGGCGGCAAACACGCGGCCAACAGCACCGACTTCCAGGAGTTCATGGTCATGCCGGTCGGCGCCCCAACATTCGCCGAAGCCGTCCGCTGGGGAACCGAAATCTATCACGCGCTCAAAGATGTCCTTCACGATGCCGGTCACAGCACCAATGTCGGCGACGAAGGCGGATTCGCGCCCAGCCTGGGAGGCAACGCCGCCGCAATCGATGTGATGTTGCAGGCAATCGAAAAAGCCGGGTATCGACCCGCCGAAGACGTATTCATTGCCCTCGACCCGGCCGTGAGCGAACTCTACGTAGAAGAGACCGGGCGCTACCAGCTCGACATCGAGGGTACTGAGCTCTCCAGCCAGGAACTGGTCGATCTCTGGTCCGACTGGTGCAGTCGGTACCCCATCATCTCCATCGAAGACGGCATGGCTGAGGACGATTGGGAAGGCTGGAGTCAGCTCTACGCCAAGATCGGAAAACGCGTCCAACTGGTCGGTGACGATCTGCTGGTGACAAACGTAACCCGCATCGAACGCGCCATCGAGGAGCGCGCCTGCAACGCCTTGCTGTGCAAAGTCAACCAGATCGGCACACTGACCGAAAGCATCGCAGCCATCGAGATGAGCCACCGCGCCGGCTGGGCAGCAGTCGTCAGCCACCGGTCAGGCGAAACCGAAGACGACACCATCGCCGACCTGGTTGTGGCGTTCAACACCGGACAGATCAAGACCGGGGCGCCTGCCCGCAGCGACCGCGTCGCCAAGTACAACCAGCTTCTCCGTATCGAAGAGGACCTGGGCTCCGCCGCAAACTACCGTGGAATGAAGGCCTTCGCACATCTCGGCGACTGAATCGGTCTGGTAGGCCTTGGTGGACGAACAGTACAATAAGGGCCGACTCTGTAGGGCGCAATGCCTCTCGTCGAGTGCCGCCCATCTTGGGGAGCCGGACCACCGGCTTCATACTGCATCGAGAAAACAAAAAAGGGATACGTGAGCGAATTTCTCACGTATCCCATCTCTGGTGCCCCCGCTCCGACTCGAACGGAGATGCCCTAAAGGGCACAGGCCCTCAACCTGCTGTGTATACCAATTCCACCACGGGGGCGTACCCACCCAATCATAAGAGTCGACGCCGAAACTGTCAAATATGACGCCTTCCTTTAACCTTTCACCTTGCGCACTTGGCCGGAGCCGCAATTGGGAGTCGGTCCCAATCCGGGCTCACGCCATCTTGCGCTTTTCCTCCTCAACCAGCACCCGCCGCAAAATCTTGCCCACTTGACTCTTCGGCAGATCGTCGCGAAACTCAACCAGCCTCGGCACCTTGTACGGAGCCAGATTCTCCCGGCAGAAGGCTTCGATCTCATCCTGCGTGCTCGTCTGACCCGACTTCAAAACAATATACGCCTTGACCGTCTCGCCCCGCACCGCGTCCGGTACGCCTGCCACCACTGCCTCCTGCACTGCTTCGTGCATATAGAGAACCTCTTCAACCTCCCTGGGCACGATATTGTAGCCGCTGGCGATGATCAGGTCCTTCTTCCTGTCTACGATGTAAAAGCAACCGTCTTCATCCATGCGCGCGATGTCGCCGGTGTGGAACCAGCCCTCTTCAGTGATGGCCTCTGCCGTCTCGTCGGGACGCTTCCAGTAGCCCTTCATCACCTGCGGCCCCCGGATGATCAGTTCGCCCTCCTCGCCCGCCGCAACGGTTTCGAACTCCCCAGCCTCATTCGGGTCGAGCCCGACGACTGCAACCTCAGTGCTGGGCACGGGAAAACCGATACTTCCTTCCTTGCGCATCCCGTTGATCGGATTGGCGCACGCCACGGGCGATGTTTCGGTCAGACCGTAACCCTCCACCAGCTTGCCGCCGGTTATCTCTTCGAAGCGGCGCTGAATCTCAATCGGCAGCGACATACCCCCTGATAGGCAAGCCTTGATCGACCTCAGGTCCACCTCGTCCACCTTCGGATGGTTGATGATCGCCGTGTACATCGTAGGAATGCCGGGATACATCGTAACCTTTTCGCGGTGAAGAATGTCCAGCACGAGGTCTGTCTGACGCGGGTCAGGCGTTACGATCAGTTCGGCGCCGGTATACATGGAGAACAGCATCGCCACAGTCATCCCGTACACATGGAAAAACGGTATCGCGCCCAGCGTCCTCTCCCCGCCGTATTCCAGGTTCCTGTACCAGGCCTCGATCTGCTGTACGTTGGACATGACGCTTCGGTGCGTCAGCATGGCCGCTTTCGGTGAGCCGGTCGTACCCCCTGTGTACTGGAAAAGGACTACGTCATCGGGAGAAACATCTATGCTGGGCGGATTGGGTGCGCTTGTCTCAAGCAGATTGTCAAACGCCCAAATGCCCGGGCCGTCCGCTACGTCCGTCATCATGCCCGATTCCCGCACCTTTCTGGCCACCAGCTTGTTGAAAGGAAAACCCAGCGGGTCCGGCACATCCGTCACGATTACGTGCTTGAGCTCCGTGCCTTCGCGTGCCTGGGACACACGCTCGGCAAACCCGCTCAGGATCACAATGGCAGACGCGCCGCTGTCCTCCAGCAAATGGTTCAATTCCCGCGCCGTATACGTCGGGTTCGTGTTGACAATGACGCAACCCGCCTTGAGCGAGCCGAAAAATGAAATAACCTGCTGGGGAATATTCGGCAGCATGACCGCAATGCGGTCTCCCTGTTGCAATCCGATTCGTCGCAACGCAAAGGCAAAACGGTCAACCGAGTCCTTCAGTTCCGCATACGTCTGCTTGGCCTGGACGGTGATGCCCAACGGCAAATATGCGAGCAGCAGCCGAGTAGCTATCTGGTTTGAATAGGTCTGGGCCGAGGCATCCAACATTTCGTGTGTGAGTTGGCCGTTGTATTCGATTGAGTCCGGAACACCCGATTCGTACTTCTCTATCCATGGTTTCTGGTCGTAGACTGACATCGCAACTGATTCTCCTTTGCTAGATTCCGCTGAGCTACGCGCAGCACCCATCAGGTCGACGGAAACGCCGGCAACAGCACTCGCGGTGGAGGAACTCTGCCTTTCGAATGTGAATAAAGTATATCAGAAGCAGTGGACGATTGGCAACGAAGTCAACTATTGGGGTGCATCCCAATTTTGGGGTGAACTATCCCATTCCTCAGGCAGCAACGGACCC
>JAPPKG010000441.1:0-6944 GCA_026914085.1 Caldilineaceae bacterium | reverse complement strand
CGCCGACTATCCTCCTGCTCATGAGGAGATCTACGAGTTGACATCCGGGCACCGGGCACTCCCACCGCCTCTGCAGTCGCAATCCGGGCTGTTCATTTCCGGGGTCAACAGGAGTGACGATCTGTTCATGTTCTTCAGGGGACCAATCGACGGCCTGACCCCCGGCGCGAGCTACGCCGTCGAGGTCAGCGTGGAAATCGCGACCAGCACGCCGTCCGGTTGCGTCGGCGTCGGAGGTGCGCCGGGCGAGAGCGTCGGGATCAAGGCCGGCGTGACCGCCGAAGAACCACTCGCGGTCCTAGATGATTCCTACCTGCGCATGAACATCGACATCGGAAGTCAAACCAACAGCGGCACCCAGGCTGTGGTGCTCGGCAACGTGGCCAACTCGCGGCCCTGCGAGCAGCCCCTCGAATGGGAACTCAAGGCCCTGGAGAGCCAATCGACGGCGGCAGGCATCTCCGTCCCTGCCGATGGCCGCGCCTGGCTCCTGATCGGCGCCGATTCGGGATTCGAGAGCCGGACGGACATCTTCTTCACGCGCGCGACGGTGAAGTTGACGCCGAGTCCGAGGGTGTGATCGACGGTGGCTGCTGCCCGATAGGAAGGAATGGCTGGGGGATCTTCGGAAAGGATGGTCGTGGTCGTCGGTGACATCACGAAGCTCGCGGTGGCCGCGATCGTCAACGCGGCGAACCGGTCGCTATTGGAAGGTGGCGGGGTGGACGACGCCATCCACAAGGCGGCCGGGCCGGGCCTGCTCGATGAATGCCGTACGCTCGGGGGATGTGATACGGGTGACGCAAAGATCACGGGTGACTACAGCTTGCCGGCGGCTCACGTCATCCACACCGTCGGCCCGGTCTGGTCGCGCGGTGTGGTCGCCGGTGTCTGAAGGTCGCGGTAGAGAACGACCTAGGGACGATCGCCTTTCCGGCGATCTCGACAGGAGTCTACGGCTTCCCGGTTGAGCGAGCTGCGCACATCGCGGTACGCGCAGTCAAGGGGTCCCTGAGCACGTCGCCCAGCATCGCGGGGGTCACCTTGTGTTGTTTCTCCGAGGAATCGGCTGAGGCGCACCAAGTGGGGTTGGGGGGAAGTGGGTGGAGTCAGGCTGTGCTATCGCGGAATTTGCCTCAACCGCACGACCATGGGTCCTGAAATCGACCGACGGGCGGCAGGACGCGGTGTTTAGCGTGCGGCAAGTTGTTGCCTTTTGACAGGTTCTTCCGGCGTCCTCAGAATGCTAAGGCGTTCAAGCTCGACAGGCACTTGAGGAGGCAATCGGTGGAAGAAAGCGACAAGACGGGCACTCAGGACAACGCGCAACGCGTCCGTATTCCGTGGTTCCCCAAGTATCGCGAGCTGCGTCACTTACTCAGCGTGTGGCCGGGTCACTCCAAGGCGCGCGTTAGCAGACTCCGACAAACGTTGATGGGGCTCACCGGGACGCCGCAAAACCCCGTTGACTGGAAGGATCCGGATACCTGGATCCCAGAGAAGCTCTCTGGCGAAGACCGCAAACTCGCCTACGCAATCTGGACCAAGAGTGGGAAAACCGTCAATCCGAGGCACACTGCCGGTCATTGGATCCTGGGCGAGAAGTACGGATTCGTCGCGGAGAGTTCGAACGGCAATCTGGAGTTGACCGAACGCGGACGGCAATTCGCTGATCAATCCTTTGGGAAGGTAGAGCAGTTGCTTGACCAGAAGGAAGGACTAATCGAGCTTCTCAAGATCGTCGCTGACAACGGCCCCGCGCGTGCTGGAGTCCTTGCGGAACCGTGGGGCGAGTTCCTCCAGCGAGTTTCGCCATTCAAGTCACCTTCCACCATCCGCCACACCCTCACCCGCCGACTGAGTAACCTCGTCGACCGGGACTTGGTCGAGCGCGAGAAGGGGGCCGATTACGCGATTACCAATGCTGGACTCGATTACATGAAGAAAGCCGGCATCGCTGAAGGGACCAGTAGTATCCCTGCCGGTATCAAGAGGTATGCGGATGACGAAGACGGTCGAAGAATCCTTGGAGTGTTGGCCGACTCCGTTGAGCTAGCCAACTCGCTGCATCCGGAGTGTTGGGCAACCTCGATCCCCAAGACGCACGATATGCGGTTTTATGTCGGCTTCTCCATCCTGATGCTCCTTCGATCGTCAGATGAGGTCGAAATCACACTCCTGCCACAGCTATTGAAGGAAGAACTTCGGGACAAGCTTCGGCCAGCGCGAGGCGCAAGGGATTACAAGTTTGGAGGTCGCCGCTACCTGCTCAATTGGAGGGACTTCGTCGGTCAGTGGCCGTCGATACAGGACGCTCATCACGAGGCGATCAAACAGGCTGTGCAGAAGACGAACCGTGGGCCTGAACATAGTACCGAAGCCCTTGGCTTCCTCAACAGCGCTCTCGGCCGTGAACTTCCTCAGCCGGGATACGTAGACCACGCTGACGGTAACAGCACGTCGGCAAGCGGAAGACGGGAGGCCGAAAATGGTGGCTTTGGAGCGCTGACGCAAGCGCTGCAAGAAGAGGGCTTGCTGTTTTCCGAGGAACTAGTAGCCAATTACGTTCTCGCCCTGCAGACCAAGCGGTTCGCCATTCTGACCGGCATCTCCGGCACCGGGAAGACCAGAGTCGCCAAGGCGGTGGCGCAGCATTTTGAGCCCATGGTGCATAGGAGAGTGGCCAAGACCCCGAAGGATGCTGTCACCCTTGAGGTCCAGCCCGCGTACATCGACCACGGAAAGATGATCTTGCCTGGGGCAATACGCGTTCACCTCAACATCGAAACCAGTATTGCGCCAACTATCGGTCCAGACATCAGCGTATTGTATCCGAGCGGGCACGCCAAACTTCGCACCTACCTGGCAAACGGCAAGTACCCTCAGCTCATCTTCAAAGGAGATTTCAAGAAATGGTTTCAATCGACATTCGAGGCGGGGGATCCGTTGTGGCTTAGAGTTCACTCCAGTGAAACAGACGATCCTGGAGAGGTCGAATTCGGCCTGCCCGAGACCGAAGTCGTCGAACAGCCTGCTGAGAACTACGTCGTCGTCCCTGTCCGCCCCGACTGGGTCGACAATCGAGGGTTGCTGGGGTATCTAAACCCCCTGACAGACGAGTACTCAACCACCCCCTTCCTCAATCTGCTACTTCAGGCGCGGGAAGAGGAAGAGCGAGCTGCGGCCGCAGGAGAAACGTCCCATCCCTTCTTCGTCATTCTCGACGAGATGAACCTGGCTCGCGTCGAACACTACTTCTCGGACTTCCTGTCGGCGCTTGAGTCCGGCGAGGATATTCCGCTCCACGAAAGCGAAACCATCGAGAGCGGCCAGTCCCAGTCGGGCCTTCGGATTCCGAGGCGACTGAAGGTGCCCGGCAATGTCCTCTTCACTGGAACCGTGAACGTGGACGAGACGACCTACATGTTCAGCCCCAAGGTGCTCGACCGGGCGTTCACCATCGAGTTGGACCAGGTCGACCTCGAAGGGTTCACCACAGGCGAGAATCGTGATGACACGTCAGGCCTGAATCTCGATGGCGAAGAGGCTTCGCTTGACCTCCTGCCATCCCGTTCTTCAGAAGGTGACGACTGGCAACCAAGTCGTGACGACTGGCTAAAGTTCAGCAAAGATGCAGACGGACACCACAATGCTCTCCTGAAGCTTCACGGTCTCCTTGAGGCGCGACACCGTCACTTCGGATACCGTGTCGCGAACGAGATCGCCCGCTTCGTGAACCTGGCCCGGGAGCAGGCGGCCGACGCTGACGCGGCTGGGAACGCCGCTTTCGATCTCGCACTTCTCCAGAAGGTCTTGCCGAAGTTCCACGGGACACAGCAGGAGTTGGAGTCTATGCTCAAAGAGATCTTCCACTTCGCCGTGCTCGGTGGCGACTTCAAACCAGGAAGCCAATCGGTGGACTCGGACGACTGGGAGGTGATTGCCGGCCGCTTAGTGGCCAAAGCGCAGCCCGGGACGCCATCCACCGATGGAGTTTCGCAGACAGCCGAAACGGCTTCTTCTGAAGCGAGCGAAAAGGGTTCCGATGACCCGGAAACTCCATCAGCCACTCCCCAGTCGCCGGCATATCCGCGAACTGGCGCAAAGGTCTTGAGAATGCTCCAGCGACTACGGGACCGAGGCTTCACGTCGTTCATTGAGTGACCGCGCGATGCACGGATCTGCCGGGGCGGGGGTGGCTTCTCCAGTCACGGTACATGGTTACGGCTCAGGCATACCGGCCACTCGCACGGACCACGGTTACCGGTTGCAGAGCGAACGGCAGTGGGTCGTCGAAGGGCGCCATGAACTCCTTCGGCAGATAGCGAACGAGCTGCCGAGCACGAATTGGAAATGGGCGGGGAAGGAAGCGTTGGTGCTCAACCTCGTCAACTCGGTAGGCACCGTCGAACTGCCGCACCTCGGCACCGTCGAACTGGTCACCGGCAAGTTCGGTGAGGACGAGTTCGACGCCATGCTTGGAGAGCTGACCGAGTCGGCGACCACCCTCCCATTCTCGGCGGGAGAAACGGGTGCTGGGCGTTATGCGGTCAGCACGGCACCACGGGACGAGGTTCTCTACCACGCGTTCGTCTACCTGCGCTACATCCTGTCGGAAAGGGCCCCGGATAAGGTACGCCTGCTTCCCGCGCTCGAGTTGATCCTGAGGGAACCCCATCGGCTATGGCGCACTGACCGTTGGGAGGTTCGGATAGAGGCCATGACGAGGGTTGACGCCCATACTCCCCTCGATCTGGTGACCAGGACGGGAAGTCCCGTGTTGACATCATCACTCTCTCCATCAGCCGAACGTCTCGTTCGACGCTTGAGCGGGCGTCTTCCGGAGGTCGTATCGGAGCGGAGGATCAGGTCGACAACCGATACCCCCGAGAATCGGTTCGTGAAGGCATTTGTCGGGCAGTCAAGGACCATAGTCGGTCGCATGCGGTCGGCCGTCGGTTCCCTGAGGCGCGACGCCTTTCGACGGAGTCTGCTGCGAGATTGTGACCAGATGGAGGCGTCTCTGATGCCGATCGCCCGGCACAGCATGTGGGAAGAAGTGGGAAGAATGGTACGGATTCCCTTCGCCTCCACCGTTCTTCAGCGACGGAGGGGGTATCGGCGTGTGCTCCAGCACTTCTCCCGGATTCGGCTGGCCCCGACGATCCCAGTCGACGAAGAGGCGATGCAGGACCTTCTTGAACTCAAGAACATCGCGCTTCTCTATGAGCTTTGGACCTTCTTCCGGCTGGTGGAAGAAATCACGAGACTGAGGGGTCCACCCCTTCGATCGGGGCGGTTGACCAGCGACCATTTCAGGACTGATTTCACAGCCGGCGGAACCTTCGAATGGGCTTCAGGTGTGCGCCTCGCGTACAACCAGCCATTCTCCAGGTCGCGCACGGGACGACGACATTCCTATTCCGTGCTGCTGCGTCCCGATATCGCTCTCTCGATCCCCCACGGCCCGAACACTGGCCTCCACCTCTTCGACGCGAAGTTCCGCGTTCACGCGCTCACTCAGGTGGGGCTTTCGGGGTCCGATAAGGACGAAGACGACCAGAAGAGCGAGGAGAGAACGGGCTCCTTCAAGCGCGGCGACATCTACAAGATGCACGCCTACCGCGACGCGATTCCGGATGCCCGTTCGGTGTGGATCCTGTATCCGGGCGGCGAGTTTCGCTTCTTTGGCACTCCGAACAGCGGCGAATCATCCGGTCAAAAGGCAATCCCTTCGCCGGCGAAACTGCCCGAAGGGCTGCAGGGTGTCGGTGCGATTCCGGCTTCTCCCGTTCTCGCGGACAGAACGGCCCTTAGTCAGGAGCAAGCTGACGCCCGCGTTTGTTTCCTGCGGCAGACCGTGCAGCGAATGCTTGGGATTGGAAGCTGAACTCGATCCGATGTCCCGCCACAACCCTAACGTTACGTCAGGGTTCAGGTCGAATCCGCTGCCAAATGCTCTCGGGCGTCCACCAGCGGGCGTGCATCGTCGGGGATTGCACCCGGCTCCACCACCTCCACGAACGGGCCGATCTTCACGGCCTCCCGGATGCGGGCGGTGAGGGCGGTCTTGTCGACCACGGCCCCGGGTGCCGCCTCGACCTGCACGGTAAAGACGTCCCGCGCGCCGTCGGCGGTCACCACCGCCTGGTAGCGCGCCACGGCCGAGTCGGATCCCAGCGCCGCCGCCAGCTCGCGGGGGTGCACGAACATGCCCTTGACCTTGACGCCTTC
Source organism: Caldilineaceae bacterium (assembly GCA_026914085.1). Lineage (GTDB taxonomy): Bacteria > Chloroflexota > Anaerolineae > Caldilineales > Caldilineaceae > Bin5. The sequence continues at coordinate 710 of JAPPKG010000441.1, read as the reverse complement.
GCCAACCCGGCCCAGGAAGCCCGCCAGGCGGGGACCGGGGCGGCCGCCAGGGCGGGGGGCGCGCTTCCAGGCAGACAGGTCGCCGGTGCCGAAGCGAACCAGAGGGTAGACCTCGTTGGGGCTGGTGACCACCACCTGCCCGGCTTCTCCATCCGCGGCCGGGCGGTCGTCCCCGGGCACCAGCACCTCGACGACTACCTCGGGCGCTACGTGCCAGCCGTCCTTCTCGGCGCACTCGTAGCCGAGCAGGCCGGTGTCCGCCGTCCCGTAGGCCTGGTAGACGTCCACCCCGAAGCCGTCCTGCAGGCGGGCGCGCAACGATGATGTCAGGGGCGCGCCGGTCACGAGCGCGCGCTCGAAGCCGAGCGGCCCACCCGACTCCTGCGCCCGCTCGAGCAGGGTGAGCAGGAACTGGGGCGTGCCGGTGTAGCCGGTGGCGCCCGCCGCGCGCGCTGCCTCGATCTGGGCGGTCGTGGCGGCCACTCCCCCGGGGATCACGGCGCACCCGACCGCGCGCAGTCCCCCGTCGAGCATCAGTCCGCCCGGCGTCAGGTGGTACGAGAAGCTGTTCAGCACCACATCGCCGGCGCGGAACCCGGCGGCGCGCAGAGCTGTTGCGAAGCGCCAGAAGTCGTCGCCGGCCCCCTGCGGGTCGTTGATCGGCCCCGGCGAACGGTAGATACGCGCGAGCGACCCGGCCGCCACCGCGA
>JAPPKG010000598.1:0-6952 GCA_026914085.1 Caldilineaceae bacterium | reverse complement strand
TGGGGGGGGGCCCCCCCCCCCCCAACGCCCCCCCTAAACCATGCCATGCCTCATCAACCGGGTGTCGATATTGGTGACAGGCGCCTAATCGAAGGTGTCCAGCCAGACCACCTCCAGCCAGTCCCATCAGATCCCCGCACGTGCCGGTCTTGTGCCTGCCCTCGCAGCCTCCGGAAGATTCAGCGACTGGCCGCCGGCGGCAGAGCCATCAAAAAGTATACCGAGTCGTTCTCCAAGCTGGGTTGAATGCCAAATCCCATGGATATCTTCAGATGGTAGTTGGCATCATTTTCGTATGCACTGCGTGAGCGGACCTGGCAGCATCCCAACTCCTGTGCACGACGAATCGCCTCCAGTTGCAGAAGGCGTCCTATTCCCTGATTGCGCTCCCCCGGTAGCACCCCGAACGCGATGATCTTCGCTTCGTACAGGACTCTGTCTCGAAAGACGATCGGCGGTCTCCCTTCGTCCTCTCCCAGTCGCTGCACGACAAAACGCAGAAATCCTACTGGCCGGTCCTCTACGAGCGCGGCGAATACGTGACTGGAGCGGAAATGTCCAGCCTGTACCTCAATGTAAGGCTGCTGTTCCAAATGCTCAACAACTGGCCAAAGCTGCGCCCACAACTGATTTTCCTCAGTCACTTCCACAATCTTCACTTCTACTTCTCTACCTGCATCCCTGCCCATCGACTCTCCTCATATGAGTTTCTCAGTCTCCGACTTCCTCGTCACCCGGCGACCGGTCTCTTCTCGCCAGCGCCAGCAGCCACTGCGCCGGCAACAGAACCGCTGAAGAGACAGTCAGCGCCACCGGAATGCGCGTCGCCGTCCCGATCCAGCCCAGAACCGGCCCGCCGGCCGCTTGCCCTATGGAGTTCGCCTGTCCCCACAGCGAAATGACCGTCGCCCGCTGCGCACTGCGCGTATTGCGCACGACCCAGGCGTTCTCCAGCGGCTCAATCGTGCTGCGGCACAAGTTGATTCCCCACAAGGCCACTATCGCCGCCCAGAAACTGCGCGTCCAGGAAAGGAAGAGCAGACTGGCCGGTAACAGCCCGTAGAGCATCGTCAACCAGTTGATGGCTCGCGACTGTTCCTCGGCTGCCCGTCCCCGCCTCGCCAGTTCGTTGGCCGCGATCCCGGTCAACGTTGCCCCTGCACCAATGACACCGAACCAGAAAATCGAGTCCTCCAGGCCGAAGAAGGAGGGAAAGTCAAAGCTGTCCAGCAGATGCGGCGTCCACAGACGGTCATAGCCCTCGCTGTATAGCCCGGTCACCAGGCTGAGACCAACGACAATGCGCAGCGCCGGATGGCTTCGCACCGCGCGCCAGCCTGCGCGGGCAGTGTTCGCCACCTGCTTCCACGTCTCCCTCTCTTCCGGCGGCGTGGGCCGAAATCCACTTTCAGGCATGATCAGTGCCATGGCAACGGCCAAAGCGAGGTACAGCACTCCGCCGGCCAGGATCGGCAGTTGCAGCCAGCGGCTCGCCAGCCACACGCTGAATCCGATACCAACAAAACCCGCTATCAGTTCGACCTGCGCCGAACGCAGATAAACCGGACCTGCCTCCTCCACCCCGATCTCATCCGCCAGCCAGGCCTGCAACGCACCGCTTAGAAAAGTATAGCCGATTCCCCACAGCACCTGCGCGCCCAGCACCGCCCAGAACATCGGGATCGACCCCTCCAGCAGAAATCCGCAGCCCACCAGCGCCAGCCCGATAATCACCGACAGCCGCCGCGAATAAACGTCGGCCACCGCACCCGTCGGCACTTCAAACAACAGGACCGTCACCTCCAGCACAGTGCCTACCAGCACCATTTGCAGAGGATTCAGGCCCACAGTCTCCACCTGGTAAATCAGGTTGATCGTGAATACCAGCGCATTAAAGAGCGCCCGCCCGCCGCCTATGAAAAGATAAATACGGGTCGGATTCTGCTTCAGCAAGGGGATTCAAGTCCGTGTGCCCGCGGCGTCCTGCCCGGAAAGCAAGGTGAGCGCCCGGTCTGCTGGGCTGGCGGCTGTCCGCCGGCGTCTAAAAGTGAAATGGTGGTATGGGTCCAAAAAAAGTCGCGTGTTCGCACCGCTTCGCCAGATGCCAGGCGCCCCTGTGGCACCCAGAGCGAATCGCTTACCGCTGCTGCCTTCCGGCCCTGACGGGGTTCACGGTGCCCTGCCGCACAGGACCCAGCGACTGACGAAGCGATGCAAACACGCGAGGCGGAGAGGGAGGGATTTGAACCCTCGAGGGCTTTCACCCTACGAGCTTTCCAGGCCCGCGCACTCGGCCAGACTATGCGACCTCTCCGAACTGAAAGCGTCGGCCCACACTGCAAACTGGCGCCGACTCTCTTCAAAAAGCCGAATCAGTATAGCCAAACGGCATAGGACAGGCAAATCCGGGGTATCGAGGATGCGATGCAAAACGCCCGCCGCAACACGCAGTACCGCCGATTTCGCTTCCCAGCGAAATGACAAATGTCCCTACTGCCTCCCGGCCAGCCAGCGCGCCGCGTCCTTGGCAAAATAGGTCAGTATCATGTCCGCTCCGGCTCTCTTGATGCTTGTCAGGCTCTCCAGAGCGCACTTTTCCAGGTCGAGCCAGCCATTGGCCGCGGCCGCGTGCAGCATCGCATACTCCCCGCTCACCTGATACGCGGCTGTCGGCAGGTTAAACTCCTCCCGCACCGCCGCCAGCACATCCAGATAGGGCAGCGCCGGTTTGACCATGATCATGTCGGCCCCCTCGGCTACGTCTAGCGCAACCTCCTTCAGCGCTTCGCGGCGGTTGGCCGGGTCCATCTGGTACTGGCTGCGGTCGCCGAACGACGGCGGGCTCTCAGCTGCCTCGCGGAAAGGACCATAAAAGCTGCTGGCGTATTTGGCTGCGTAACTCAGTATCGGCACATGCTCAAGCCCGGCCCCGTCCAGCGCACCCCGGATCGAACCCACCATGCCGTCCAGCATCGCCGACGGCGCAATGATGTCTGCACCGGCTTCGGCATGCACCACCGACGCTCGTCCCAACAGCTCCAGCGTCGGGTCGTTGAGCAGATAGCCCTCCGGCAGCGCACTGTCGTAGGCGTCCACCGTCGGAAAATTGACGATTCCGCAGTGCCCGTGATCCGTATATTCGCAGAAACACATGTCGGAGATGACGATCAGCTCCGGCGCCGCCTCCTTCAGCGCACGAATCGCCTCGGGTACCACCCCGCGGGGACTGAAGTTGTCGCTTCCGCACCAGTCCTTTTCCTCCGGTATCCCAAACAGGAGTACTGCCGGAATGCCGAGCTCCAAAACCGACTCGGCCTCCCTGGCCAGTTCGTCCACCGAAAGTTGAAACTGCCCCGGTATAGAAGCGATTGGGCGGCGCTCCTCCCGCCCGTGGCGCACGAACAGCGGATAGATGAAGTCGGCCGGCGAGAGCGCTGTCTCACGCACCATCCGCCGCAGCGCCGGGCTGATCCGCATCCGCCGCGGGCGCAGAGCCCGCTCCGCAGCAGTCGCATGACCGTTGATGGTGGTCTGCACAGGCTGTAAGGTTTTCATAGTTTCTGTGCCATGTTCCCTACTGAATGGCAAGCAAACGATATCGCATCCACCGCCTGCCCCGCATCACATGAGTTGACCCCAATATAGATTCGTCTCGTAAGGGAATGCAAGCACGCCGTCCTCCTGGTGCCGGTCAAATAGCGCACGCAGGGCTTGGACGAACCACTTGTGTCGCCGGTCAGATGGCAGCGGCGAATACGAAGATGAGAGGGCCCGCCCGCGCAGCTGGTCCCAAGTATAAGACTGAAGATTGGGAAAGCGGGCTTGCGACAGCGGTGCACCGTTGTCCAGAAAATTGTCGATTGTCACGGGTCTAATGTTCTTTTCTGCTACCTTCTGGTAATCCTGATTCAGTTCCTCCAAAATCGATTCGTACTCCCGCGTCACAATGGATTGGGCGGCAGGTCGGGAATTCCAGACAAGAACAATCCAGCCGGCAGGCCGCGATATCCGTTTGAACTCCTCCCGCGTACACGCCGGCTCGAACCAGTGGAACGCCTGTCCCGCGGTCACCAGATCGAACGATTCTCCGGGCAGACCGCTGCTCTCCGCAGTCCCGTCTACGCTGCGAAAGTTTCGCCGGCTGCGCAGGTATCGGTCTCCCGCCTCGCGCATGGCCGCATTCGGCTCCACACCGGTCACGTCGCAACCAAGTTGGACGAATGGCTCAGACAGAAATCCGGTTCCGGAGCCGACATCAGCCACCTGCCAGTCGCTTGCAAGACCGATCTCTCTCTGCAGAAATGGGATGATCGCCTGGGGATAGCGCGGCCGGTACCTGAGATAATTCTCGGCGCGACCGTTGAAGCGGACGCTGGAATCCGGCGTCGTCATCGGCGGCGGCTGGCAAAATAGGACTTCAGGCTCTGTACCAGCCCCTCGACCGTACGACTCTCGGCCACCACCTGCACCGGCAGCTCATGCCGCCGCGCCGCCTCCGCCGTCATCGGGCCGATGCAGGCCACGGTCACGTCACAGAGCATGCCGGCGTCACCGCTCTCGGACTTGAGCCGGCTCACAAAATTGTGCACCGTCGAGGCGCTCGTAAACAGGACGACGTCCACGTCTCCCTGCCAGAAATGTTGCGGCAGATCATCACCGCCATGGCCAACAACCGTCTGGTAGGCAGCCACCGACCGCACCTCGGCGCCGGCCCGCTGCAAAGCCTTTACCAGCACCGGACGCGCAATTGCCGACTGCGGCAGAAATACACGGCTTCCTTTCCCCACATGCAGGCTGGCAGCCAGCGATTCCGCCACATATTCATCCGGCAACAGGTCTACGACGAGATTCAACTCCTGTGCAATCGCCGTCGCCGTAGCCGAGCCAACGGCCGCCACCTTTGTTTTGGACTGGGTTATGCTTTCAAGCCCTATGCCCAGATCTCGTAACCGGTCGGCCAATATGTATACGGTGTTCGTGCTGGTCACAACAAGCCAGTCGAACTGGCCGCGGGCCAGCTCCATAAGCGCTGCATCGAATTCGGCATAATCGGCGCAAGGCTCGATCTCGACCGTCGGATAGTGCAACACTTGGGCGCCTTCTGCTTCCAGCAATCGAGTCAGATCCGGCGCCTGGCGTATGGCGCGCGTGTTGGCGATTCGAAGGCCCGTTAGATTCTGCGTAGTCATCTGAAGTGTTCTTTCTCTTCTGGGTGGAAACGGCTATCGGTCGACTATCGCTGCCGGTTTTGGTCCGGTATTGCATCGAGCTCAGCGATCTGCTCATTTATCTCCTTCGCTCCTCGGCCTAGAACATGTTGCGCAAGGTCCCGGCCTAACTGCTCCGCCCCGCCAGGCGAGCCGCTCATTCGGCCATCGACCTGGCGGCTGCCGTCCGGCGTGCTGACCCGGCCCCAAAGTCGCAGAATTCTAACCGACTTAGTTTCTGCCGAGCTGCCTACATCCTCGCCAGCTCCGTTGCAAACGCCCAGCGCGCCAACCGAAGCGCGACAGCCTCCTCCAAGTTCGTCAAGGAAGGCCCGCTCAGCCGTCACTGCCGCGCGTGCCTCCCTGTCATCAATGCCCCCAAAAAAGGCCAGCCATTCAGCCTCCGGCCTGCACTGCACTGCCAGCGCTCCCTGACCCGGGGCCGGCAACATCGTCCCGAATGGCAGCGTAGCCGAAATACGATCCGCCAGGCCCAACCGCTTCAGCCCGGCCACCGCAAGAACCACGGCGTCAAACTCGCCGGCCGGATCGAGCGCTTTGCGCACACGCGTATCCACATTGCCGCGAATACCCACGATCCGCAGGTCCGGGCGCCTCGCCAGCAACTGGGCTGCACGTCGCCGGCTGCCCGTACCGACCACACCCCCTTCGCGAAGCACCGAGAGACCGTCCTCGAGCGTCTCTTTTGCCTCACACGCGTCCCGTACAACCAGCGCGTCTGCTACATCGCCCCTGGCCGGAATCGCGCCCAGAACCAACCCTTCAGGATCAGCAACAGGCAGGTCCTTCAAGCTGTGGACGGCTCCGTCGATTCTGCCCTGCCGCAGCCTCTCTTCCAGTTCCAGCGTGAACAGCCCTTTTCCGCCAATGCTTGGCAGAGGTCGGTCCTTTAGCTTGTCTCCCCTGGTCTGGATGATGACCGTTTCGACTGACAAACCAGGATATAGCACGCGCAATCGCGTAGCCACATGCTCTGTCTGCCAGAGGGCCAGCGCCGAACCTCGGCTGCCTAGACGGATATGACGAGGGGTGGACATTCCTGGTCGGAAACGATCGCCTTGCCGCCAACACCTGCTTCGGTCGCGGCACATTTAGTCGGCTCAGCCCAAACGCGAAGAAATCTGCTGGCTGGGCAAATCCCAATTGCTCTCAATCTCAGAGATGGGGTAAGGATAGCAGTAGCCCATTCACTGGTCAAATGTAGCCGTCCTGAGGCCCAATCCCGACCTGTCTGGCCGCACCAGCCCGCCCTCCAAACCAGAGAACGAAGGTCCACCGCGCCAGCACAGTTCGTCTGCCGGCAAAACTTTCAATCGACAATTTCTTCCACTCAGTCAATCTGCTCCCCCCAGCGAAGCGGCCGCAGGGCTCTCTCACCCTCCTCTCCTCGTTCCTCCTCGCACCGGAGAGCGTGCGCCGCCAAAAGCAGGCAAAAGCTGTCCCTGTAAGGCATTTCAGGTGCCGCAAACGCCGGAAAGCCCTTCAGTAACGCTGAAATCTCTACCAATTCGTGACTACTCAGCCACAGTCAGTTCGCTACCCTGAACGAGACGCGCGAAGTTTTCTCTCTCCTCTCCTCTCCTCTCTCCTCGCATTTGGGCGGTCGGGCAATCGGCCCTCCCTTGTGGGGGGGGGGGGGGGCGCCCCCCCCCCCCCCCCCCCCCCCCCCCGGGCGCGCGGGGGGGGGGGGGGGGGGGGGGGGGGGGGGGGGGGGGGGGGGGGGG
>JAPPKG010000125.1:0-6962 GCA_026914085.1 Caldilineaceae bacterium | reverse complement strand
TGACAGACCGTCTCGGCGACGACATTGCGGGGACGTTCATACCAGCGGTAGGGGAGCCCTTCATGGTAGCGCTCCATCACGCTCTTCCAGATGGGCGCCGCGCCGGATGCGCCAGTTACGTTATTCATCGACTCGTTATCGGTATTTCCAATCCAGACGCCGACGGTCAACTGTGGTGTAAACCCGACTGTCCAGGCATCCTTCCAGCCGTTGGTCGTTCCCGTCTTGGCGCTGACCCTGCGGTCGGGAAGCACGAGATTGTTATTGATGCCGAACATTGGAGAGCGGGCCACGTTGTCGCTCATGACGTCGGCGAGAATAAACTGGGCGTCGGCGCTGATGATGCGCTCCTGGTCCGGGCTGTCATATCTGCTCAGCACTTCGCCTTCGGTGTTGTGGACCTGCAGGATCGCAACAGGGTCCAGGTTGCGAAATCCGCTGCGCCGGGATTCCGGTGGAACGGGCTTGCCGGCCATGACGCCGCCGTTCGCCAGCACGCTGTATGCGTAGGTGTGGTCCAACAGAGTGACCTCGCCGCCTCCCAGCACCAGGTTTAGGCCGTAGTAGTTGAGTCCGCGGTCGAGGCCGTTGATGCCCATCTGGTGGGCTGTGCGCAGGGCATTGGCTACGCCAACCTGGTCCATGACACGAATGGCCGGGATGTTGAGCGATTGGGCGAGGGCGTCGCGCAGCCCGACAGGTCCGTGGTAGAGACGGTCATAGTTTTCGGGGACGTACACTGAGCCGTCGTTCTGCTGAAATGCAGTACGCACGTTCAGGATCATCGAGGCCGCGTTCATCCCCTGCAGAAGGCCGGTCAGATAGACGTAGGGCTTGAAACTGGAACCGGGCTGCCGTTCCGAAATAGCGACATTGACCTGCCCGTCGATCTCTTCGTTGTTGTAGTCCAGTGAACCGACCATCGCCAGAATCTCACCGGACTCCGGCTTGATGACGACGACGGAGGCGTTGTTTACATTTCTGCCCTGTTCATTCAGCCTGGCGATACGGTCGCGGGCCACCTGTTCAGCGTATTTCTGCAGCTCGACGTCCAGTGTCGTGTAGACGGTGAGCCCCTCTTTCCAGATGCGATAGGGGTCGTCGGCCGTGTTGAATTCGTCTTTGATGCGCTCGAGCGCGTAGAGAGCGAAGTGGGGCGCCGTGACGATATCGAAGCGCTCAGCGACCGAGCCCCGCAGATCCAGCTCCTGGACAAATGCCGCGTCGGCTTCGGCCTGGTCGATATAGCCGGCATCGACCATGACCTGCAACGTCACGCCCTGGCGAATTTTGGCGTCCTCGGGATTATCGATGGGATTGAGCGCCGGGAACTGGGGAATGGGGGCAAGCATGGCGGCTTCGGCGACGCTGAGATCGGTGACGCTCTTGCCAAAATAGACCTGGCTGGCGGCCTCGATACCGTAGGCCAGGTTGCCGTAGAAGTTGTAGTTGAGATACCACTCCAGGATCTTGCCCTTGTCGTAGCGCCGCGTCACCTCCATCGCCAGGATGACTTCCTTGAGCTTGCGGGCGTAGGACTGCTGGGTCCGTTCTTCCACCGGGATCACCACATTCTTGATCAGCTGTTGGGTGATCGAAGAGCCGCCCTGCACGCTGCCACCTTGCAGGTTGGAGACGAAGGCCCGCATCAGACCACGCACGTTTATGCCGGGATTGTCCCAGTAGTTGTGGTCTTCAAGCGCGACCGCGGCCTGTATGACTGCGGGCGACATCTCGCGCAGAGGCATGTAGGTGCGGTCGCCGCGGAAGGGGCGAGGGTCTACGCTTTCGTAGAGAAGGTGCTTGCCGGTACGGTCGTAGAAGCGGATGGTCTCGAACTTCTCCTGCTCGCGTTCGATCACGCCGGCATCGGGCAGTTGCGCGGCATAGAAGGTATAGATGCCGAAAACGCTGGCAACCGCGACACCAACTGCGCCGCCAAAGGCAAGGAAAATGGCGAGGAGAATAGCGGCCGTCCCCTGGAACAACCACAACCAGGGCCGGGCGCGGTTGGATTTGGCCCGCTGACGCCGCCGCCTCTGTGCCAGAATGCGGGCGGTTCTGCCGGCGCCTCCCGGGCCCGACAGAGGGCGCGATCTGCGATTTATTTCAGCCACGCCGTTCAACCTTTTTCGTGCTGCGGCAGGCGGCGTCTACAGTACTCTCGTTCACTCGAATACCTCTCTCGAAGCGCTCTGGTCCTTTCCTTCGTTGCCGTAAACAGTTTTTTCTGGCTGCCATTTCCAGCATTCTAGCACTGGCCCAATGCCGACCCAAATTGTAGTGGGATGCATCCGACAGGCGTAGGGAGGCCTATGGACCCCGCGCCCCCTGGCGGGCGGCGAGGGTAAACCTACATCTACCCTGCCCTGTCTGGCATCAGCGCGGTGAATACCGATTAGTCAACCTTTTCAAGTACGAGAAAGTGACTGATGCCGAATGCGGCAAGAGGGGTTTGCTCCAGGGAGTAGGTGGCCTCTCGCAGGAATCGCCCCACGGTCGGGCGGCGTGCATTGATGCCGTCGTAGCCGGGAAAGATCTGCGTGAGCCGTCGAACAAGCACGGGCAGCCCGATGAACAGTTCCAGCAGGCCGCGGCGGGTATAGGCGCGTACGTGGGGGGCAAGTTGATTGCGCAAAGGGTCGGGCAGGTAGTTGATCAGCGGCGTATTTCCGAAATGGTACTCGCCTTGCCAGTAATGGCCGTGTGTCTCAAAAGGAAAGAGGCGATTGGGCGCGAAAATGGCTGCGCGACCGCCGACACGCAGAACGCGTACGATCTCGGCCGCGGCCAGCCGGTCGTCCTGGACATGCTCCAGTACTTCGTGAGACAGGACCAGGTCGAAGGTCGCGTCCGCATAGGGGAGCCGCTCACACTGACTGAGGTTCAGAGGCGCGCCGGGCACGTTGGCAGCCGCCATGCGCAGATGCTCACCTTCGATATCGATCCCGTGGACCTCAGGGACGGACTCCTGGAGCGCCCGCAGATAGACGCCCGCGCCGCAGCCGTCTATCAGAGCGCGTTGCAGCGGATGCGGGGCCAGATCCAGAATCATCTTCAGGCGCCGTTCCTGGCCGGTGCGCCAGACATATGACGGATTGCCGCGCAAAGCCGTACGCTCGGACTGGTCGGTCACGGCCGTACCTCTATGAAAGCGGTAGATACTGGGGTACCCGTGAAGTTCATGCCGTGCCCACGTGGATGGCAACCGTCCCCATCATCTTGCGCACATAGGAGACGTGACGAAATCCTGCCCGCTCGAATTGGCGCGCCATTTCGTCGGGCTGCAGGAAGGCAACGGTGCTTTGCGGCAGATACCGATAGGCCGACTCTCGCGGGCGGAACCCCTTCCCCTGCGTTCCGATTCCGGTCGAGAACAGCTGGCCCAATACAGGAATGATACTGAGCATATAGAAGCGCAGAAGCGGCTCCAGGCGCGTTGGCGGAGGCGGCGATGTTTCCAGGCAGACGATGCGCCCGCCCGGTCTCGTCACCCGCCGCTGTTCGGCCAGGCAGGCGTCGACGTCGGTCACATTGCGCAAAAGGAATCCGCTGGTTACGGCATCGAAGTAGCCGTCGGCGAAGGGCAGTTGCAGCCCGTCGCCCTGGACGAACTCTACGCGCCCCGTCTCCCCGGAGTGGGAAAGGCGCGGGGCGTGTTGGGCTCTCTTCTGGCGTCCGACGTCCATCATTTCGAAAGTGAAGTCACAGCCGATCACCTCTGCGTCTCGATGCGTGCGCTTGGCCTCGTAGGCGATATCACCTGTACCGGTACCCACGTCGAGGAGGCGGCCGCCTTCGGGCAGCCGGCACAGCGCGACGACTTCACGCCGCCAGTTAACGTCCTGACCAGCGGTCATGAGCCGGTTCAACAGATCGTAACGGTGGGCGATCCCGGCGAACATCTGGTTGACGTACGCGGCTTTTTCGGCGTCGGAGGGGGGCGCGGCAGTGTTCATAGGTCCCGGCTAGTCAGCAAGATTGCGCAGCTGACCGCTGGCTTTCTCCAACTCCCTGCGTAGTTCCTGGATTTCCTGCAGGATCTGCGGCGGTGTTTGATCGGCGTGCCCGCTGTACGCTGCCAATAACGACTCCAGCCGCCCTTGCAGTTCCGGGATCTCGTGTTGCAGGTAGTCCAGCTCCACTTTTCGCCCCATTTCGAGCAGCGTTTCGACGCCGTAATCGCTCACGTCTGAGTACAGGGTCTGGGCCAGCTCCTGGTAGTTTTCCAGCATCCAGCGGCGCAGAAACTCATTTCCGATTGTCCAACGCGGGAATTCATCGTGGGAGGACGTTGCTACAGCGCCATCGGGCCGGCTGTAAGCCCGCTGCAGATAGCCGAGATTGTTCATGCCGTGCACATACATCGAGATCTGATCGATCGACTCGTTGTCGTTCTTGGCCACCAGCTCCTCTTCGCTGATGACGCCCTGGCGGGCAACGGTGAGAAGTATCTGTCTCTCGGTGGGGGCCAGGCATCTGAAGTCGACCTCGAAAAATCCGGCGAGGAGATGGTCCGCGCGTAGGTCCTCATCCCGGATTTCGCGCAAGGCGCCTCTCCCATGCCTCTCCTCGAACAGGCGGTAACAGAGAGTCTGTACCAGGTAAGGATGGCGGTGCGAATGCCGCAGAATTTCGTTTATGCGCTCCCGTTCGACGTTGACGGGCGTGTTGCTCTGTTCCTGCAATACAAGACTGACGCTTGCTTCGGGCTCCAGGCTCCACAGGTGTACGAGGGAGAAGCCGAAGAGAAAGGGGCTTGTGAGCCAGTTTCGGGTCAGGTCGTTGAGTTGCATCAACAACTTGGTCGACGTCATGATCGTGCGCATCCCGCCGTTCTGGAATGCTTTGCGAAGGCGCGCCAGGGCCTGGTAGTCGTTCTTGGCCAGACTGATCCAGGCTTCGGCCTCGTCGATGAGGAGAAGCAGGTGTTTGCCATGGGCCCTCAACCCGCGTTGCAGAGTGCGCAGGATGTGAATTGCGTCGCGATTGTAGAGAGCGCTAACGTCGACGCCATAGGCCTCGAATCTGGACATCTCGTCTTCGACGGCCAGAAACAGCTCGTAGTCAAAGTCGTCCTTTGTTTCGCTCCCCTGCAGGTCCCAGAACAGAGGAACGGCGCTGGCGCCTTCCTGCTGCGTCAGCAGCCATTCCAACTGCCGCAGCAGCGAAGTCTTGCCCATGCGGCGCGTGCCGACAACCCAGATGGCCGGGTCCTCTGCAGATATCAGGTAGTTGAGCAGCTGCTGCCGGCCGTAGTGGTCGTCGCCTCGCAGCCAGCGGCCAACGGTGTAAGGATTACGCATCGCGCTCCGTGGATTCCTCTCCTTTATTACAACAGACGGTAGCGGGTTGGGAGGATGAGTTCGCCCAGATTTATCGTTACAGAGATTGAGAGTCGTCGTTGTCGCTCAACCCGATATTGATGGTATCACCCATCTGCTGAATATGCCCATGAGCGAACAGGGCGTCGGTCATCGTAATCGTGCGCCGGCCGTCGGCAAGCATGCGCCCGACGGCCTCGAGGCCGTACTGCTGGATGCGAAAAGGGCGTCCTGCACAGTTCTCGATGATGAAGTCCACGACGCCCGGTTCATAGCGGTAGAAGCCTCGTACCGGCTCGGTCAGCAGCTCTATCGCCTGCTCACGGGTGAAGGGTTCCACTTCGATCTCGTTAAACAGATTGTACCAAGGGCTCTCAATCCGACCCCATTCCTTGCTGATTCGGATGCCGGCGATCACGGCGCCGAGAGTCGCCGCGAAGTCGCGCATGAAGATGCGCCGCAGCCGCTGCTGCATCAGGTGATCGTAGGCGTTGAAGACGTCCATTTCGTCCATGAGAAGGATCAGACGCAGGTGCTTGCCGGGATGACTTTCCTCGCCATAGTGTTGCAGCGCCTTGACTACGTCGCGCAGATCTCTGATGAACTCTCTGTCGGTGTACTGTTCGTGGCCGGGGCGATAGTAGAGAAGGTCCTGGAGGGCGTCTTTCGTCTCCTGTGTGAGCCCGGACAGCGTCGAAGCCGTGTGCAGGATCTCCTCCATCAGGAAATGGAAGAAGGTATCCTCCTCGGTGCCCTCCAGGTCCACGTACAGCGGCACAAACCAGTATTCCTCGTCTTCCAGTCCCCAAAGATGGTTGTTCAGTTGGTAGAGCAGCGTCGTCTTGCCGATACGGCGTTCGCCGTGAATCATGATGCTGTTGTTGTGCAGGGTATCCACGATCTTCTGCAGCATATCCCTTCTGCCGAAGAACATGTCCTCGCGGCGCACCGGTTCGCCGCTGATAAAGGGATTGAAGGAGCGGACGACGGCATCCAGGGCCCGGCGGCGGGTCTGAATGACCTCGATACCCATGTAGCCGAAGCCGATGAGCGCCAGCAAGCCGGTGACGACGAGCGTGATGAGATAGTCTGTACGTATCGAGCCCAGAACGGGCAGCCGAATCTGGGCCGGCAGCGGCTCCGCCTCAAAGGATACGCTGCTAATCTCGGAATAGGTGAAGGCGAAGTCCCGCACCTGGAATTCGAGCGTGTACTTGCCCTTTTCGGTGAAGCCGGACAGCTCCAGGAAGGGTCTATCCAACTGCTGCCAATCGCCAAGCTGCCCGGGCGGATTGAGGCGATAGAGGACGACGAGATCGGATTGGGGCGTGTACAGATCGCCTGCCTCATAGCCGACGATAATGTCGGCGTCCGATTCCACTTTCCAGTCGTTTACAGATAGGGGTTCGGCCGCGCCGGAGACATTTTCAATCCTGATCCAGGGGGGTATCGAGTCGGGGCGATGGAAGGAAAGCCCATCTCTGCTGCCGAACCAGTAGAGGCCGCCCGGCGTGCGAACAATAGCGGAGATGGAAGTGGCCGGCAGCACTGAGTCGACGATGAGCGTCTCCCACGTGCGGCCATCATAGCGGGTGACGCCGCCCTCGCTGCCGATCCACAGCGAGGCGTCGACCGGGT
>JAPPKG010000418.1:0-6965 GCA_026914085.1 Caldilineaceae bacterium | reverse complement strand
CGCACAAGGGAGGGCCGAATAGGCCCGACCGCCCAGAACTGCAGTGGTCAGTGGTCAGTGGTCAGTGAAAGCAATTATTGAAGGGCGATATGTTTGATAGGGAAAGAGAAACGTCGTTCGCCATGCTGAATCATGAGCGCCTTTGGGCAAGGACTTGGCAGTCGCGATCGTCTTTATCCTTTCAGCCCGGTAAGGACGATCCCTTCGACGAAGGCCCGCTGGGCGAGAAAATAGACAATAATGACCGGCAGCACCATCAGGGTGGCCAGCACCATCACGTAGTGGGTCCAATCGAGGCCGCTTTCGAAGTGTTGGAGTGCGTTCAGTCCTAAGGCCAGGGTAAACATATCTCGTTTGTGCAGATAGATGAGCGGCGCCAGGAAGTCGTTCCAATTGTAGAGCAGGGACAAGACGAGAACGACGGTCAGCGCAGGCCGGGCCAAAGGAAGAATGATCTGGGCAAATATACGAGGACGACTTGCCCCGTCTATGCGGGCGGCGTCTTCCAACTCCAGGGGAATCGTGCGGAAGAACTGGCGCAACAGAAAGATCGTAATCGGGCCACCAAACCAGTCCGGCACGATGAGGGGCAGATAGGTACCGATCCAGCCCAGGCGCGTGAAGAGAATGTAGACGGGAATCATGGTCACGACGTACGGCAGCATCACGGTCGAGAGGATCAAGCCGAACATGATATCCCGCCCTTTGAAACGCAGCCGGGCAAAGCTATAGGCAGCCATAGAGGAGCTGATTATAACGCCCACGGTAGAGAAGATGGTGACTATCATTGTGTTGGCTGTATAGCGCGCGACCGCCACAACCTCGAACACTTCGCGATAGTTTGACCAGCGGACCGGATCGGGTATCCACTTAGGCGGAAAGACGTAGATCTCATGGGGCGCTTTCAATGAAGAAGAAAGCAGCCAGAAGAAGGGAATCAGCATAAATGCGCTACCAGCGGCCAGCGTCAGATGAATCAGAAAACGACCGGCGTTGTGCCTGACACGGTAAGCGGTCACGAGCCGCCCCCTTCGGTTTCGTAATAGACCCAACGCCGCTGACTGTAGAAAAGGATGATCGTCAGCAGCATTACAACGAGGAAGAGAATCCAGGCCATTGCTGATGCGTAGCCGTTGCGAAAGTATCCGAAGGCGTTGCGAAACATGTAGAGCACATAAAAGAGGGCGGCGTTGTCCGGTCCGGCAGAGGAGGCAGAAGGATTGGATACGAAGAGGACATAGGCCACACCGAAGACCTGGAAGCTATTGATGACCGTTACAATCAACTGGTAGAAGATAATCGAAGAGGTGAGGGGCAAGGTCACATGGCGGAACCTGGCCCAGAGGTTGGCGCCATCGACTTCGGCGGCTTCGTAGAAGGTGCGGGGCACACTGGTAATCGAAGCCAGAAAGATGAGCACAGAGTTGCCCAGCCCCCACAGACCGATAAAGACAATGGACGGCACGATCCAGTCCGGATCGGTCAGCCAACGGGGCGCGGGCAGGCCCAGCAACTTGAGCGGATAGTTGATCGGGCCAAACTCCGGGTTGAGGCCCCAGCGCCAGATGGTGGCGCTGGCGACCACCGGCACGACTGAAGGCAGGTACCAGAGAGTGCGATAGGATGTGATGCCGCGCACATTGCGGCTCATCAGCAGAGCAATGGTGTAGGCACATGTGAGGGACAGAGGCACAAAAAGAGACACATACCACAAGGTCACCTCAATGGATCGCAGCCACAGCGCATCAGTGACCAGTTTGGTGTAGTTGGCGAATCCGATCCACCGGGGGGCGGTGATGATTTCGTATTTGGTGAAGCTGAGGTAGAAGCTGGCGAACACCGGGCCGAGGCGGAAAAACAGCAGCCCCAACACAGCTGGAACGATAAAGAGCCAGCCGAAGAAAGTCTCTTCGAAGCTGAGGCGATGGAAAAAGCGCAGACCTCGATCGGTCTGCGCGGCGGGTGTAGATTGAGCAGGTGAAGATTGCATTTAGGAGATTTCGCCCGTCTGCAGGATATGTTCAGAGCCCTGGCGCACCTCTGTGGCGACATCTTCCCAGCGAATATCACCGATCCAGAGTTGGTCCAAATACGGTCCCCAGTAGTCCAGCATCGTCTGATACCAGCCACCGTAGTAGGAGCCGATGGTGTCTCCGGGCCAGCGGAAGGTAGCCTGATCCTCGAATGCGTCATAGAACGCCTGGCGGTACTTCATTTCCGGCGGTGACTCATTGGTCAGGAACTGTTCGCGCAGGTCTTTACGGGTCGGCTGCTGCATACCCAGATCGACAAGAATCTGCTGCCCTGCATTGCTGAGGCAGGCCCAAGAGATGAAGTCGTAGGACTCCTGGGGATAGTCAGTCTGGGAGAAGACGCACAGGGGCGAGTAGTGGCCGTAGGATGTCTTCGTCTTGTTGTAGGGTACGGGGAATGTGCCCCAGTTGACGCCGGCCTGGTTGATGCGGCCCAGCGACCAGACGCCGATGTGCTGCATGGCTACGTTGCCGGCTTGGAGGCTGGTCTCGCCAGCTGCTTCGTATGCGGGCGATGGATTGACAAAGTGTTTCAGACCCAAATCCGCCAACCAGTTCATCGCCTCGATGAATGCATCCGAATCCATAGGCATGGTGCCGTCGTCAGCGATAATCTCGGCGTCGTTGCCCCAGATATAGGTCGGGCGACCGTGACCAAAGCCAGCCCTAAGTCCGTACTGACGCACGCGGGCGGGATCGAAATCAGAATCGTTGGCTGAATTGTCGTCCAAGTCGAAGGTGAGAACCTTGGCGAGTTCGATAATTTCGTCCCATGTCATCCATGCATCCGGCTCCGGATGGGGAACGCCAACCTCGTCGAACAGGTCGATATTGAAGGCCATGAGCATGGCGCCACTGTCCCAGGGGATGCCCCAGCGAGCGCCGTCGTAGGTTTGGGCGATCCAGACGTTTTCGACATAGTCGTCTTCGCTAAAATCAGGATCGGCCTCAAAGTAGGGCTCAAGATTGGTTGTCACGCCCCTGCGAGTGAGGGGGCCGGTGGTGCGATTGGCGTCAAACCACATGTCGGGTCCGGTGCCGGCGGAGATCATGATCAGCAGGGCTTCCTGGTGGGAGGCACCGGCCACGGCGTTAATCTCGAACTCGATATTGGGGTTAGACTCCCTATACAGGGACATCTGCTGGTCCATGACGTTCTCAATGAACTGGCCGCCGCGGTTAAAGAAGTTCAGGGTAACTGGCTCGGCGGATGCGTCTGTAGTGGTGCCGGCCGGCACGGGCGGCGCGCACGCGGCTAACGCAGCGACTGCCGTGCTGCCCGCGGCCAACTGTAGGAAGCTTCTTCGACTCATATCCGTTCGCTGCATTGTTTTCCTCCTGGAAATGTGATGGGTGGAACGTATGAGGATGAATCGCGTTCACCTGGTTAGTCAAATGAACACGAAAGAGCTGCTCCTGGGAAATATTTCTGCCATGATATGCTAAACGACAGGGAGAAGCGACGAATCAATAGGTCATGTTACGCAGATGCAGCGTCATTACGCACTGGATCCAACTGACACAAGGCAACGATTGCGTAACATCAGGTGATTGATGGATTTGCTGGCAGTACGAAACAGGGGTTTCAAACTGATTGCTGGAAGCGTTCTCAGGACAGAATCGGATTATAACAGGCCGACGAATGCATGCCAAAATCAGTTGGCCGGTACGGGTGCATTCCACCCGGATTGTTGGACGCGTCTTTTGTGAACAGCAGTTCATTTGATGGGGGATAGACTGCGGTGCGGTCACAGGTGCGATGGCCTGACAAGCTGGCATGCACTCTGGCGCACAATAGTTTGGGGTACACAGACAGCCAGAGGATGCGCCGGCAGGATAGGAGGCAAAGGGGAGCCGCATTCTCGAATCTGAAGTATAATGCTCAGGAGAGACGTGAGCGCCAAGGCGCATAGACCCCGTGCGCGCCTGGTGATCTTGGCGCGCTATCATGAACATATTGGTGATGAGAGGGTGAAAGATGAAGAATGGATTAAGCTCCGAAGAGCACCGGCGACAGGCGGAAGAAGAGAAGGGCAGCATCGCCTTTGCGATCGTGACCGTCTCCGATACACGCACGCCGGAAACGGACCGCAGCGGAAAGGCCATTCGCGAGATGGCTGAGGCGGAGGGTCATCAGGTGGTTGCCACGCGCATCGTGAGGGACGAGCCGGAGGAGGTTGCGGAGGCGCTGGAGGATTTCAGCGGCAGTGGTGCGCAGGTCATCGTGTTTAATGGCGGCACGGGCGTCAGCAAGCGGGACCGCACGTATGACGTGTTGTCGAAGGCGCTGGAGAAGGAGTTGCCTGGATTCGGTGAGATATTCCGGATGCTGAGCTATGACGAAGTAGGGGCGGCGGCGATGCTGAGCCGGGCGACTGCGGGCACGTACCGGGGCTGCGCGATTATCAGTTTGCCGGGATCGACGAATGCGGTGAAGTTGGCGATGGAGAAGCTGATATTGCCTGAGATTCAGCATTTGGCGTGGGAGATCACGCGGTGAGCAGATGGGCGGGATGGAATTGAAAGGGGTAAATGGACAGAGTTCGGCTGCCGGGGTCACCTGACGCGCCCAGACTTCGAGGTCGCTAAGCGACGGGGACCATGTTGCAGTTCCGAGGACTATTTTTTCATAATATTCATTCTCACGTACAATAAGACGGCTTCCCCTGGCACAGATCGAAAGCACTGTAGCGGGCCCGAGGCTCTGGTGCATTTCATTTTCATTGGCCTGCGTTCCTTGAGGAATACGGCTCCCTGTCCGGAGTCCGCATTCGTGAGGAAGGCCTAATTTACCGCGGAAGAGTAGTGAAATTCGATTGAGTTCCAATCGTATCCTCATTAAGGGCTTGACAATGACATTGCAGTCCCGTTTGCTTATTGGAATCCTCCTGCTCGCTCTGATTTCTGTGGCCGCGTGCGGTCGGTCTGATAGTGAGCCAACGACAACGCCGACAAAGACGTCAACGCCGGAAGGCGAGACGAGCCAGGCGCCGACGGACACACCGGTGCCGCCGACTGCGACTGCGACCAGCGAACCGGCGACAGCCACGCCTGAGCCGGCGGAGACGGCTACACCGGCAGCGACGGAAGAGCAGGCAGACTCGCAGCCGCCGCAAGTGGAAGAGGTAGGAGAAGGCGGGTTTCTGCCGGCGACGATGGAGAGCCCTGATTTCGGTACGCAGGCCTTCCTCTGGTGGCGGCCGGAGGTGGCGGAGCGGGACTTGAACCTGTTACGCGAGGGCGGTTTTCATTGGGTCAAGCAGACTTTTGCGTGGGAGAACATAGAGGGTGCCGGGAAAGGGCATCTGGACTGGTCGTTTTCGGACAGGGTTGTACAGCAGGTGAACAGCGGCGGTCTGAAGCTGCTGGCGCGGATATCGATTGATCCGCAGAAGAGGGATTTCTGGGCGGGTCTGCCGCCGGCGAGCGCAGATCACTTTGCCGACTACGTTTTTGCACTGGCCAGCCGCTACAGTTGCAAGCCGGAGGCGGTTGGCTGTATTCAGGCATATCAGATTTGGAACGAGCCGAATCTGAGCCGCGAATGGGGGCACAAGCGTCCTAACCCTGCCGAATACATATATTTTCTGGGCCGGGCGTATGCGGCGATCAAGTCGGCGAATCCGAATGCGATCGTGATCAGTGCGGGGATGGCGCCCACGGGGGATGACAACGAGAACGCGATGCCGGACCACGTGTTTTACGAGCAGATGTACGAGGCGATGGGGGGGAGCAGCGAGGGTTATTTCGATGCGCTGGGGGTGCACGGCGTAGGGTTTGCGGCGCCACCGGAACTGGGTCCGGAGGTTGCGGCAGCAGAGGAGCGATACGGGGGGCACCGGTTCTTCAGTTTCCGTCGTGTAGAGGATATTCGGGCGATCATGGAGCGGTACGGCGACACGGAGAAGCAGATCGTGCTTCTGGAGTTCGGTTGGACTTCTGATCCCGTTAATCCGAGCTATCGCTGGCATGGCAGGGACGCGGGCATTGATTTCGACGTGCAGGCTGAGTATCTGCGGCGGGCGTTCGAATGGGCAGAAGCCAACTGGCAACCGTGGATCGGTCTAATGAGCATGATCACGATGCCCAACCTGGCGTGGCTGAGCGACGGCAATGCGGAGGATGAGGAGCAGTTCTGGTGGGGAATTATGGAGCCGAGCCCGTGTTGCGGCCCGCCAACATTCCGGCCGGCATATTTGGAACTATGCCGGTACTTGAATGCGAGGGACGGCCAGCAGTGCATTCACGTTCCAGAAGGCCAGTAGCAACAGGAGTAAGTTTTCCGGCGGTTAACCGGTGATTTCCTGGAAGATTTGAATGGCGTCTTCGATCAAGCCGGCGATGAGATCGATTACGTCAGCGTCACCGGTCAGTGTACCAATTTCGAAGGTGGAAGGGTCGGGCTGCCAGTTTCCGGAGGCGTAGAACCAGCCGAAGAGGCCGGCGGCGATGACGAGGGTGAAGAAGATTCGATTGAGCAGCCGGCTGTGGCGATAGAAACGGGGCATGGAGGTTGTGTAGGGCTCGATTGGCGTGTGACCAGGGACGCTCTTGTCGAATGGAAAATGGTGACGCAGTATAGTCGAGTTGATTTTGCTATGGCGGCATGGATTTGCCAAATTCGGGGTCGGTGCTATACTCTGCTGTGCTTCTGAAGTGGCTGTTTCTTGACTACGACAGTCCTAATTTGGGCGGGTAGCTCAGTTGGTTAGAGCGCGCGGTTCACATCCGCGAGGTCGGGGGTTCGAGTCCCTCCTCGCCCACTGTTCAGACTCCAGTCAGATCTAACTTCCATAATCTGAAACCGCAAACCGTCAGTTTCTATCTGTCTCCCCGCCTCTCATGTAGTTCACTCTCCTTTAGAGCACAGTCTTCTCCTAATGTAAGTTCAATTTGATACCAAGAGTTTTTCGTACTCTGGGTCGAGTTCAA
>JAPPKG010000599.1:0-6972 GCA_026914085.1 Caldilineaceae bacterium | reverse complement strand
AAGGGAGGGCCGAATAGGCCCGACCGCCCGGAACTGCAGTGGTCAGTGGTCAGTGAGAGGACAGACTGGTGGGTGATTGGCTTTAGGAGGAGTGAAGAGGAAGAAAACTGCGCTCGCCTCGTCCGGCGTTTAGCACCGAATTAGGCTTAGTCGTTGCATGAAAAGAATGCTGACGGTTCAGGTTTTATCTTGACAAAGCTTGACAACGGTCACGTTTCCAGCGAGAATCGTAACCGGTAAGCAAGTACCTTCGTGCGGTCTGTCCAAATCAGGTTGGAGGGCTGTAACGGGTTCAGTACTCCGCTCCCAGTGCTGACGACACAGGCGGGGCCGGCTGCCTGGCTGGACATCCGACCGGCTTGGGGCGAGGAGAGAAGCGGCTTCTCGGCCCCTTATTGGAGAGCGGATAGCGTTTCGAAACCGGCGACAGTAGAGTAAGCAAGGAGGGGGATTACGGGATGGGTATGCAGAAAGTCAAGTTTTCGAGCCAGGCTTCGCCGGAGGTGTTGTCGGCGCTGCGTGAGATTGCGCGGGGTGAGGGGCGACACTTTCAGGCTGTATTGCAGGAGGCGATGGAGGAGTATATTGCGAACCGCAGTCAGGAGACGCCGCGTCCGGAAGTCATGGCGCACTTTCGGGCCAGCGTGGAGAGAAACCGGCTGCTGGGTGAGTTACTGGCCAGATGAACCATAACTTCCCCACGATCCTGGAAGTTGTGACCATACACAGCGTCCTTATCGAAGAATTTGGGGGGACTCCGGGGATACGAGATCAGGGCGCGCTGGCCTCGGCACTTATGCGCCCCCAACTTGGTTACTATGACGGCCTGATCGAAGAGGCTGCGGCGCTGATGGAGAGCCTTGAAAATAATCATCCCTTTGTGGATGGCAACAAGCGGGTGGCATTCTTCGTCACTGACGCTTTTTTGCGGCTGAACGGCCAGTACATCGACTGCGACAGTCTCGAAGCCTTCGAATTCTTCATGCGCTTATTTGAGACAGAATCGTTTCGATACGCGGCGTTGCTTCCGTGGCTGGAGGCCAAGGTGCAGCCGCTGCCGGGGCGTTGACCGTCCAGATCGAGGGCGGTTTTGGCTGCCGATTCATTTCTCCTCTTGTTGGAAACACCGGAAGGCACCGATTCACCATTTGCCCCGCTTAGAGTGTCCGCTCGAAGGTCTCGACCAGAAGGTCGGCACGGCGGCACTCTCCTCGCCAGGACCAGATGAAGATATGAAGAGCCGGGACGCAGGCGCCGCCCCGGCTGTAGGCCTGTTCGGGATGGTTTTCGCTTGAATCTTGTTGTAGACACAAACATTCGATCCGCGAAGTCACGCGAAGGGGCGCGAAGAACATCTTTCTTTGTTCCAAGGAGGGACAAAGAGGGACACGAAGGGCACAGACGGGAGGCAACAGCCAGGGCACCCACAAGGGGTGCCCCTACGGGGGGGATGGCTGGTTGGAACGTCAACGTGCCCTAGTAGAGCAGTTGCAATGTCTGGCCGGCCTGGATTTCAGTTTTGGCGGGCAGGCTGATGGCGCCGTTCTGTTTTTGGAAGGCGATTGGTTCGCCGTCAAGGGTGATGGCGGATACGGTGGCGTCGGCGAGGAAGGGCAGTTGGAGGCTGCGGAGAGTGAGGGAGCCGTAGAGGACTTCGAGGGACGACCGCTGTTGGGTCATGTGGAACTGACCCCAGCCGGAGTCGAGGGACCAGAAGGTGCGGAATTCTCCGTTGCGGGGTTGGACGGGCTGGAAGCCGAGGCCGCCGTTGACCATGTCGAACTGGAAGCCGGAGAAGGCGTTGAGGAGGGCGTAGGATGCCATGCTGCGGGCGTAGTTGTTGCCGCACTCGAATTCGTTCCAGGGGTTGCGGCGTTCGCCGTCGTAGCGGTGGCGGACGGCCTCGACGCAGCGCATGCCTTCGTCGACGAGGCCGACCATGATCATGTGGCTGGCGGCGGCGTATTCGAAACCGTTCATGGTCTCCTGCGAGTAGGGCGCAGGGATGAGCGGCTTTTCGACGTCGTCGGGCCAGGCGCAGATGACGAGGCCGCCTTCGTCGTTGAGGGCGTAGATGCGGCAGGGATTGTAGACCTGGCTCATTTCGGGAACGAAGTTGTACTTGTAGATGGCGGCGCAGGCCTGTCTGACCTGATCCGGGTCGTGGAGGTCGCCGAGGCCGTAGAGGGAGGCGTGCCACTGGGCGAGGACCTGGTCGATGCTGCTGCCCTCGCCGATTTGGTATTTGATCTCGCTGTGTTCGGCGTTCCAGTAGGCGTCGAGGGCGGAGCCGCCCTTGAGGGCGTCGTCCTGGGGGCCGTAGGACTCGACGAGGGCGCGGTCGCCGAGGTCGACGCGCTGAACATAGTACTCGCCGTTGAAGAGATTGGCGTCGACCCAGGCTTTGCCGCGTTCGAAGATGACATGGTATTGGGAGGCAGTTGCCACGTCGCCTATGGATTCGGCCATTTCGGAGGCGGCCTTGAGGGCGCCGAGGTAGAAGCCCGTGAGCCAGGAGTTGGGGCCGAAGAGCTCCATATCGAGTGTATGGTGCTGGCGGCCGGTGAGCACGCCGGACTTGTCGGGGTCCCAGCGGTCGATGTTATCGGGACTCCAGGCGTATTCGAGGGACTTCTTCACGCCGGGCCAGATGGAGCGCAGCCATTCGTGATCGCCGCTGATTTTCCAGTCGCGATAGGTCTTCATGACGCCGCCGAACTGGCCGTCGCAGCAGGGGCGGAAGGCCGAGGGGTCGGAGCCGAGGGGAAGCTGGATGCGGAAGGGCATGGCACCGTTTTCAAGCAGGTTGTAGCGGTAGTCGGCGGTGCGCATGGTGCGCTCGAGGGCGGGGAAGAGGAAGGGGAGGGCCTGCTGGTAGTTCCAGACGTGGGTGCAGCTGCCTTCGCAGCAGCCTTCGTCGGGGTGGAGACCTTCCCAGCCGTAGAAGGTGCCGTCCTCAAGGCGGAGCACGGTTGGGGATTTGAGGATGGAGATGTTGGCCGAGACGGCGTCGAGGGCGGCGGCCGGGATGGTTGAGGCGAAGAGGGCATTCTGGAAGCGTTTGGTCTCGTCGTAGAGGCGGGGCCAATGCTCGATGGCGTATTGGGCGCTGGCGCCGGAATCCTGCCAGCAGGTGGCGTAGTAGTTTTTCCAGTTTGGCGCACCGGCCTGCTCTTCTTTCCAGTAGTTCTCGCAGTTGGGGAAGCTCCAGCTGATGAGGAAGCGGACGCGGCGGGTTTCGCCGGCGGCGACGGGCAGGTGGACGGCGAGCAGGCCCGTGTCCTGTTCGGTGAAGCGGGCGCCGCCGGCCCTCTGTTCGCTGGTGTCGTATACGCGGTTCTGGAAGGGCCCGGGTGTATTGAGGTCTTTCCAGTAGACTTCGAGGTTGTCGAACCAGGCGCCGCGGAACCAGTTCTGCTGCCAGCTGACGTCGACATCGTCTGCGAGCCCGGCGTCGGTGGCGAGGGTCAGGTTGCCGTAGGCGGGATCGTCGGGCTGGAGGCCGTCGGTGGAGAGGCGGAGGGTATGGCCCCACGGGTTGGCTTCAACCGTGTTGAGGTTGGTGGCGGGAAGGGGGTTGGTGAGTACGCCGGCGATGGTGTAGGTGTTATCGGCGGCGGTGGTATTGGTTACGCTGAATTCGAAGAAGGCGGCGGGGATACCGGAGTCGTCCTCGTTGGTGGGGATGAAGGGATTGAAGGCGGTCAGTTGGAGCTGGCCGGGAAATGTGTCGTCCTTATATGAGAGCTCGGCGATGGGGAACTGGCCGCGGAAGTCGACGCTTTGGAAGTGGGGGAGGCCGGTCAGGTATTCGCGGCGGGGGCCCCAGCCGAAGGTGCTGAAGGTGGGGGCGACGAGCTCTCCCTGGTAGGGCGAGTGCAGGTCGCCGTGGAGGATGCGGGCGTCGGTGATTTCGCCGTTGTTTTCGGCGCGGATGGCGAAGTGGGAAAAGCCGTTGACGCTTCCCTTGTTGGGGCGGTTGAAGATTTCCCAGTCGATGAGGCGTCCGTTGCCGGCGAGGCCGATGCAGCCGGTGCCGATGCCGCCGAGGGGGAAGCTGATCTGGTTGGTTTTTTCGTTGCGGTAGACGAAGTGCTCCATGTGAATCTCCGGACTGCAGTGGTCAGTGGTCGGTGGTCGGTGAAGTGCGGTTTGGGGGACTGATTTATGGTGGGGCCTCTTTTTGGAGGACGAGGAGATGGTTGGCGGCGATGAAGAGGGCGTAGACGGTTGGCAAGAAGAGGAGCAGGGCCGGGCTGACGTAGGCTATGCAGAAGCTGAAGAGGATGCCTATGGCGAGCAGGCCGAGGCTGTTAGCGGGATAGCGGCTGGCGAGGATCAGGGCATCGCGGATGGAGGTGCGGACGCCTTGGTGCGGCTGCTGGACCAGGGAGGGGAAGGCGTAGAATGAGAGTGTTGCCATGACTGCGCATCCCAAGAGATCGGCTCCCAAGCCGATCCAGACGATGGGGGCAACCGGGGGGGATTGAAGGGCCGGCAGTGTCGTCATGAGAGCGAGCAGTGGAAAGATAGTCAGGAGGCTCAATACTGCGCTGCGACGCCAGGACTGGCGAAAGTCGTCAAAGAGTGAGAATTGCCGCGGCACTCTTCCCTGGAGGAGGCGCATTTCGAAGGCGAGCAGTGCGGTCCAGGCTGGGCCGACGGTGATGGAGGCTACGAGGAGTGTGGGGATGAAGAGTCCCAGCGTGAAGAGGAAGGAGGCTGGTATGCAGACGAGCGTGAAGAGCAGGGCACCCCAGAGCAGCTGGGGCAGGTTTTCCCAGAGGGTCTGTCCGACCTGAACGACGTATGTGCCTGAGGTGATGCCCGGCTGCGTCGTCATCCCTTCATACCGGTGATGGCCGCGCCCTGGACGATCCATCGCTGGGCCAACAGGAAGGTGACGAGGAGCGGGAAGATGGAGATCATGATGCCGGCGAGGACTTCCGATTGGTTGCCGGAGCCCATGTAGCCGCGGATGGTGGCGATGGCGATGGGGAATGTGAACTTGTCCCAGTCGCGCAGGAAGAGCAGGGGGCCTACGAAGTTATTCCAGGAGGCGAGAAACGTAAAGATGCCGAGGGCTGAGAGGGCGGGGCCGGTCAAGGGGAGCAGGATTTGCCAGTAGATGCGGAAGTAGCCGGCGCCGTCGATCTTGGCGGCGTCAAGGAGCTCTTCGGGCAGGGATTTGAAGTGCTGGCGGAGGAGGAAGACGCCGAAAGCGCTGGTGATGCTGGGGAGGATGAGCGCCCAATGGGTGTTCATGAGATCGAGGGAGCGGATGATGATGAAGGACGGGATGAGGGTAACGGTTCCCGGGACCATCAAGGAGGCGAGGAACAGGCCGAAGAGGATGTCGCGTCCGAAGAAACGCAGGCGGCCAAAGGCGTAGCCCGCCATCGAGCAGGTGAGGAGCTGGGCGGCGGTGACGATGAGTGCGATTTTGAGGCTGTTCCAGAAGAACAGCATGAACTCGATGTCGGGGGAGTTGATGACGGCGACATAGTTCTGCCAGTGCAGCGCTGTGGGCCAGAAGTCGGGTGGCAGGTCGAAGGAGTTTTTTGGGTCCCGCAGCGAGGTCGAGAACATCCAACTGATGGGTGCGATCTCAATAATGGCGATACCGATCAGGAGCACCCACAGGAGGGCCTCGCCGAGCTGGAGCCAGACGGACTTTCTGTATCTTGTGCGAATTGTAACCGGCTCGGTCGCGGTCCCTGTTGTCGTTGCCATCAGCCTGGCCTTGTCCTGGAAGTCGTCAGATGGGGCCGCGTCGAAGCGGGCAGCCCGTTATTCATAGTGAACCCAGCGCCGTGCGCCGAGGAATTGCAGCAGTGTGAGCGTGATCAGAATGACAAACAGGGTGAAGGAAACGGCGGAGGCGTAGCCCATCTCGAAGCCGCGGAAAGCCTTTTCGTAGATATACATGGCGATAACGCGGGAGGCGTCCCCCGGGCCGCCTTCAGTGAGTACCCAGACGTTGTCGAAGATCTGGAATGCGCCGATGAGGGAGATGACGATGGCAAAGAATGCTGTTGGCGAGATGAGGGGGAGGGTTACGTTACGGAATTGTTGCCAGAATCCGGCGCCGTCGATGCGGGCGGCTTCGTAGTAGACCGTGGGGATGCCCTGGAGGCCGGCCAGATAGATGACCATCAGGTAGCCGCAACTCTTCCAGACGTCGTAGATCATGGCGGAGACGAGTGCCCAGGTTGAGCTGCTGAGCCAGGGCACGGGGTCGAGACCAATCTGGCCGATAAGGAAGTTGACGACGCCCCGGTCCTGGGTGAGGAGGAAGCGCCAGACGACGGCCAGGGAAGCGGTCGTAGTCATGACCGGGAAAAAGATTGAGGTACGGAGGAGATAGCGAAGGCCCCAGGGCATGGCGCGGTTAAGGCCCACGGCCAGGAGGAGGCCGAGGACGTTATTGAGGAGAGTAGCGCCGACCGTGAGCCGCAGCGAGTTCCAGTAGATTCTGAACATCCTGGAATCGGTCGTGAGGCGGGTGACGTTTTCGACGCCGGCCCACTTTGGGGGGGTCAGGAGATCGTAGTGGAGGAAGATGAGGACAAGGGAGGCGACGATGGGCAAGGCGGTGAAGACGAGGAGGCCGAGCAGGGCGGGGGTGGCAAAAAGATAGCCGGCCCATGCCTCGCGCCGCGCCAGTGTGGTCAGTTTCTGGGGTTGGGCCTGTCTGCTGATTTTCTCTTCAGACAGTGCTGTTGACGTCATGGCATGTCCTGTACGGCGGGATCAGAAGGGGGCGGGTTGCCGGGCGGTCAAGGCGCACGGGGCGCCGTGCCGCCGGCAACCTGCCGTCCCTGAATTGATCTGACTATGCCTGCTTGAGTTTGTCCATTTCGGGCTGCAGTTCATCGTGGGCAGCCTGAAGGGCCTCTTCGACGGAGCGTTCGCCATTCCAGATGGTGGCGTAGTTCCGGTTGAGAATTGGTTCTACGATGTTGAAGTTGG
>JAPPKG010000386.1:0-7005 GCA_026914085.1 Caldilineaceae bacterium | reverse complement strand
GGGGGGGGGGGGGGGGGGGGGGGGGGGCGCGCCCCCCCCCCCCCCCCCCCCCCCAAAATGGGGGGCCCTAATTGCCCCCACCGCCCAAAATGCAGTGGTCAGTGGTTAGTGGTCAGTTGTCAGAGACTGCGTTTGGTCTGCCTCAGAGTTGATCGCGGGCGGGACATGGCTCCGTTGCTACCCGAGGTACAGGAAAGTTCACGCCCATATTGGGATGCACCCGCCCCAACTTCCCGGTTGAGCATATCTGATATAGCTGATAGAATGTGGACGCGCCAAGGCGTAGTCGTTCACTAACGAAAAATGTTCAGTCAAGTTCCGTCCAATGTACGCCAGAGCAATGCCGACGCTGCCCTGACCCAGCACGCCCGGATCCGTCCGGAAGGATTCGGTTATTTGCGTGTGATCGCCCAGATGGGGCGGATGCGGGCGATCCCGGCGCTGCTTACGCCTGTCCTATGGGGTGCGGCCGCGGCCCGCTGGCAGATTGGGGACATCAGCCTCTGGTGGGCAGCCGTGCTGGTGTTGACTTACGGTGCGCTGGCTCTCTCCTGCAACTACCTCGGCGCGTATGTGGACTACAGACGCCAGATTCGGCGCGAAGGGCAGCACGCTACGGGGGCAAACGTGCGGCATGCGACAAGGCCGTCCCCGGGGTGGCCGTTTGACGGCTTTGACTGGATGCAGCTGGGCCTCCTGCGGCCGGCAACATTTCTCAGCCTTGGCCTGATGTCAGGGACGATCTATGCGCTTGCGGCGCTCTGGCTCGGGATTTTCACCGACTGGCCGGTCTGGTTTTTCGCGCTGATCAGCGGGTTGATGTGCAGCGTGTCACTGTGGTCTGCCGTCCGCTTCGCCCGCAGATTCTGGTGGATCGGCGACCTTGCCTATTGGTTGGGACTGGGTGTCGTCCCACTGCTGGGGACCTACTTTGTTCTGACCGGGACGATCACCCGCCTCGTCCTGCTGCTTGCTTTCGCTCCGGCGACGTTCGCGTGGCTGGCATATCAGTCCTACGGCTTCTATAGCTGGCATCGAGACTGGCGTCTGCGCAGGCGCACGCTGGCAGTTGTGTTCGGGCCCGAACGGGGTCTGGACGTCGCCGCGATAATTTCCATTGCCGGATTCATCGCTCTGATTCTGCTGATGGCATCCGGTGCTGTGCCCGTGTGGACGATTCTCGTTCTTGGCGCCTTCCCGCTTTTCCTGCGGGCATTCGCGCGGGCACGAGTATGGCCCTTCTCGCGACAGGCCGGGATCGGCACTGTCGAAAACGCCATCAACGCGGTGATACTGGCGGGACTGCTGTGGCTTGTGCCGATGTGGCTGATCTGATTCCGGTTCGAGTTTGCCCCCACAGGCCGGCAGTTCAGCCCGAGGCGAGCCGGTTTGGCGGTAGGCAAATTTGCATGGCTATTTCGAGGCCGAGCCAGTCACCAACCGGCTGCGTTGAGGTAACGTCGATCCGGGGAACGTGACACTGCGGTCCTTCCAGCAGATTGACTGATACGTTCCGATTAGCTTGCAGATTCGCTCCATGGCAGAACTAACCCGCAAAGAGTTCTATGACTTAGCCGACCAGTGCCGGGAACGCGCGCTGGAACTG
The DNA here is from genome assembly GCA_026914085.1 of Caldilineaceae bacterium. Classification (GTDB taxonomy): domain Bacteria; phylum Chloroflexota; class Anaerolineae; order Caldilineales; family Caldilineaceae; genus Bin5. The sequence continues at coordinate 5,399 of JAPPKG010000386.1, read as the reverse complement.
GCCCACTTTGACCAGAACAGGGTCAACCGCAATCAGTGCCGGCGTTTCAACTTGTGGCTGGCACGTTTGAAGACCTACGATCAGCTGGCTCCGGGCGTGCAGGACATCAGCGCGGCCCGCCCCATCACCCGGTATGATCTGATGGCGGCGGCGGTTGTGCTCTGGCTCGTTTCGCTGTTTCTGCTGCGCGAGCAGCTCGGCGTAGGCGGAAACAGGATTCTGGCGTTCGGCGCCTGGGGTTTGGTGATTCTGCTCTACTTCTTGCCGGAATCACTCTATGCGACAACGGTCGAACTGTTGGAAGCAAAGGTCCTGCGCGTGGTGGAAGCGCTGGAAGAGCTGTTGCTTTCGCAGGAGATGGAGGTGACGGAGGCGGTATTTTTCAAGATCAAGGAGAACCTCAACACCGCCCGTCGCGAGCTGCGCCAGCAGATACATCTTGCCCACCGGCGTTGAGCGCCAGTTATTTCCCCAAGCTCAGTCAGCAGTCTCTCCTCATCCTCAATTGCGGCATACCCAGCAAGTGCCAGCTAAGTGTACGCCCATCCGACCCAGGTTGCCGGCGGCCTTCTCGACCGGTTGCCCAGTTTTGCCACTACGTTCGGGCAGTTGCGTTTGCGTTACTCGGACGTATGGACCTACTATGCCCCGCTGACTCGAACATGACGTGCGTGGTCTTGCCTGGCCGCTATGCTGCGTTTCGCCTGGGAAAATTGTACGTCCACACAGGCATACCATTCTCCTGGCACCAGTGTTCGCGGTGCGTGGGCCGATAGGGCCCGACACTGCCGGCCAGTTCCGGGCGGTGGTTGCCGAAGGCAGGGTGATGGGAAAGCAGATGGCGCACCAGTTCCCCGTACTGTTGCACGTCGGTCTTCAGATGCAGGTATCCGCCCGGACGCAGTTTGGCTGCCAGCAGGTCGACAAACGGTGGAGAGAACAGGCGCTTGACCTTGTGCTGCGCCTTCCACCAAGGATCGGGGAAAAGCACGTGAACTGCGTCGACGCGACGATCGGGGATCGCCATCTGCAGGCCCACTCTGGCGTCGTCGTCGCTCAGCCACAGGTTCTGCAGTCCCTGGTTCTCCAGGCGGCGAAGCGCCAGGCGAACTGCCTTTGTCTTAACTTCAAAGCCGACGAACAGTCGCTCAGGTAAGCGAGTCGAGCGGTCGAGAAGGAAGTCGCCGCGACCGAAACCGATCTCAATTTCTAGCGGGCGTGGACTGGCGATTTGACGGCGGAAACGCTCGCCATTGGCGACGCGGGGATCATCGAGGGCCAGGGCGCGCACGATAGACCGGTCCATCGCCCAGGAAGGCAGAGTGTCTGAATTGGGTCGCCGCCTGGGATCGCCGCCGATGAGGCCTTTGCCGGCCTGCCAGTCGGCGTAGTGCCTTGCCCGTTGCTGGGGCGTCAACTCCTCCCAGGAAAAGTCCATCCGGCCCTGGGAAAAGGAGGTGGGACTGTAGTCGAGAGAAGGTCTGCTGCTTTCGGTCACCGCGTTTGGGTTATGTTCGAGACCGGACCAGGGTCGTCTCATCCGCCCACAGTCGCATTGGGGTGAGACGAATCAGCGGCCGGACCGATCATGCGAGTTTGCGCCGTATTGTATCCCGCACGATATCGACGTCCGGGGGCAGATAGACCGGCGGGTTGGCCTGATCGCTTTCCACCTCCGCCAGCGTACCCTCGTGGTAGCCGATCTTAAAGGGCGTGAATTTCAACCCGTGGGCGGTGCTGACAACGATCACGCGCTGGTGGCTCTGCACGACCTCCCGTTGCAGGAGCTTGAACAGCGCGGCCAGAGCGGTCCCGGTATGGGGACAGGTGTACATACCGGTGGCGTCGGCCATGGCTGAGGCCGCGGCCATTTCGTGTTCGTTTACCTGCTCGACGATACCGTCGGTCTCCTGAATGGCCTGCACCGCTTTCTCGTAGCTGACGGGATCCCCGATCTGGATGGCGGAAGCCAGGGTCGATTGGGCATCCACGCTCACTTTGCGGCTGAATCCGTTCAAATAGCTGAGATAGAAGGGGTTGGCCTTGGCGGCCTGGGCCGCGACCAGGCGAGGCAGGCGGTCGATAACGCCCAGATCCCGCATCAGCTTCAGCCCCTTGTAGATGGCGCTGATATTGCCCAGATTGCCAACGGGAATGATGATCCAGTCCGGAACTTCCCAGTCGAACTGCTGCACGATTTCGATGCCGACCGTTTTCTGGCCCTCGATGCGCAGCGAGTTCATTGAGTTGGCCAGGTAGATAGAGGTGTCGGGGCTGTCGCCGTCATGGGTGATCTCGCGAATGACGCGCATACAGCCGTCGAAATCTGTGTCGAGGGCCAGTACGAAGGCGCCATTAGCGATGGGTTGAATCAACTGCGCGGGGCTGACCTTGCCTTCGGGCAGAAAGATGACGGCGGGGATGCCGGCGGCGGCGGCGTAGGCGGCCAGCGCGGCGCTGGTATCACCGGTGCTGGCGCAAGCCACGGCCCTGACGGGAACACCCTCGTCCCGCATCTGCTTGACAGCGCTGACCAGAACAGTCATGCCCAGGTCCTTGAAGCTGCCAGTGTGGCTGTTTCCACACAGCTTGACCCACAGATCGGAGAGACCAATCTGCTGGCCCAGCCGCTCGGCCCAAAAGAGGTTGGAGTTGCCTTCGTACATGCTGACCACGTTGTCGTCAGCGATAGTCGGCATGATCCACTCCTTCTTGCCCCACACGCCGCTGCCATAGGGCCATTCGGTGGTTCCGACGCGGCCGTCGAAGAGCTGCTTCCAGTCAGCGGCGGAGCGCTCACGCAGGGCGTCAATGTCGTGCTCTACCTCCAGAAGGCCGCCGCACCGCGGACAGGTATAGATTACCTCAAATATTGAATACGTACCGGCGCAGCCCCGAAAACAGCGAAAGTGGGCATTGTACTCGGTCATTGCTCTTCACCACAGCGCCAGCGCACTCTCGCGCACGCTCGGCAACGAATACACCCTCTCCCCGCGCTTACAGTGAAAGAGGAGCGATGGAATTTCGGCTAGTATTGGAACACGTTTCTTGCACGACCTGAGTGTTCACCTGCCAGGTGCAGGGCGAAAAAATGCCGTTGTCAGGGCGGCGAGCCGCCGTTCCACAGCAGGCGCAGCCATAATTCTTGTATAGCACAGATGATCAGTGCAAACAACAGCCTCGGGCCGCGCGCAGGCCCCCAACGCAGCCTGCCGGGCCGAGACAGGATCATTTCAACCGTTTGCTGAACTCGGCGGTCAGTGCGGGGACGGTCTTGAACAGATCGTCGACGATGCCATACTTGGCGCGCTGAAATATGGGGGCGTCCGCGTCCTTGTTGATGGCGACGATGATCTTGCTGTTCCCCATGCCGGCCAGGTGTTGGATGGCGCCGGAGATGCCACAGGCGATATAGAGGTCCGGCCTGACCGTCTTGCCGGTCTGCCCCACCTGGTGCTTATAGGGGATGTAGCCGGCATCGACTGCTGCCCGGCTGGCGCCGAGGGCTGCGCCCATGGTGCTGGCCAGTTCGCCGACAAGCTCGAAGCCCTTCTGCGGGTCCTCGGCAACACCGCGGCCACCTGAAACGATGATATGGGCATCGGTCAGGCTGATTTCGCCGGCATCGGCGGCGAGGAAATCGCTGATCTTCAGGCGAATATCATCTTCGTTCGCTTCAACATTCAGATTTTCCACTTCACCGGTCGCGTCGGCTGGCGCCGGCATAGGAAAGGAGCGCGGGCGCACGCTGGCGACCGCCAGCGGACTCTCGAAATGTATCCTGGCCTGAATATTGCCCGAATAGATGGTGCGGCCGGCGACCAGTCTGCCGTCTTCCACCCACAGATCGGTTGCATTTGCAGCGATGCCGGCGTTGCGGCGGCAGGCTACCGTCGCGGCCAGAACACCACCGCGAATTGAGGCATTGGCAAGGAATGCGACCGCGCCGGTGCGCTCTACCGCCTGTTCGGCGATGGCGGCATAGGGTTGCAGCCGAAAGTGGGCCAGGTTGGATGCGGTCGCGGCAACGACGAGATCGGCCCCGTAGGAAACAGCCTGCTGCGCGGCTGCACCGACGTCGTTGCCGATCAGAAGGGCGGCGACGCCGGCGCCCAACTCCCGGCCCAGCTCTTTCGCCTTGGCCAGCAGCTCCCAACAGTTGGACACTGCCTGTCCGTCATTCTGTTCAATCCAGACGAGAATCGTCATCGTCATCCCTTTCTCCAACAAGACGTGCGGAAGGATAGAGGGCAGATTGCCTCTGCTGCTTCCCCTTACGCCAGTCTAAATGACTCTTTCAGCCATCAGAGCATCGGCCAGTTGGGCGGCCTTATCCTCGACACTGGCGCCTTCGAAGATACGCACCTGTACGTCCTCCGGCTCCGGCTTGTTCAGATCGGTCCAACGGGTCGTGTGTGAAGGACCAACATCCAGATCGTCCCGCCCCAGGGTGGGTATCGCGGCGCGGCTGGCTTTGCGGATACCCATAAAGCTGGGATAACGCGGCTCGTTGATCTCTTTGGCCACACTGATCACGACCGGCAGGGGGACCTCGACCGTCTCCTGCCCTCCTTCGAAGACCTGTTCCGCGATCAGTGTGCCATCGACAATATCAACGATCCTTGTTACATTGACGAGCAGATCCCAGCCCAGCTTGCATGCGACACCGGCGTAGATGACGCCGCTGTTGCCATCCACGCTCATCTTGCCGGCCAGCACGAGCTCCACATCTTCCCCGCCGCCCGCCTTCTTGACTGCGGCGGCCAGGGCCTCGGCGGTCGCCCACTCGTCTCCCCCGTCTATGACGCTCTCATCTACGTGCACGGCGCCATCCACGCCCATCGCCAACGCGTGCTTCAGGGCGTCGATTTCGCCTTCGCGTCCCAGGGAGATCGCGACCGTTTCGCAGCCGAACCTGTCGGAAAGGTCGATCGCCTCCTCCACGGCAAACTCATCCCAGGGGTTGATAACCATCGTCGCCTGCAGTTGGCCGGACTCCGCCTCGGCCACCGTAACCTTTGGCAGCTCGGCGGTATCCGGTGTCTGCTTGATTAGCACAGCTACGTTCACGCGGCGCTCCTTTCTGTGAACCTCAAACCGGCCACACTGCCTCCAGAGTGTATGGACCCTGATTGGGCGAGCTGATTGCAGTGGCGCGTTCTACTGCCAGGAATCCGGGTCGTAGGCCGGCATGGGACAGCGCAGAGGACGGTCCTCGCGCATGCCCAAGGTGTATGCAGCCTGCATCAGCGTGTGGATCTGGCTGGTGCCCTCGTAGATCACTGCGCTCTTTGTATTGCGCAGATGCCGTTCCACGTTGTATTCATCGGAATACCCGTAGGCGCCATGGACCTGGACGGCGTTGTCGGCGGCCCGGCGTGCAGCTTCGGTGCAGAACC
>JAPPKG010000001.1:0-7013 GCA_026914085.1 Caldilineaceae bacterium | reverse complement strand
AACATGCCTCGCCGACCTGGTGTCGATATTCGTAACAGGTGCCATGCCGAAGGTGGTCAGCCAGACCACGTCCCCACAGTCCTAACTGTTCCCCGTAGAGGCCGGCCTTGTGCCTGCCCTCGCACGCCCAACTGACGGAGGCCAGGCCCGGGGCCTGCACTCCGTCTCGCCACACGACGTTAACTGATTTCAGCCACCGCAACCATGTACTCCCCCCAGACTATCCCCACCCCGAGTCTGGGATGCACCCGGGATGGGGCGTTGTCTTCAGGGCCGTGGGCGAACAGGAAGGGCTCGCGTAGCCGCATACGGACTGTTTAGAGCATGCTGAACTCGCTCCCAGGAACAGTAGACGATTCTTGGCGACCTTGTACGAGCAGCCAGCGTGCCTACGTAGCCGGAAGGCAGAGTCAAAGAGTGCAGATAATAGCCTCTCACGCGAAGGGTATCGTCTCGGCCGGAAGCGGCGGGCGCGTAGTCCGCCCGCCCGTCAAGCTCAGACCGGGTTGACTGCATTTTCAGACCGACTCCTTCAGCCTTGGCTACGGCTTCGTGGCAGGTCCAGGCCCTGAAGAATTCAAAACAGAATGAGGATTCAGGCGGGCATCCGCCTTGTACTACTTCTCGCCGCCCCGAACTGTTATTTTCAATCCCTCCCTCGAGCGACACCGATCTCAGCCTCTCAATATCTACTCCCACAGGCTGTCCTAAGCCCACAGCAAGAACGGCCTTGTCCTCCGAATCGGAAAGACTGAATTGCAGGTCAGTCGAGAGTTCGCGGGCGAGAAAGGGTTTGCCGTAGGCGTTGTAGACGAATCTGATGTCTCTAGGATGTTGGTCAAGGTATTGCCCAAGGGCGAGGCGAAGCAGACCACGGCGGGCAATGAAGCGGCGGCCCAACCGACAAGCAGAATAGAGCCTGACCCTTCGCCACTCTTCAGCAGAGAGCAATTCTTCCAAAGAGGCAAGGGATTCACGCTCCAGATTCAGATCCAGAATCCAGACATGCAGGATAGACTCGTTCACCGACGGCAGGCCGCCTGACTCCATGTCAAGCCCTCCGTGAGCGTAGTCTAGATGGCTGCGCGGCGTCCTTTCCACAATGGTCCTCCGTGGCGCCAGTGCCACCACAACGATTGGACCGCGATACAGGTCATCAGCAACACGGATATGGGCAGCAGCAGCGAGTCACCAGCCCTTTGCCCGGTCCGCCAGGCTGATGTGGCCCGAACCAAGAGACCTGCCCAGATGAGCAATAGAGCCCAGTACGGATGCCAGGGAACCGGCTCTCCAGCGAATCCAATCCCGAGCAGAACCCAGGGGCCAAGAAAAACTACCCAATGGAAGACTGTTCCGGCAACAAGGCCTGCAACGCCACCGAACCCTGCGAGCATATTCTTCGCATATCCTTCACGCACGGTCTGCCAGTCCCTGTACATGCGACAGGTGATCAGTCCGCAGGCCTCAGCCATTCGCAGACGCAGGCCTGCCCTCTTCGCGCAGCGGGCCAGACCGATGTCATCCAGTATGCTGTCTCTCACGCAGGCGTGGCCTCCCAACCTGTCATACGCGGCGCGCTTGAAAGCGATGCACTGGCCATTTGCAGCCGACAAGAGAGGGTGGTTTATTCGGTGGACGCCAACCGCTGGCAGGTAGGCGTGAATTGCGAGCGCCATGAGGGGAACGCATAGGCGCTCGGGCCAGGACTCAGTCTCCTGAGTGGACATGATTGCGAGCATATCGGCGTCCGTGCGTACCATTTCGTATAGCATAGAGTCCAGTGCACGAGGATGCCAGCGTACATCGGCATCGGTAAAGACAAGAATCTCTCCTTCCGCCTGTTCAGCCAACTGCTGACAGGCCCAACTCTTGGCCAGCCACCCGCACGGAACGGGCCTTCCTCTGATTATTCGCAGGCGGTCGTCGCTTTCCGAGGATTCTATTGCAGCGCTTACTGTTCCGTCATCGGAGTCATCGTCCAGGACAATCAACTCCAACTGGGTATAGGACTGCCCCAACACACTCCGCAACGACGCTCCAATGACTGCCGCCTCGTTCCGTGCCGGGATCAGAACTGAAACTCTGGCCGAACTGTTGGACGTGTAAACGGGCTCAAGGCGGGGGAAGCTCAGCAGATTTGTCAGAAGAATCAGGATCATTCCCGACAGTGCGGCCGAGGCGAGTATCAAGAGTAGAACTGTCATCGCAGGAAACGAAGTCGTAGCTCGGGTTGCCGGACCAGGTCTTGCCGGTGTTTCCAGGCGACAATCAACCCGTTTCCAAGCCAGACTGGCAGATAGGCGCCAATTAAACCGGTCACGCCCAAGAATACCAGCAGGCCGATTAAGGCGCAGACCACCGCCCACCCATCAATTGAAACCGTGAAATAGGCGAGTAAAAGCAGCGCGCCGAGGAGGAAAAGTGTACTCCATCCGGTCATTCCTGCCCAGATTCCAAATGTGACAGCTACCGCCTTTCCTCCCCGGAAGCGGAGGAAGACGGAGAAGGCGTGTCCTGCTACTGCGCCCAGTGCTGTGGCGGTAAGCCCCCAGCCCTGCAGGCCCGCCATCTCCTGGGCGGCAAGCACCGGCAGCCAGCCTTTCAGCGCGTCGAGGACGATGACCACGATGCCTAGCATCCTGCTCCCGGCGCGAACTACGTTCGTACCACCGGGATTGCCGTCACCGAACTGGCGTATCTCTTTTGCCAGAATGAAACGGCCCAGCCAGACCGAAAAGGGCAGGCTTCCGCAGAGATAGGCGATCATTGTCCAGAGAATGACAGTCATCTGGGAGAGGCAGCGACCTGCCCCCATGCTAGTGCAACGAAAACTCCCATAGCGACAAAACCGGCTGCCGCGACGCCGAAGAGTCCGAAGTACAAACCCAGGCCCACAGAATTCAGAATCCAGACTACTGTGTACACGACGAGTAGAGCTTCTATCGGAAGTGCCTTGGAGTCGATCAGGTGAGAAAGACCAAACAAGACTACGGCAGCAACCAGAATCCAGCCTGCAAAGTTGATGATCGGTACGCCGAAGTAGCTACCCGGCGATTCCCAATGCCAGATTCCCCAGGCAACCATCTGTGGATCAAGGAACAGGTCCCAGGCCGTGAATGCCAGACCCGCAGTAAACGAGGAGACTGCTCTGGTCTTCCATGTGAGGCTGGCTACTGCGCCTTGTATTTTTGAACAGATGGCTGTCCCCACAGCCCAGGCCGGGGGCAGCATCATGAGCCAAGCCAGGGGAATCTGTACAGGTACGTCCCCGACTTGGGGCCTGAATGCGTCGGTATAGGTATAGCGCCCGAAAGGATACCCAGTGTTGTGACCTACGAACTCTGCAAACCACGCCAGCGCGATAACTGTGACGCCGAATCCGATCGTCGCCCTTGCCTTCAGGGCTGGACATAGCAGGCTGAGAACCAGGCCGACTTGAAGCAGGACTGAAAATGACAAAGCCAGAAGAAGTGCAGGCCGGTCGCCCAGTCGAACCACGTGGGGGACCAGAATCATCAGGAACAACCAGAGACCAAGTAGTACGCGACTGCCAACATTCATCTGGTCGCGCAGTTCGTCCAGTAACGGGCCGGCTCTTCTGCGGAACGATTCAAAGCCAATGCGGCCAGTTGCCGGCCGAGGGAAACTCACCGGCAGCGTTCTCCTTCTCCCAACAGGTACGCCAATAGACGCATGAACCACGAACATTGGGGCGTGGACGGCCCTGATTCGGTTGCATCTGCCTTCAAGACAGGAGGATGTTGAGCTGGATCAGCAGTCGGATTGTCAGGCATGTCAGTATCAGCCGCCGGCGCTGGCATAACCGGCGTCCAGTAGGCGCGCAGCCTGCGTGCGAATGCGAAATCGCCGCCTGGCACTTCTCGTTGGCCCACGACGAGCGTGTAGCGGCCAACCGATTCCTGAGGATGCCAGACAACGACAACTGCTTCGCCTGCCGAGGGAAACGTTATTCGACGCCTCTGCCGCCTCCAATAGGCGGTTCGGCTGAACGGCTCGAAAAAGATAGTAGCTTCAGCAGCCTCCAACAGTTCTGCACCCATCTGTTCCGAGACGAGTTGAAGAGCGTCGGACGGGAGTGCAGAAACTGAATCTCTGCTCAGTCCGGCTGCGATCACACCAATGGTAGGTGCAAACTGCTCCTGTCCCTCGATCTGCGGGATGGTCATACCAATTTCGATTGTCTGTCTGGCCGAAACCGTAAAGGAGAAGTAATCAACGTCACCGGGCCATTCGAGTGTCGAATATAGGGCCGTTGAAATCTCCGGGTCGCTGACCGACATAGGGCTGGAAGGCGTCGTGTCCGGTTCCTCGAAAAACGGCTGATGGGCAAGTGCCGCATCGGACAAGACTACGGCACAGATCAGGGCCAGTAACAAAACATACGGCCGGAGAACAGTTGTGGTCTTCATTGCGGATTCCTCAGCCTGCCCGGTATCCAACGGGCCCTCTCATGGCTCTGTCTGGCGATCATAAGCGTCACGCCAAACACCACCATCGACGTCGTCAAGAAAAAGAAGACGAATTCCTCCACGGGAAGAACTCCGCCGAGAGCTAAGCCCAAAGACTGTTGCGGATCAATTGTCCAAGTCCCGGTGTGGATAGCGAGGGCGTCGGCGAGCGATAAGAGAACGGTTCCAGGCAAGAGAGTCCAGAGGACCGGCCGCCGGTAGTGCCACAAAATGTCGGCCCCGAATGCCACCTGAATTGTGAGCGGAAACATCCCCCATGCCAGCTCCAGTCCAAGATAAGTGCTGGCTAGACGCCCCGCGCCTACCAGGAATATCCCCCATAGCCAGACGCCCAGAGTCAGCCCGCCGAACACAAGACGAAGTTCAGGCCGGGAACGAAAAGGTGAGGCCGGCGGCGCCGAGAGACAAGTAGCCGCCAGAAAAGCCAGGCCCAGAAGCAATGTCTGCCCAACAAAGAACAGGTATTCCTCAAAGGGCACATAGCCAAATGTGATTCCGAGCACGAGGTCCGGGTTGTACCACCAAACTCTTGTGGCGACCAGATAGTTGTCCCAGGGAGAAGTATAGAGGAGTGCCAGCAGCACATGTCCCCCTATTACGGGTAAGGCAGGCCAGGCCTGCAGCGAATAGGGGAGCTCGCACCCCAGTCTGCGTAGAAAAACGTTGAGTAAAACGAAGAAGACGGCGGGAATGCCAATGAAGGCTGACAGGAAAACTATGTAGGCCATTCGTGCCTGGTAGCCGTCAGCAAACTCAAACCCATAGCCTTGTATCTTAGCCGGTTCGAAGTGGTTCTAGCCTTAGACCTGCCCGTACTGGCTCTGGCTGTAGCACTTGTTCACGTCTCTGTGTAAAGTTTCCAGCATGGTTACGATGGGAGCGCCCTCACTGCCAAGAATGGCCCGCACGGCTGAAGCCCCCATATCCAGGTACTCTTCCAGAATCTTGAACTGAATTCCACGAGACTCCAGGAAGTAGTAAATCCACTCCGCTTCCAGGCTGATCAGAGAAAGGTCGCCGAAGCGCAGCGCTGACATCATCGAGCTGTTGATGCTGAAAAACGGTCTTCCTAGCCTCGCCCAATCCGGAGGGCTTCCCTGGTCCGAATCCAAAACGCAGGCAGAGATGCGATGCAGGTTTGCCCGATAGCTGGCAATGAGTTCGTGAAAACTGTTATCCAATGGAGGTGTCTCGCTCTGATGAAGAGGGGCAGTAAGCAAGGTCTCGGCCCTGCCCCCCGCCTGAAGCAGGTCCATGCCGAGGAATTCGCCTGGTACCCTCCGCCGGACAGTCTCAGAGAGATTGAATATGCGTCCACCGAACGCGACGGGTACTTCCTGCCGGTATATCAGCTCGCACATGTCCAACAGGTTGCCCACCGACCTGAGTTGTTGGGACACAAGCACGACAAGGTCAGGCTGGATTCGTTGAAGCGTGACTTCCATCTCGGTCAGAGTAAGGTTTTCGCCTAAAAAGACGGTACCAAAGCCCAACCTCTTCAGAATCAACTGCAAGAGTGCCAAACCAAAAGTATGATGTTCACCAGGGGGGCAAGCCATCAAGACAAGGCCGGGTCGAGTCGGAGGGGGACTGGCCCCCAGCAATACCTTAATCCTCTGCATGGCCTGAACGGCAGCAAACGACACCTGCTGGGCGGTCAATCTGGCGGCGTGCCACTCCTCTCCCAACTGGCGGAGTCCCTGGCAGATTACATGGAGGCAGACTGTTTCGACAGGAAAGAGGGCGAAAGCCTGGGAGAGGATTCGCTGCCCTTCAAATTCATCGTAGGCAACGCATGCTGCTATCCACTTAGCGCAGGCAGCTGTGATCTGGTCATCTATGCCCCCGCCCGCGCCAGCCTCAATTTGCGGTGTTTCTTTCCATCGGCTTGCGTAGAAGTGGTGTTCTGGGACCAAACTGTGCTCCTGTAGAGGGTCCCTCCCTTCACTTTCCAGCGTCTGCCAGCGTTCTACAGCACGGCTGATGCTTAGGCCTTCCATCCGGCGCCGATTCAACCAATGTAAAGTGTCGATATCTCGCCGGGAGTAGATTCGGTGCCCGCCTGCACTTCTCGCCGGACGGGGAATCCCGTACCTTCGCTCCCATGCCCGTAGCGTTTCTGCCTTGATGCCCGTCTCTCGGACAACGGCTTTCAGGTTGAATGAAGGCGTTTCCGTGCTCATATGTACATGTACTCCTTCGTACTTGTACCCCGCATGTCCTGTCTACGCGGTTTCTAACAATAAAACTATGATATATTACGCAAACTTGAGACGAAATACAAATCCCAAAACTCTGTGGTTGGAAGATCCAATGTGTAGGCGGGGAAAGTCGAACACAAAAGGCTAAGCGAACGTTAAGTCGGGCGCATCCCAAACTGGGGGTAAACAGTCGCATCCCTCTGGAGGCACCCAAGCCATTTTAAGTTCCCATCCCAGTTTCCGCCAGAAAAAGCGCCCTCTCTGCCAACTGACCACTGCTTTTATGGGCGGTCGGGCCTATTCGGCCCTCCCTTGTGCGGGG
>JAPPKG010000498.1:0-7043 GCA_026914085.1 Caldilineaceae bacterium | reverse complement strand
CACCGCTCCTGAGCAGCCTGCTGTCTGCACATCAGGACTACGTAGTGTCTGAAACTTTGACCTTGGACGTTGGATTTGCCTCCGACGTCGGCGAACTTGCCGGCAGCGAGACCGTTTCCTTTTCTCTGGGCGAAGAGGAAGTCACTGTTGGCCTGAAAAAAGCATAACCGATCGGCTGGCGAGACCGGTCCTCCAGACGACAAAACGCCGCAGCCTGAGCACGCCTGCGTCAAAGAACTAAAGGTGTCGCCAGCCGCTCATCCGGAAACCGGTGCCACTTGAATGAAGGGAAGAACACGATGGCAACCTACATCTACGAACCAAGTCTGAAATATGCCGACACCCACGAATGGGCCCGACAGGAAGATTCCCAGGTCGTCGTCGGAATCAGCGATGCCGCACAGGACATGATGAGCGATATCGTATTTGTCGAGCTACCTGAAATCGGTACGACTGTATCCGCCGGAGAGGCCGTCGCAGTCGTCGAATCGGTCAAAGCGGCTGAGGACATTATCGCCCCCGTTTCCGGCTCTGTCTCCGCCGTCAACGAAGAACTGAACGACACGCCCGAACTGGTGAACAGCGACCCTTACGGGGCCTGGTTCCTCAAAATCGAAATCGAAGACGGTGAGGAACTTGAAAAACTGATGGACGCCGATGCCTATTCAGCGTTCGTTGACAGTCAGCAATGAGGTAAGGCCGGGCAGGTGTATCGTCAGGATAGGCGTAGCACTTCGGCGTTCCGTCTGCATATGCCTCTCTCTTCACTTCGGTCTTGTGCTCCTGGCAACGTTGTTGAGCGGATGTAACGCGCTGCCATCCCCCCCTCGCCTGCCCGATCTCCCTTTCCTGCAACTAAGGTCTGAGTCCGACGAATCCGCGTCTACTCTGCAACTCTTTTTCCCCGAAGAGGGCAATGTTACAGAGGCTCTGCGCAGCCAGTTTGTCTCCTGGGCTGAAGACAAAGAGATACAGGTCAATCTTTCCACCTCATCCAGCTACAGCCAGGAACTCGTCGACCGCCTGTCCGGAGAGGACCCCCCTGACCTGGTTGTCGTCACAGCTTTCCTCTTTCCCGATCTCGCCGCCCAAGGACTGCTGGCCCCCGCTGAAGAAAATCTCCTTGACCCGACAGGCTACCCGCCCCGACTGGTCGCTGCCTTTACCTGGCCAGGCGAGACGTCGGATCTGCGTTACTGTCTGCCCCGCGAAGTGCGCACGCTGGCGCTCGTCTACGACAGTGAAGGCCTGGCGGCCGCCGGTCGCTCTCCCCCACACAGTTGGGAGTCGCTGAGAGAGGTTTCAGTCGGCCAAACCGACCTGGAACGCAACCGCTTCGGCTTCATCGAGGCCCCCGATCTTTCCCGCTGGCTTCCATTCCTGTATGGAGCCGGTGGTACAATCATTAATGAAAGCGGCGGCATGGCCCTGGAGTCTCCTGCAGCCGCTGCCGCAATGGACTGGTACATCCAGATCTTTCGTGACAACTTCGCCGGCCATGCCGGTGAGTCAAACAACGAATGGGCAGGTGAAGTGTTGGCAAAAGGCAAGGGCGCACTGACGATAGAGGGGAACTGGGTCGCTCCCTACATTGAGAACCAATTCCCTGACTTCCACTATGGCGTAGCACCCATCCCCTCGGGACCTGCAGGGCTGAACACCTCAGTGGCCTTCACCAGTTGCTACGCCGTATCTGCGGCGTCAACGCGCAAGAGCGATGCCTTTGAGCTGGCTGCGCTACTCAGCGGTCCCGACGTAGTCGGCTCGCTGCCCAACGACGGCGGCTGGATGCCAGCCCGGAACGAGTTGAGAGACGACTGGATAGGAAGTTTTCCCCGCCTCGCTCCCTTTGCCGACGCTGTACCCACCGCCGTGGTTTGGCAATTCCCTCCAGGCTTCGACACCTTTCTGAACAGCTTCAATCGATCGATGGTCCAGCTCTTCGCTGCAAACATCGAAGCCGCCGACTTTTTTGCCGAACTCCAGGAGTTGGGCGAAACTCTACTGGAGACGGCCGCCGAAACTGGGCCAACTCCGAACACAACGCAAACTACCAGCCCCTGACTGAGAGCGACTGCAATGAACTTCGACGGAAACGTAGCCCTGGTAACCGGCGCCGCATCGGGAATCGGTCGCGAGACCGCAGTAGCCTTCGCGGAGCTCGGCGCGGCAGTGATCGTCGCCGACGTTGACCCGGAAGGCGGCTCCGACGCCGTGGACCAGGTGCAGGAGTGCGGCGTAAACGGTCTGTTCATCCGCTGCGACGTCTCTGATCCCAATGATGTGGAGAGTCTATTTGAGCAGACCGCAAGCCGCTTCGGCCGCCTCGACTTTGCAGTCAACAATGCAGGCATCGGCGGACCTTGGGAACAGCTGCGCTCCTACCCGCACGAAGGCTGGGACAGGGTCCTGGCGGTGAACCTCACCGGCGTCTTCTACTGCATGCAGGAAGAGATCGGTCGCATGGCCGGACAGGGCGGGTCGATCGTTAACGTAGCTTCCTTGGCGGGCAAACTCGGACTGCCGAACCAGGCCGCCTACACCGCCTCCAAGCACGCCGTAATCGGTCTCACCCGCGTCGCAGCACAGGAAGTCGCACGCCACAACATTCGCGTCAACGCAGTCTGCCCCGTCTTCACTGAAACGACCCTGTTCAATCCGCTCATCACCGGCAACCCCGACAGGGCGCAGAAGATGCTCGAACGCATTCCAATGCGCCGCTTTGGCAAGCCGCGAGACATTGCTGATGCCATCGTCTGGCTTTGCTCAGACCAGTCTCGATTTATCACCGGGCAAGCCATCAACTTGGACGGCGGCATGACCGCTTGACGACCGCCATAACACGACTACGGAGAAAACGATGTCCCGACAAGCGGCATTCGAAGACCTGCAACTGAAAATCGGCGCCGAATCCACCTCCGGCGGCTGGTTCACGGTTACCCAGAACATGATCAACAGCTTCGCCGACGCAACGCTGGACCATCAGTGGATTCACGTCGACGAAGAACGGGCCGCCCGCGACTCGCCCTTTGGCGCAACCGTCGCGCACGGCTTCTTTACGCTCGCCCTCATTCCCCACCTGACCGGAATGGTTGAACCCGACAAACCAAGGTATCCCGGCGTGGCCCTAACCGTAAACTACGGCCTCAATCGCGTGCGCTTCCCCCACCCGCTCCTGGCCGGCTCCAGAATACGCGCCCGGACTCAGCTCCAGTCCGTCGAGGAAGTGAGAGGAAACGGCCTCCAGCTCATTCACAACGTCACCGTCGAGATCGAAGACGTGGAGAAACCCACCTGCGTCGCCGAAATGGTCTCCCGTCTCTACTTTGAAGACTGAGCAATTGCCAGTTCCGTCCCGAATGGCCACCAGGAATCAGCATGACAAGAAAAGATTCCCTATCACTCTGACCGCCCATCATATTATCCTTTCTCTGACCACTGACCACTGACCACTGACCATGTTCAACGACCAGACCGTAGTCATAACCGGCGCAGGCCGTGGAATCGGGGCCAGCGCCGCCCTGCAGTTTGCAGACCACGGCGCCAGCGTCGTAGTCAACGACCTTGACGCAGCCATGGCCGCGCAGACAGCCAATGCCATAATGTCCCGGGGCGGGCAAGCCGCAGCCGTCCCCGGCGATGTCAACGCCCCCGGATTCCCTGAACTGCTCATGCAGACCGCCGTCGACACATTCGGAAAACTGAACGTCGTCGTCAATAACGCCGGCTATACCTGGGACGCCATGGCCCACAATCTTACCGACGAGCAGTGGCAGGCGATCCTCGACGTTCACCTGTCTGCTCCCTTCAGGATGATCCGCGCCGCCGCGCCCTTTCTGCGCACTGCCGCCGCAGCCGAACTGGAATCCGGCGCGAACCTTAGCAACCGCTGCATCGTCAACGTCTCGTCAACCTCGGGGCTGCACGGCAATATCGGCCAGGCCAACTACGCCGCCGGCAAAATGGGGATTGTGGGACTCACCAAGACGATCGCCAAGGAATGGGGCAGACTGGGAATCCGCTGCAACGCCGTCGCCTTCGGCTTCATCGACACCCGCCTGACCCGCTCTCAAGAGCTCCAGGAAGAGGCGATTGAGATCGACGGGCGTGAGGTTGTCCTGGGAATCCCCCAAAAAGTACGCTCAATGCTCGACAAGGACATTCACCTGCGTATCCCCCTCGGCAGACCCGCCACCGACGAAGAAGCCGCTGCGGGCATCGTCCTCATCGCTTCTCCACTGGCATCCTACATCACCGGCCATGTGCTCGAAGTCACCGGTGGCATGGGCATCTGAACGTCAACCGTGGGTCACGAACTTCTTGAGAGGAAGCCGGAAAAGAGCCAAACCATGACCCAGGCCGGCAAGCTGAAAAGACCAGGAGCGTTAGCAGCCCCCCACGCTGACGGGAATCCCTATGGCAGCTGAAAGCGATTCAGAGGACTACAGTAGCCTGCGGCCCAGGTCCGCCATGATTACCGGGGCCTCCAGCGGGATCGGCCGCGCCTGCGCTCTCCGACTGGATCGCGCCGGCTGGCAGGTCTTTGCCACCGTTCGCAAAGAGGAAGACGGCCTCCGTTTGACGAACGACGCTTCCCCCAGGCTGCGCACCGTCCTGCTCGACGTAACCGATCCACACCAGATTGCCGCCGCCGCGCACACCGTAAGCGAACACGTCGGCGGTGACGGACTTCACGCGCTGGTCAATAACGCAGGAATCGCAGCCGGTGGCCTCGTAGAATACCTTGACCCGGAGGAGTTGCGCCGAGTGTTCGAAACAAACACGATCGCGCCGCTTTCCGTTTCCAGGCACCTGATTCCTTTGCTTAGGAGGGCTCGCGGCCGCATCGTGATGATCAGCTCAATTGCCGGTTTCAGTTCGACACCGCTTCTCTCCCCCTACTGCGCCTCCAAGTTTGCCCTCGAGGCCCTTACCGACGGCATGCGGCTAGAGCTCAAACCTTGGGGAATCGAAGTAGTGTCGGTTCAGCCGGGCGCCATCAAGACTGAGATTTGGAACAAGGCGCGCGCCTATGTAGACGGTGAACTCCGCAAATACCCGCCCAAAGCCTTTGAGAAGTACGGGCCCCTGCTCGACAGAATGGCTGAGTCACTGGAGAAACCTAGAGGCGTCCCTGCTGACGAAGTCGCGCGCACGGTGGAAACTGCATTGACTGTGGCTAAACCCAAAGCACGCTATCTGGTTGGGCGCGACGCTCTCATTCGAAGTTGGATCGAAAGTCTACCTACTTCGCTCCGCGACCGCCTGATCCTGAGTCGCATGCCCAAATACGGGACAGAAATGACAGATCCCGCCGACAAACTGCAGGAAGCAGGTCAAAAAGACATAAATCAGTAGGATCCGCTATTCCCCAACAACACAAGTTACCGTACCCTACACACTGGCTATTCAATCCCAGAATCGGAGAATCTAGAGTGATCTTCATCCAGGACAAAATTCTTTGCGCACTTGCCGTGGCCCTCATGGCCCTCGCTATCGCAGGATGCGGGCCGGCTTCCGCCCCTTCGGACGCGATGCAGTCTGAAGCACCGGTTTCGGAATCCAATGATTCGAAGCCGGAAACCGAATCACAGCAGCCAGCAGGAGACCCAATACGAATCGGGGCACTGTTCCCCCTGTCCGCCCCGGGGTCCGTCGTTGGCGGCGAGGCCATGCGCGACGCCATGATTATCGCCGCCGAAAGGATCAACGCCGCCGGCGGCTTGCTGGGCCGTCCCGTCGAGTTGGTCGTTGTTGACAGCGAGGGCCTGCCCGAGCGGGGGGCCGCCGTCACCGAAAGGCTGATCAGTCAGGACAGTGTCGTGGCCATCGCCGGCGGCTACCATAGCTCCGTTGGCGTTGTCGCCAAGGAGGTCGCCCACGACAACAACATTCCCATCGTCTTGGCCAATACCTGGAACGACACCATTACCAGCGTGCAGTACCCTCAAGTGTTTCGTATCGCGCCCCTGAGCTCGGAAGTCTCCGCCGTAGACGTAAAGTTCATCCAGTGGTTGCGCGACGAGGCCGGCATTCAGTTGGACAAAGTGGTGATACTGACTGAAAACACCGACTACGGCATTCCCGCTGCCGAAGATACCTCCAGGTTACTCGGCGAAGCCGGGATCGAATCCGTCACCTTTGGTGTCGACATCGGCACACAGGACTTCGCAGGTATCATCGAGAGGATAAAGGCTGAAGAACCTGACTTCATCATGTCCTTGGCTACCGGCGAAGCCTCCTACAACTTCGCCCAGCAATGCGCCGACGCCGGTATAGGCCCGCAGGACCTGCCCACACTCTGCGAGCACGTCGCCCTCGAAAGCGACTCCTTCTGGCGAAACGTTCCCGACGGCAACTACTGCTTCGTGCGCCGCATAGGTCTGCCCCCCTTACTGTACAACGACATTGCACTTGAGTTTCTCGCCGAATACGAGGCCCGCACCGGCAAAGAGGGCGCCGAATCCTACGCCTTCGCCGCCTACGACGCAGTCCGTATCATCGCCCAGGCCATAACCGAAGCTGGGACAACCGACCCCAACGACATCATCGCCGCGCTGGAAGAAATCTCCTACGAAGGCGCGCTCGGCACAATCACGTTTCCCATCAACAGCCGCAACACGCCCCAGGACGCGGGCGTCGACCCAAAGTGGTGGCACCAGTTTCCCGACCCCGCCGTCACCGTCGTCCAATATCAGCAGCAAGGCGAAGACTCCGTCGGCGCCACCGTCGTCTTTCCCCATACCTACCAAACAGGCGATCCAATCGTCGTCGGCCAGTAGCCTCACATCGTGCCCACCCTGCGCCTTACCATTGGATAAAACTCTATGTCACCCACCACCGTCACGCCCTCTCAAACTGACGATTGCATCCCAAAATGGGGCGAACTCTCGTATACTTCAGTTCGCTGCGAGCCCCAACCATCTCGCGATTAACTCCGTATCAGAGTTAGCCCATTCTCTAACTACTGACCACTGACCACTGACCACTGCAGTTCTGGGCGGTCGGGGCGATTAGGGCCGCCCATTTTGGGGGGGGGGGGG
>JAPPKG010000212.1:0-7081 GCA_026914085.1 Caldilineaceae bacterium | reverse complement strand
TCTTCCAGAGCTACGCCCTCTACCCCCACATGAGCGTCCGCCAGAACATCGGCTATCCCCTCAAACTCAAGAAATCTCCCGCAGCAGAAATGGAGCAACGCGTCCAGCGCGTCGCCGACATGATGGGCATCGGCCACCTATTGGACCGCCGCCCAGCGCAGCTCTCCGGCGGCCAGCAGCAGCGCGTTGCCCTCGGACGCGCCCTTGTCAAAGAACCCAGCCTGCTCCTCTTCGACGAACCCCTCTCCAATCTGGATGCCCGCCTGCGCCTGACCATGCGCAGCGAGATCAAGCGCCTGCAGCTCGATCTGGGGATCACCTCCATCTACGTGACCCACGATCAGGTGGAGGCCATGACCATGGCCGACCGCATCGCCGTCATGCAGGAGGGCAAGCTCCAGGCCTACGCGCCGCCCAACGAACTCTACGAGCGGCCGCGCACGATCTTCATTGCCGGTTTCGTCGGCAACCCGCCAATGAATCTGTTCGACGTTCAGGTTTTCCGCGAAGGGGAACGCCTCCTTGCCAGGAGGAAAGATCTCGAAATCAAGCTGCCGCCGGAGCGGGGCAGCCTGGCTGCAGGCAAGGAAGAGATAATAGCTGGCGTCAGGCCGGAGGATATCTCTCTTATACCAGGTGCCGCCGCTTCAAGCGAAGGTGCGCAGGGCGAGGTTTTTGTTGTTGAGCCACTTGGGCGCGATAATTTGGTGGATGTGCGTATCGACGATCTGCATCTTTTCGTTCTGGCCGACCCGCGCCAACCGTTGCAAATTGGCGAACCGGTGAGGCTTCAGTTCCACGGCGACAAGGTGCAGCTTTTCGATCCGGAAACCGAACTGTCGCTCCTTTGGACATAGGTATGCTAAAACAGCGCTGTTTTATCGCATCTGCCCCTGCCGTCAAGGCATTCTTTGCCGCATTCCTCACCGCCGTATTCCTCACTGCCGCTTGCAATGCGCCCCGCCTCCCTGGCTTTGGCGGTCGCGATTCCCAGAATGAAGGCGGCAACGGCGGCTCCTCAGCGCCCCAAGGGCCGATCATCGAGACTGTCCTGACCGGGTTGTCCAATCCCCGCGGCGTCGCTGTCCTGCCCGATGGTTCACTCATGGTTGCCGAGGCCGGCACCGGTTACAACGCCGTCGATCCCCAGGAATGGACCGGAAGACTCACACACTTCCAGGACACCAACCAGGATGGCGACTTCGAAGATGAAGGCGAACTTACAATCTGGTTTCGCCACCTTCCCACCTACAACGCGCTCCAGGAATACTCGACCTGGCGCGACGAGGTCAGCGGTCCGGGCGACCTGCTGCGCCACTCCGATGGCCACCTCTACCTCAGCGTTGACGGCGGCCACGACCGCATCGGCCTCTACGAGATCAGCCCCTACAAGCGCATAGGACGCAATCTCTCCGCCCGCGGCAACATGAACGGCCTCGCCTTCTCCCGCGATCACGCCCAGATCTACCTGGCCGAAAGCACCGCCAATGCACTCTCAGTCGTCACCATCGCCGACGCCGAACACCGCAAGATCACACAGTTCGGCGCGCTCGCCAGCGGCCAGCAATCTGTCCCCGCCGGCGTCGCCGTCGACCCTCGTAACGGCGACCTCCTGGTCGCTCTCTTCTCTGGCGCCCTCGTAATCGAAGGTGAGAAGCTCCCCGTCATCACCGGCGACAGCGCAGTCGTGCGCGTGGACCCCGACACCGGCGCGATTACCGACGCCGTACTTGGCCTTACAACCGCCATCGACGTGGCCGTCGATTCCGAAGGCAACATCTATGTCGTCGAAATGTGTAGCGGCCACGCCGACCTGATCGAACCCTCTTACGACCTCTTTGACCCGGACCAGACGCCCCTCCACGGCGGCTATCTGCGCTACAGCGGACGCGTCACCGTCTACCCACCGCCCGCCGCACCCGATGCACCGCCCCACCAGGCAGACGTCGATGCGACCGTTCTCGCCGACGCCATCGACATGCCAACCAATATCACTCTCGCGCCCGACGGATCACTCTACGTCTCCACCGGCCAGGGCACGCCCAACCGCCCCATCCCCGGCCCCGACGGGCCAACTCGCATCGTTGGAGAAGTCATTCGCATCACCTTGCCGGACACCAATTAGCCCTCGACAGCCGGCCCCTACACAACCGGATGCGCGTGCAGCACCTCTTCCACAATATCCACGCCCCAGCCTGGGCCGGACGGCGTCATCATCTGCCCGTCAATGATCTCCGGTACGTTCGACACCATCTCGTCCTTCCACGGCACGTCGTCGATGTCGATCTCCATGATCTTCACGTTCGGCAACACCGCGCACAGGCTCGCGCTGATGAACGAGGACAGATGACTGTAGTAATTGTGCGGCGCAATGTTCGTCTGGAATGTCTGCGCCAATTCTCCTACCCGCTTCGAGGGCGCAAAGCCGTTCCAGGGCACGTCTATCATCAGATAGTCCGAAGCCCGCGCCTGCAGATAGGGCAGATACTGGCGCTCATAGTAAAGCGTCTCGCCCGTGCAGATACGCGTGCTCGTCTTGCGCCGCACCTCCGCCAGCGCCTCCGGCTCATACAGGTCGATCTCCAGCCACATTAGACGCAGTGATTCCAGCGCCCTTGCGATCTCCAGACAGCTTTCCGGCTTGAAGTTGAAGTTCAGGTCCAATAGCAGATCGAAATGCGGCCCCACCGCGTCTCGGAACGTGCCCATCTGCGTAACGATGTGATCGATCAACTCATTCGACGCAACCTGATCGGTGGCGCCGCCCGGGTTCCGTCCCGGAAAGTAGACGTGTCCCGGATCGCCTGGAAACAGAATGTTCGTCTTCAGCGCCGTGAATCCCTTCGAGACGACCTCCCGACCCAGCGCAGCCACATCCTCCATCGAACGCAGCGGCGGCGTGCCCATCAACTCATGTACCCGAATCCGGCTCGTCCCGCAATGTGACCAGTACACCCGCACACTCTCCCGTGTCGGTCCGCCGAAAAGTTCCACCACCGAGCAATCCCGCGCCCGCGCCGCAATATCCACCAGCGCCAGTTCAATTCCCGCAATCGCCTTCGCCCCGATCCCGCCCGGACTCGACTGAAACGCCCGGTACATATCCCACCAACGCTGCTCAAACGCCCTCGGATCCCGTCCCATCACCACCGGCGTCAGGTCTCGCACAGCGCCCGCCACCCCGTTCACCGCTTGATCGCTGCACTCCCCCCAACCCGTGATGCCCTCGTCCGTCTCAACCTTTACCAGTATCCAATTGCGCCACCCGGCGTCCATGACAATCGGCGTAACTTCCGTAATTTTCATCGAAGCGTCCTCCTCTAATGTACGCTTAGCCCAAAACCGCCTGTGCGCTTGGTGAATAGGTTTCGTTGGTACTTCAACCCGTAGGGGCACCCCTTGTGGGTGCCCTCGCCCTCGTGCCCAAGCTGGACTGCATACACAGGCCCGTAGGGGCGCCCCTTGTGGGTGCCCTGGTGGTTGCTTGACAACAAAATGGTCAGACCAACGGCAGCGAGATCGAATCCAAATGAACAACCAGTATGCCGAAACAGCAAGAACGGGATAGTTTGCCCAATATCATTCTGCTATACTGGCCGCATGACGATCCAGAACGCAGTACAGACGCGTGAAGACACAATCCTCCACCATCGCGAGCGCCTCAACGCCGTCCTCCTCCACATCCAGGAGAACATCGACGCGCCCCTCACCGTCGAGACGCTGGCCGCCGTTGCCGGCTTCTCACCCTACTACTTCCACCGCATTTTTGCAGCCTACCTGCGCGAAACGACCAGCGACTACGTGCGCCGCATCCGCCTCGACTGGGCCGCTCGCCGCCTCATCCTCAGCAGCGACCAGGTGACGCAGATAGCCCTCGAAGCCGGCTATGAAACGCCCGCCGCATTCGGCCGCGCCTTCAAGAAACACTTCCAACTCAGCCCCCGCACCTTCCGCCGCCTCCGACGGCCCACACTCTATGCAAACAACTGGGAACCGCTTCTCCTGCAGCCTGAGATCCGCCAACGACCCGATCACGAACTGGTCTACATTCCCTGCGTCGGCGCAGAAGCGGACAGCGAAACCGTCTGGACCACGCTTAAACAACACACACGCATGGCCGGAAACGATACCTCCGACATCGACCCCTTCGAACCACCCTCCTACGTACAGGTCTGCCGCGACCTTCCCAACGAGGACATCACCGCAAGTGAAAAGATGCGGGTAGATGCCGGCATCCTTCTCGAAAAGAACGCTTCCATCCAGCCGCGCGGACCCGTAGACGTCCGTCAACTTGCAGGCGGAGTCTATGCTGTCTTTCACCACCACGGTAGTCGCCGCGATGCCATGTGGCAGGCCATCTACAAACGCTGGCTGCCGCAAACCGAAATCAGCCTGCGCGACGCGCCGCCCTATGCAGAAAGCACCGCCCTTCCCGCCCTTCGCCGCCGCCAGGACCAGACAGTTGCCTTCTACGTACCCATCAACGGCTCACTATACGAGCTACAAAAAAAGGAGACACTTATGTCCCCCACAGTCAGTACATTGGAACAACCGGACCGCCACATGCTCAGCATCACCCGCCATGTCAATATCGACGAACTCCACGTCCACCTGCGCGAATCCTATGAGCAGATCGCGGCCTTGATTGCCGAAGCGGGCGTTGAACAGGACGGCAAGCCCGTCGCCATCTACCACGGCGAAGTCAACAAGGACAAAAACGGGCCCGTCGAAGTCGGCATCCCCGTCAAGACCGTGCCCACTGTCAGCGGCAGCATCCAGAGCGGGACCCTGCCCGGCGGCTCCATCGCTTACACTTCGTTAACCCTGCGTCAGGCCCACTTCCCGGAGATACTGGGCTACTACGACGCCGTCTACAACTGGATCGAAGAGAACGGCCACAAAATCGCCGGCTCCCCCCGCGAAGTCTACGCAACCAGGCCTATGGACAAAGAAGCGGGCATGGACCAGCCCTTCCTCGAAATCGCTTGGCCCTACAAATAAGCGCCATCCTAGACCGAAGTTAGTGTAGCAACCCGTCATCAGGTCGAGTACGAAAAGAGGGATTCTTCGCCTCCAACCCAGTGGCGAAGAATCCCCTAATACTCCCTTCGTAACCCTTCAACCTGGACGAAAAACGGGAATCACATAGTCAAGCCGTATTCCGTATGGACAAGTCTAACGCCGCGGCATCACGCGCCGCCGCCAATTCGTGACCAGGTCTGGAAGGTTCCATAAAGGTGATTGACTCGTAAAAGTCGTCCAAAGCAATAAATGCGCCATTTTCTTCAGCCCACTCGCGCATCCTTTGATTACAGGAATGTGCCCAAGATAATATCTCGACACGCCATCCCCGCTTGTGCATGCGTTCCAAAGTGCTGTGGAAGCCTGCACCCTCAAGATAACCCGCGCCATCGCCAGTCAACATCACTACGATGCCGGGATCACCATTGAAATCCAGTGCATCCTCCAGCATTCGCAGTTGCAAGACTCGGTCGGGCATCTCCTGTTCTCCCCGGTCTGGTGTGCCGCGGTCGAACAACTGGACCTCAACGCCTCTGCTTTCCATCCTGTTCCATAGCTGACGCATTTCCGGGGGCACTGAGCCAGCTGCCAATGCCTTCTTCACAGGGCGGTCAGCGTGCCCCAAGCGAAGCATGTGGTCGAAGTGAATGCGTACACGGTAGCGGGCATTTGGACCTTCGCCCCGCTCTTCTGCCAGGCGCTGCGCCTCGTGGAAAATATTCGAGTTATCCCAATATATGAATACGCTATCCATGTAGCCCCACTTCGAGACTTTTCTCCGATCCACATGAGTTTGCGACGTACCAAGCCTAAGGGATGACTTACTCTCTCAATTCTAACATAGTAGCGCTCCGGGAATGTAAGCTTAGGAACGCTTGTCTCGCCCGTAATCGTAGGCAGATCAACTGGGCCAGAACATTGCGCCCTTGAAGTCCCATCTGTTGGAAAGCCAATGGAACCGTTTTCAGCTTGGATTCAAACTGTAGACCTACTCCGCCTC
Source organism: Caldilineaceae bacterium (assembly GCA_026914085.1). GTDB lineage: Bacteria > Chloroflexota > Anaerolineae > Caldilineales > Caldilineaceae > Bin5. The sequence goes on along the minus strand of JAPPKG010000212.1, from coordinate 1,059 downwards.
TGCTGGGCTGTGCTTCTTCAGCCACATACGCAGCGGCACGTCCTCATCCGTCGGCGAAAACCGCCCGTTCGCATTCACGCTCCACCCCAGCAACTGCCGGCGGATCGGGCTGACGCTATCCCACAGGTGGTCGACCGTCATGTCGTCCTTCGTCCGCAGCCAGCGATAGCCGTAGCCGTAAAACAAAACCCGCCGCGTGATGTCAGACCAGTTCGGACTGGCCGTATGCCACAGCCGCCGGTCAAAGAACACCGCGTCCCCCGGCTTGGCCAGCACCGGCATCGCCCCCTCAGGCTGGCCGGTACCGCTCTCCGGCCTGTCGATCGTATCCCGCACGTGGCTCCGCGGCACCACCCAGAAGTTGCCCCGCCCCGGCTCGCTCGTATCCGACAGAAAATACGCCACCTTCAGCGACAGCCGCGGCCGCGGATGGCTCTCCATCTCAACGTTGACGCGGCCGCTGTCCTGGTGCCAGCTGAATGTCTTGTCATTCGGCTCCTCACCGTTGGGTGGCGTCACAATCAGATGCGCGTGATATAGAAAGATATTCCAGCCCAGGATCCCCCAAACTTTGGGCAGAACCCGCTCGTAATCGACCAGATCGATGAAATACGGATCATCAGGAATAAAATTGGGATAGAACAACGCAATGCGCGGGTCGTGCCCCTCCGCCAACTTCGCCTTGTGGATCCGTTCCGTCAATTCGACACCATGTTCCACCTGCTCCGCCGAAAGAGCATTCCTCACGTAGATAATACCGGTCTCGTTGAATGTCTGTCGTTCCTCCTCCGTCAAACGGTGCTCAAGCGATGCCGCGCTCAGGTCAGACATTGGTTCTCTCCTCCCCTTAATTTGAGTCATATGCCCACACAATGCAGTTAGTGTAGCATGAAACTGCTCTCTTGCGACCCTCCTCGTACACGGGCGGTGCATCCCAATAGTAGGACGACCTTTCCTGTACCTCGGGTAGCAACGGAGCCATGTCCAGTCCGCGCTCAACTCTAAGGCAGACCAAATGCAGTCTCTGACAACTGACCACTAACCACTGACCACTGCAGT
>JAPPKG010000375.1:0-7088 GCA_026914085.1 Caldilineaceae bacterium | reverse complement strand
CTTTGTTTGGGGGGGGGGGGCGTTGGGGGGCCCCTTGTGGGGGGGGGGCGCCCCCCCCCCAACGCCCCCCCTAAACCCCCCGCCGCAGCGAGTGTGTGCGCAATTCGACCTTGACGACCCGCTGCAACCAAGCTTCCCCCCACCCCGCGCCGTGGCTCGTACCCAATATGATCCAGCGCAGACAAGCGAGCCAACGCCCCATAGGTCCCAGCCCGCACCGCTATGACCATCAACAACCCGCTCCAAAAGTCCCAACAGAACCTTCCCTCAACCCAGATTCAGACGGAACTGACAAAGTACGCTCAAAGATCACGACTTAGTAGCCACCAGCAGTTCTCTAACCACTAACCACTAACCACTGACCACTGACTACTGCAGTTCAAGCACAGGAGATCCCACCATGTCCCAGACTTGGCGCGTTGCCATCGCCGGCTGCCATCGCATGCTCGACAGAAAACCGGCCAATCACAACTTCGCCACCGCATTCGACGCCGTCCCCGATACCGAAATCGTCGCCGTCTTCGACCTCGGCGCCGATACCCGTCAGGCCTTCACCGACTGCTGGGGCGACCACGTTGCCGCCTACGACCACTTCGAAAGCATGCTCCAGCAGCAACAACCCGACATCCTCTGCCTCGCCACCAGCCAGAAGATGCACGCCGACCAGGTCCAGCAGGCCGTCGCCGCCGGCGTCCGCGGCATCCTCAGCGACAAACCCCTCGCCACCAGCCTCTCCGAAGCCGACCGTCTCCTCGACGCCTGCCGCACCGCCGCCGTGCCCCTGGCCTTCGGCCTCGACCGCCGCTGGCTCGTCTCCTACCGCCGCCTCGCCGAACTCCTCCGCGACGGCATCGTCGGCCGGCTCCAGTCCATGATCATCTACGGCATCCCCAACCTCATCAACCACGGCTGCCACTGGTACGACGTCGCCCTCCACCTCGCCGGCGACCTCGAACCCCAATCGGTGAGCGGCTTCGTCGAAGATACCTCCACCGAGCCGCCCGATTCCCGCCGTCGCCTCGATCCCACCGGCCGTTGCATCGTCGGCCTGCAGGGCGGCGTCCACCTCTACTTCACACCCGGCGGCAGCCAGCGCCCATCCTTCGATGTCATCGGCGATCAGGGCCGCCTCACCATCATGGACGACGGCCTCTTTGCCTGGCTCTGGCAGGATCCAGGCGCGCCGCCGCAACCCCTGGCCATCCCCCACCCCGAAGGCGACTTCCCTTCCGGCACGGCCATCGTCCGCGACCTCGTCGACGCCGTCGCCAGCCGCGGCAAAACCGCCTGCGACGTCGAAGAGGCCCGCCGCGCCACCGAAATCGGCTTCGCAGTCCACCTCTCCCACGCCCGCCAGGGCGCGCGCATCGACCTGCCCGCCGCCGACCGCGAGCTGCGTATTCCTTCGTTCCCGTGGGGAAATGAATAGAGGTTACCCGGCTCTAGCGACTCTAGCCGGGCGAATATGCCTTAGCCACCTTCTGAAAAATTGCGACTACGTCGTCAATCTCCCGCGTGCTCCAGTTCTCATGCAGCGAAAACGTGAAGTGGCTCTTCAGCATCGCCTGCGCGTTGGGACAGGGGAACTCGCGATTCGGATCGCCCTTGTATAGAGGACTGGCCCAGGGATAACCGCTGCTGCCAAAGACCCGCCGCTCCGTGTACCACGACTGCCGGTGCGGCATCCCATACCGGTAGTCGTCCGTCACCGGCAGGCCCTCCGCCCGCAGGCTCGCGCAAAAAGTCTCCTTGTCGCACGCTGCCCGCTCCGGGTAAAACGCCACCGGTGTGAACCAGTGGCTTGATTGGACCTCGCGTGCCGGCTGACTCAACGCGATCATCTCCAGGTCCGCCGTTCCTTCGATCAACTGGCCGACGATCGCCCCTCTTCGTTCGACCATCTCCGGCAATTTGCCCAGCTGAATCAGTCCGAACACGGCTGCCAGATCCGTCTGGTTGAAATTCAGCGTCGCCTGCATGTTCGTCGCGCCTACCGGCAGAAAATGCGGCTTGCCCCGGTCGGCCATCCTTCTCACCGACTGGTACAGCGCCTCGTCCCGCGTGAAGACCATGCCGCCCTGCCCCCCAGAGCTGTGATTCTTCCCCGAATTCGTCGAAAAGGCCGATAAATCGCCAAAGCTCCCCGCAAGCTGCCCCTTGAAACGCGCCCCGTGAGCCTGCGCACAGTCTTCGATCACCGCTATCCCATGCCGCCCCGCCAGCTCCATGATCCCGACCATGTCGGCCGGTTCGCCCGCGATATGCGGCACGATAATCGCACTTGTGCGCGGCGAAATCAACGCCTCGATCTGCTCCGGCCCTGTATTGAAGCTGCCCGGCGCAGAGTCGGCAATCATCGGGATCATGCTCTGTAAAGGGATCGGCATTATCCCGCCCGGGTCCGTAAACGGGCCGATGATGACCTCGCTGAACGCCTCCAGCTCCAGCGCCAGCAGTGCCACGTAAATCGCCGCCGACCCCGAGCTCACCGCGTCCGCATACCCGCCCCCCAGGTACTCCGCAAACGCCGCGCAGTACGCCTCCTCCTCCTCACCCTGGTACGCGCCAAGATTCCCCGTGGCCAGCACCTTGTCCATATACGCGCTGACTGCCTCCCTTTCCTCTTCCCCGATATGCCCGCGCGCCGGCAACGGCGCCTCCCGCACCGGAGTACCGCCATCTATGGCCAGCTTATTTGCACTGTTTCCCATGCCTCAGTCCTCCAGTGTGTATTCGAAGCGGCTGCTGGCCGGCAGGTCGCCCAGCCAGGCGGGGACCTCCACATCCGGCCCCGAGCGCACTATCCATAGCTCCTTCCTATCCGACCCTTCCACCGTGCACGCCGCCCAGCCCGCCCCGGTCAGGTCGCTGCCGTGCCAAGTGACCGAGACGATGCGCGGCCTTTCCGCGTAAGGATGATATACACTGACAAAGGCCGTTCGCGACGTAGTCCGCTGGCGGATCATCAGGTCCTGCACGTCCTCCGCCGGGTTCCCAGGCGCCGGCCCCGCAAAGAGAGTCGTCCCATCACCTTCGGCCATGAAAAGCTTCATGCCGGTTTCCCCAAACTGCCAGTCCAGAGCGATATTGTCTAACGCCGGTCGCGTGCTGAGGTTGTCTATGTACTCGTATCCGTCCCCCTCAAGTTCGGCAGGCACAATTGGCACGCCATCCCCAAGCGGCGCCAGCACCCCGCGATTGCGGAAGATCCAGTCGATGCGGCGCTCCCTTTCGGCATCTACCAGGAAAATATCCACAAAATAATCGCCCCGCGCCAGGACCGCCCTGCGCATAGCCACCCCGTCGTAGACTTCGGGCGCCTCTTCGTCGACACCGTATGTCGGCTCGTCAATGCCGGTTACAACGTCTTCTCCCCACCTGATCGCAGCGTCAGCCACCTGAAACGGCCCTTCCGCCCGAAAGGCAATGCTCCGGCCCGCGCCCGCCGGCTGCGACTTGCCATCCAGCACAACCGTGTTATGACTGACAGTCTGGCGGTACCAGCCCTGAAACAAATCGATCCCGTACCCGGGCGTCCCCAGATCCGGCGCCTGCCGTTCCCCCCGTGCATAAACAGTCAACCCCAGCTTGTCCGGGTGCCCGTGACCGCCCCCATGCACCCCGTACTTGAGCAAGACATACTGCTCGTTCGCTTCCGACCGCAGCGCCTCCCCTTTCGGCTGCGTACGCAGAACTGCATAGCCGGAAGCGGGCATCTGAACGCTTGGCAGCGCCAGTCCCTCGTCCGAACCCGGTTCCAGCTCGGTAGCGCCGTACAGAAGCGCGTCCAGGCTCTCCCGCGGCCCGTGTCGATAGGCCCGCTCCAGCACCTGCCCGAACAGCGGCTCGTCGAACCAGGCGTTTCCGATCTCATAGAACGCCGGCGCCTTGGGTACCCCATGGCAGCAGTCGTCGTTCAGACCCGTGAAGTACCAGCAGTCATTCGTCGCCGGCAAGCTGCCATCCGGATACGCGCACAACACCGGCGCCCGCAGCACCGCCGCCAGCGCCGGATGCTCCCGCAAGTCCCAATCCGGCAAATTAGCCGTCGCCTTCGCCAGCAGCAGCAGCGCCGCCACAGTGTAAAAGTGGTAGCTGAACGACCCCTCAAACCACAGGCCGTCAGCTAGAATGCCCTCCCGCGCCTGCGTATGAAAGCCGTACGCCCCGTCAACCGCAAAGCCCAGCAGTTCATCGCTCCCCGTCACCGCCCCGATCGTCCCGATAGCCGCATTGTGCCAGCACGCAAAGTTATGGATCCCGCCAAAATGACGCGCCACCAGAAAATCCGCCGCCGGACGCAGCAGCCTATTAACGATCTCCTCCTGCTGCGCACTGCTGAGCGTAGAACGTATCAAATCAAAAGACCACGCCAGCGGAATCGACCACACCGCCTCATCCAACGTACTGAACTGCGCCACCCCATGGTTCTCCGGCCGCCAGCCCGCATAAGCCTTGTACCCAGCGTACGCATCAGCATACCCCAGCAGGATCTCCTGCACGCTTTGCCGGTTCCGCTCCTCCCCCTCCAGCTTCCACAGCACCGCCAGCCGCAGCGCCGACTCCGCCAGCCTGTTGTTCACCGACCACCGCCACGCCGAGTCAAACGGCTCCCCGCTGAACGTCTCCCCGTCTACAGGGCAGCGATGCACAGTAGGCGAGTCCGGCTCAAAAACCAACTGCACCGCATGCTGCGGGCAGAAATAGTCATGATAATACCCGCCCGGCAGCGCCTGCACGTCAACCGGCCGCGCAAGAAAGTCCGCTACTTCCCCGCGCAACAACCCAACCGCCGCCGCAAACTGCGGCAGCCCTGCCTTACGCCGAATCTGCGACCACTGTTCTTCTGAAATAAGTGAGGTATTCGTCATGTCAAAAACTTTACCCTGTAAAATATGTGATTTGGTGAGAGGCTCACTGTCCCTCCCGCCACGCCCCGTAGGGGCACCCCTTGTGGGTGCCCTCTTTGTAGCCTCACATTCTCGGCAGCTTCCCGAAACACTGTATCCCTCGCAGACTGACAACACTGCGGGCCCGCGAATTCCAACCCAAACAATCGTCAACCAATCCTGGTCAATGGCCTCCGAGAGTGTATTGCATCCCACTTTGAATTAGTGCTTGAACGCTTTAGAATTTCTTCAGGCCTTCTCTATTCTCCGATGCCGATCTCAAAACTGTGCTAATCTGAAGGACTCAGGAGCGGCACGAGGCTTGACAATTTCCTATGGCTGAAACAAGAACATATCAAGAGACACATCCCTGGATAAACTTTCAACTGGACCTGCGCAGGGTGGATTATACGCTATGGTTTCAACTGGGAGAAGTGCAGGCAAAATGCGAACAGGTTGCTGGTGTACCGCTATTGCCTGACGTTGAAGAGTACTTGCATCAGGTCTTTCTGGCCAAGGGTGCGCTGGCAACGACAGCCATTGAAGGAAATACGCTTTCGGAAAGGGACGCCCTTGAGTTGGTAAGGGGAGAACTCGAACTTCCGCCTTCAAAAGAATACTTGGGGCAAGAAATAAGGAACATCGTTGACGCCTGCAACAACATCCCGGAAGACATTCTGTCCGGTGAACTTTTTGAACTAACGGTCGACAGGATTAAGGAGCTAAACGCCCTGGTCTTACGTGACTTGCCTCTAAGGGAAGATGTTTCTCCTGGACTGATTCGAGATTACGATGTTGGGGTAGGGCGATACCGCGGAGCGCCCCAGCAGGACTGCGAGTATCTTTTGATGAAATTGTGTAGCTGGCTCAATATCGAGAGCTTACTTCCAAACAAGGATTTCAAAATTGCCTCAGGAGCTCTGAAGGCGATCATTGCCCATCTTTATCTGGCTTGGATCCATCCCTTTGGCGATGGCAATGGGCGAACTGCGCGCTTAGTGGAGTTTCAACTACTGCTGTTAAGCGGAGTACCGACGGCGGCAGCCCATCTCCTGAGTAACCACTACAATCTGACTAGGACGGAATACTACAGGCAACTTGACCTGGCGAGCAAGTCGGGCGGCGACGTCGTCCCCTTCATCAAGTATGCCTTGCAAGGCCTGAATGACGGTCTGAATGAACAGCTCCAGACTATTCGGGCACAGCAATTCCACGTTTTTTGGATAAACCATGTTCACAGTTCGTTCCGCCAAAAAGTAAGTCCCACAGATTTGCGCAGACGACAACTCGTGGTCGATCTGTCCGAGGAAACAGAGCCTGTACCGATCGTAAGACTACGCTACCTTTCTCCTAGAATCGCGGAAGCCTACGCCGGCAAGACCGACCGGACGATTCAGCGAGACGTCAATGTGCTGGAGAGAATGGACCTGATCAGAAGAAACTTTGAGGGCATCGAAATCAACAGAGAACTGATGTCCGCCTTCCTGTCTCCAGTTATCGCGAGGGAGCAAACAAAGGATTCTTCGTAGGTTTACTCTATTGCCGCTGAACAAAAGAAGGAGAGAAAGGACAAGCCTCACCCTCCTTGCATCCCCCAAAGAGTGCAAACAACTCGATCGCAAACTCTTAATTCGCGACTACTTTCACGACCCCTCAGCCTCCTCCACCTTCCCCAGAAACGCCTGCCCGCCCGACGCTACCCAGGCCGCCCACCCCGTCAGCACAAATCGCGCCCCAATCTGCAAATAATGCCCAACATTCGCGTCCGTCACCAGCGTCCCGGCCGTCCTCCCCGCCGCAACAATCTGCTCCAGCGCCTTGTCAATCGTCGCCAGCACCTCGGGATGCCCACCTCCGCCAAGATACCCCATCGACTGTGCCAGGTCGCTCGGCGCCACAAAGAACACGTCAATGTGGTCCACCGTCAGAATCTCGGCCAGGTTGTTGACCGCCGCGATATCCTCGATCAGAATAACGACCAGCGTCTCATCGTTGGCCCGGTCAAAATAGTCCGGCACCCCGTACCCCTGCCGGCTTGTGTACATGCCCCGATTGCCTGCCGGATGGAACTTGGCCGCGTTGACGACAGCCTGCGCCTCCGCCTTCGTATTGACGTGCGGAACCACAATCCCCTGCGCACCCAAATCAAACGTCCGGTAGATGATCCCCTCATTGTTCCGGTTGACCCGCACAACCGAT
>JAPPKG010000377.1:0-7095 GCA_026914085.1 Caldilineaceae bacterium | reverse complement strand
CAGCTGGGCCAGGAAGACAGTAGATACCGGGTTCAAGCAGCAGAAGCATGTCACAAGCCCAGCGATGACACTAGACCTATGACTGGCCTTCTGGAGCAACCACGACGCTTGGACCAGAAGAACCTAAATCACCTATACGCGGCCCCCCACTTCCGTTCCTCTCTCCGCAGGTAAAGGCCAGCGAAGCCTCGATTTCTTCGCTTACCCGATAGATAGTCAAGTACCGGTTCTACGGCCGAACTCAGGCGATCGAGGGTGACTCCGCCGGGCGGTTTTGGAGCCTTGACCAAGCGAGTTCTGTGCCTGTCTTATGAGCAGGCGATCAGTTCATGATCGACGCCTGTGGGGGTGAAACAGATAATCAGGCCTTGCTCGAAGCGCGTGGTGCGCAGATACGCTTCCGTTTGTGCGCGGTAGGCTGGTGCCACTTTAGCGCCGGTTTTGAGTTCGACCGCCAACTCTCCCTCAATGATGAAATCGAGACGCTGTAAACCGACGGCCACGCCTTTGTACAGGATCTCCACGTAGGCTTCGACGGCGAACGCCACATCTGGATGGGTGGTGCGCATTTTATGGGCCATTGCTTTTTCGTAGACATCTTCACGGTATCCATAGCCCAACTCGTTCCAGACGGTGTGAGCGATCTGCAATAGCGTTTCGATCACTGCTGTTTCCTTCCTCAGTTCTAGGGAGGCTAACGATCACCACCACCAGACAAGTCGCGGCCGAGCGCCTAATTTGCGAACCGGGCTATTGCTCAAATGGCGTAGCCGAGCGTCGTGGTAGTCTCTGGATTCCTAAAGGAACACCTTACTCTCGACGATGTGTTGAACCCGCGAGCTGCGAGGGTTCGTCGACAGTTCGAGATACCGGTAATGGTTGCAGCACTGGCGGTCATCCCGATAGTGATCATCGAACAAGTAACTGTCGGCAGGTGGGAGACGCCTTTCAAAACCCTCAACTGGCTCATCTGGGCAACGTTCACTCTGGAATTCGCGGTGGTGACTCTGCTAACCGACAACCGCCGTGCTTATGCAAGAAAGGCCTGGTTGGATCTGCTGGTCATTCTCTTCTCTTTCCCACTGCTGGGCGAACTGTTCGCTCTCACCCGACTTGCGCGATTGTCTCGCCTTGTCCGTGTTCTTCGCCTTCTCCGCTTGGCGGGTCTAGCAGCGGCGGCCGCCCGGGGTCTGACAGTCTTCCGTAGCATCCTCCGAAAGCGGGGACTCGGCTACGTAACCGGCTTCTTCCTTCTCATAGCACTGATAACCGGGGGCTGTTCGCGGTGTTCGAGGGCCACTCGCTAGTTGACGGCCTCTGGTGGACAGTAGTGACCCTCACAACAGTCGGCTACGGCGACTTTTCTCCAGTCACGACGGGAGGAAGGACAACCGCGGTGGTGTTGATGCTGGGTGGGATCGGCGTGGTGTCCTTCATACCGCCAACATAGCCGCATACTTCGTCGAAACGGACCAAGAGTCCGACATCGTTGACCGTCTGCGATCTCTCGAACAGCGGCAAGAACGCATGGAGAATTCGTTAGAACAGATACGACAACATCTCACTCGGGAGACCCAAAACCTGGAGGTCGACAAGCCAAGAACAAACTTGCAACCGGGAGGGGACAGATCAGCATACAACCCTCCTGCCCCCTCCCGAACAGAGGAAAAGGGCCCTTATGACCGGCAACTTCATGGCACGTTGGAGACGGTGGATCCTGGTCGGAGCCGTTGTAGCTACGATAGTTCTCCCAGGTCAGAGAGGCACCCCACCGCATTAACCCCCCAAGAGGTGGGGGTTTCGCCGTTTCGGGTGATGGCTCCCCCAACCCTTGCCACGCTTTTGGTTCTATCACCTGGCATCACGTCCCGCAAAGTGGACAAGACGATTCAGTCAGGAGGTGGGAAAGGGCTATTGCAGCAGTCGCTGAAAACCACCTCGCTCGATCCCGCCGCCACGATGGTGTTGCCCACTATCCGAGCCTTCAAATCGAACGCCGCCCGGTTGGTTTCCCCCTGATCGTGATTTCGCCATGGGCTGTTCCCGAGAACGTCTCACCCCCGAATACACCGACGGGCAACTCCACGGGCTCGACGAGGGTGAAAACAGCCACCGGAAACTGGTTGGTGTTGAGGGCCTGCCGCATGTGGCTGTCACGGTGGCTGTTGTCCGTCCGCAACGTTGCCAAATTGACCTCCATCCTCGCAGCCACCAGGCTGGTGCCTGCCAGTTCGATGGAGCCAGCCACATTGGCGGTGCGGCCCACCGTAGTGGATTTGGCGACGCCGCCCGCCAGTACCTCCACTACCCGGAACCCGGCGAAGCTGACCGCCGGTTCCCCTGGCAGGCCCTCGGCGCTCTCGGGTGTCGCCAAGGCCCAGAAGCCGGCGAAGGCCCGCGGGTCGGGGCCGGTCGATGTCGTCTCTGTGGCGCCTGTGTCTGTCGGTCGGATGTCGTCGGTAGCCGGGATGTCCGGCGAGCCACCCGAAGCGTCCGTTATGACATCGGTGTCCAACGTCTCTGCGTCGATGCCGACGCCGGTTGACAGCTGATCGTCGGCGCCGGTTGTCGATGTCATGGCGGGATCTTCGGAGAGCCGGGGGGCCGAGGAATCGTCGACGCCGTCGATGGAAGCCGCCTCCAGTTGGACCACAGCCGCCTCCAGGTCGATGGCCTCGGGACCATCGTCGATCCACCACAAAAAGGCAGCGGTCGCCACAGTCACGATCGCCACTCCCGCCCAGACTGAGATCTTGACGAACTTCCCCATGTACTAGTTCTCTTGCACAGCTGTCTATCGTCTATTGCCGAAACCGATGTCGCTGCAGCCCCGAAGGTGGGCGTTCTCAAAGAAAAAGGGAACATCACGCCCACGCCGCGGCCCTGCCTTTCATCTACTAATACCTTCGGGTCAACCGCACCCCGGGCAAAACACCGGCTATGGCCGAAGGATTGACCGATCACCTGTGGGACGCTCTCAAGATCGCTCGGTGGGCGGTTCACTTGTGCGGAGGGAGCTTGGAACGCCGGGTTCTGGGCAAGGTTGTCCACCATGCGGCCGTTAGAGATCCGGCGAGGTTTGCGATCAGGTCTGTCATGTTGTTTTGGTAGTCACCCACGAGTGCTTCGGGGTTGATGAGGGTGATGAAGTATTCTCCTATTTCTACCCAGGCGCCCGCGGCATTGGCGGCGAGTACAGCTGTGAGGGTTCGGAGTTGGGTGCTGACGTTTGTGTACTTTTGTAGGGCTTCTGAGGCTGCGATACCGACTGCACCCAAACCGAAGAAGTGGATTATCAGGTCGTAGCGGATCCATTCCCACCAGGACTGAGCGTACAGGACGGTTTGTGCGAACTGGAGGTCGCCGCTGGGTTGGACGGTAATGTTCCCGCCCGCCATGTGAGCGAACCCGACCACCGAGAGGATGGCTAGCACTGTCGTGGAGAACCGAACATGATGATCAGCCCAGACAACCACGGTCCCAGCCGCGACGATCCACGCCGCGTACGCCCAAACTTGGGGTCGTCCGAGCATTAGCCCTGCGGTGGACCAACCGACAATGTAGATGATTGTGAACGCAGCCAGGAAGGGATGACGACGCATAGGCAGATGACTCCAAAGGCTATTGCTGGTCTGGTAAAGGGGGGTCCCGGCCGTCTCCAGATCGCTTTAGCCAGGTACCGCTAACAGCTTATTTTAGCTGTCTGGAACCGTATAGAACCCGTTGCGGCATCAACAAGCTCTGCTATCTCTCAATGCCGGAAGAAGACGTTTCCAAGTCATCTCCCGCCGCTAGGGGAAGGGATCGAGAGTTCTCGGATATCCGAGGTGAGGGTCTGGTAGCGGAGGGCTTGTTTGGCGTATCGGGTAGTGGTGTCGGCAGTGTCCTGCTGGAACGCGGCACAGACCTTGACACGGCCTTTCGGGGACAGACCCGACAGGTGGTGTTGGCCTGGTCGAGGGCAGTCACCACCACAGCAGAATCTGGTTGATGGTCAGGGTACGGGCCTTCATCGCCGAACGACGCTCCACCGACAGGTGACGGTCCGGCCCTTGATCGTGGTCGGGGTGCTTCAGGTGTTGGTTTGTCTGTGGTGGTGGTTTGCTGCTGGTCTGTTCCGGCACCGTTCTGGTGTCTCTGATGGGGTTGGCGGGTTCTCTAGTTCCGGTCCGTTTGGGCGGTAATGCCGCTCGGGCTGTTGGATGGCTGAGAAGCGACATCGAAGCATGGATCCACAGCAGACCAAGAGCCTAGGTTTCTTGGTCTGGTTCATCCGGCCGACCGGGCGGCTGTTAGCCAGTCCTCGATTGTGTCGCGGTTGGCTTGGATCCATTCGGCGGCGTGGCGGTGGATGTCGTTTTCGGTGTTCTCGCCGAGGTGGTAGGCGACGTTCTGGGAGGGCGACGTCGACGGAGCTGATCACTACCAACTCGAGGAGGGTGGCTGCGGCCGGGTTGGCTTCGAGGAAGTCGTTGCGGGCGGTGACGCGGATGTCTGCGGCGTCCCAGCCGAGGTTGCAGGGGTCGGTGGAGCACTGTCCCGCTTCGAGGGTGGTGGGGCCTTCGGTTTGGCTGGGAGAGATCGATTCTTAGGATCCGACCTCCAGTTGCTCCACGTTTTCCCAGCTGGCGTTTTCGATCCAGGCGTCGATGGTCAAGTGACATCCCTATCCTTCGGGGCATCCCAGCAACTGGAGCACGCCGTCGCCGGGGGTGGTGTCGCCTGTGTCGAAGATGGCGAACAACCCGGGAGTGTTCACGATTTGATCGGGCGTCTCGATTTCGTGCTGGCCCGCTAGGTCTTTGTTGGTGAGGACTCCCTGCAGGCCTCCGGTGCGCATCTCCCATCCGAGCACTGTCATGTGGTTGCTGACCAGGGTGCCGTCGGGCATCTCCCCGGCGAGGTACCGGCGGTTGGGGAACCACGAGTTGACCCAGAAGTCGAACTCGCCCTCGGCCATGGCTGCGTAGGCGTTGGAGGGAGGCAACTCGAGATCGGCGGGATGGCTCACCTGGTAGCCGAGTTCGGTCAGCAACGCCGAGTAGATGGCGGCTTGCATGTAGCCGGTTGACGAGTTCCCCCGGGCCATGGTCACCGAGACTCCTGCGCCGGGGAGCATTTCCTGGGTGTCGGTGTCGGGGGTGTCGGAAGTACACCCTGTGGCACCAGGGCCAACCCGACAGTCAGCCCCGTACCACAACCCTTCGCCTCGCTAACCCACACCGGTCGGGACTGTGAAACCGGAACTCTCACCGTCGAGATTCTTCTACCTGCACTCGCCGTATCACCATAGAACAAGAACCACAGGGACGGTCTTAGCAGGCCCCAAGTTCTGGGTGGACACCGAACCACCCCGAGACAAGCCGATCGGTGGGTTTCGGGTTTAACGCCTGTAAATGATAGGATGGGGCACCACATTGGATTAATGGTTTCCGATTGCATGCGTTCCCCCCCCCCGAGTTGGTCGAGCCGGGGCTGGGACGACTCGTGGGACGAGGTCTGGGAGGCGATCGCCTACGCCGAGACCTACGACCCGGTTGAGCCGCCGCCCGCCCAGGATCCTGAGATCACGATCAGCGCCGGTGCGGGTGTGACCGAGGGCACCGCAGCGAGCTTCACACTGACCGCGAACCCTGCTCCGTCTGCGCCGTTGACGGTCAAGGTAAATGTGACCGCGGCGGGCAGCTTCGGTGTGACGACCGGTACGCGCAATGTGACGGTGCCGACGTCGGGCACGTTCACGTTCACGGTGCCGACGACCGGCGATCAGGTGGACGAGGCGGACGGGTCGGTCACCGCCACGGTGAAGTTGGGAACCGGGTACACGGTGGGGTCGGCCTCAGCGGCATCGGTAAACGTCGCTGACGACGACGACCCGCCACCGGCGACACCGGAGATCACGATCAGCGGGGGCAGCGGGATAACCGAGGGTGGTACTGCGTCCTTCACGATTACCGCTAGCCCGGCTCCGGCCAGTCCCATCACCGTCAACATCGGCGTGACCGAGGACGGCAGTTGGGGCGCTGCGGGCGCGGCCACAGTAACGGTGAGCGGCCCCACTACCACCTACACCATCACCACTAGCGACGACCAGACCGACGAGGCGGACGGGTCGGTCACGGCCACGGTGAAGTTGGGAACCGGGTACACGGTGGGTGCGGTGTCAGCGGCTACAGTCTCGGTCGCGGATGACGACGACCCGCCGCCCGGCAACACGCTGACGGTGTCCATCGCCGACCCGGAGGAGAGCGCCGCCCGGGCAGAGTTCCTCAAGTTCACGGTCTCGGCCAGCGAAGCCGCCCAGCAGGACGTCACCATCTCGTACACGCTGAGCCCCATCCGTCTGGCCCCCAGATTGGATTACTGCATCATCGCCTCGGGGGAGCAACCCGAAGATGACTTCAATTGCAGTGATCTTCCCCGGGATCATGACAGCAATGGCGGGGAGGTGACGATCGCCGCCGGTGAAGACAACGCGACCATCTTCATCTGGATCGACCGGCGTGCGTTGGTGAGCGCCGGCTCACAGATCTACATCTTCCTCAAGGAAGTGGAGGGGGCCAAGGAGATCACCCAAGGCAACGCATACGGCCGCGTCACCGAATAGCCTGACACACACTCGGCCCAACACAGATGTAGGGGGCGCCTGACCATCTTGGATAGTGAGTGACCGATTGGAAGAAGTAGCCGACAATCCGATGACTGTCCCCCATGGGTGGGATGGCACGCTCCAAACTGAGCTGCTGAGATGCGGTTTACGCGGTCCGTTAAGGCTAAACGATCCCACAGTTACCTTCCGTATGGCGAGACGGTGAGACCGTTAGGGGTTGAGATATTGTCCCCAGGTTTCCATTAGTTGGCGGCGTCGTTCGAGTAGGTAGGCGAGTTCAACGTCGGACCCTGCACGGTGGCCTAGGCACAATTCAGCGACTGCCCAGTCCGCCCCTCTCTCCGCGGCTCAGCTGCGGAAGGCTGATCGCATCTCATGTGGTGTGCCCTCGACGCCGTTCTTGCGGCAGAGTGAACCGCTCCGGGTTTTCGGGAGTTGGTTTCGGGTGGGAGAATGGGGTTTTGTGGGTAGAAAGAGTTTGTATT
>JAPPKG010000174.1:0-7155 GCA_026914085.1 Caldilineaceae bacterium | reverse complement strand
CCACCCTGATTTGAATGGAAAGTCTCATCCGGCCGGCCGCTGGTGATCACAGCCAGACCGTGGGAGACATTGCCCTCTTTGCGCAGTTGCAGGGCCAGGTCACGGGCGACATCGCTCTGCGGCGGCCGGTCAAGCAGTTGCCGAAAGGAGGCATTTTCCTGGTCGGCTTCCTGGATGCGGACGGCACTGTCGGCGCTGAATCCGTTCCTCATCCTTTGGGCGATCGCTCCCCCTGAAACCGTTTCCAGCAGCGCGACGCTGGCATCAGCCTCCAGCAACAACCTAGCCAGGACAGACTCGACGGTTTCGTCCGGTGTCGTACTGTAGATGTAACTGTCGATTACAGCACGCACCTTTTCCTCCATCTTGTCGAGGAGCTGCTCTGCCTCGTCGGCGCTGGGGGCCCTTGCTGCAATGCGTACGTCGGCTTGGCCCAGATGCGCGGCGAGACCCATGGTCGGGTTATTGCTATCCATGAGGTCCCCCAACTCGGCGTCAAGGCTGCTTTCTCCGATACCGACAGTTCGCAGAATGCGCCGGCGGATGACTCCAACTCCACCAGTCAGGTCCTGCAGAAACGGGAGCACGAGGTCGGCCATCATGCGCTTCATTTCACGGGGAACGCCCGGCATGGCGATGACTTTGCCGCTCCGACCATGCCGTCGATCATAGGTGATGAAGCCTGGCGCCGTGCCGACCGGGTTTTCCAACACGGTTGCTGCTTCGGGTATCTGTGCCTGACGGAGGTTGTTCTCGCTCATGCGCCGGTAGCCCCAACGGGAGAATCGCTCTCTAAGGTTCTCTTCAATGTCGGGATGGCGTTCCAGTGGACATCCCGTGGCATTTGAAATTGCGTCGCGCGTGATGTCATCAGCAGTCGGGCCAAGGCCGCCGGTCACAATGACTACATCGCTGCGGGCCAGGGCCATTTCCAACACGCCACGCAGACGCGGCTCGTTGTCGCCTACTGTAGTCTTGTAGTAGAGATTTACGCCAATCTCCCTGAGTTGCTGAGCGATCCAGGCGGCGTTCGTGTCCACTATGTCACCCAGTAGAATCTCAGTACCAGAAGTTACCAGTTCGCACGAAACGCTCTTGGAGTCTGTCATGGCTTTTTTCCGTACTTGACTCTGTACTTCCCAAACTGCCAATTTGGTTCAAACTCAGGACTATCCACCTTCTGTTCAGCTATAGCAAGAGAGCGGCCTGACCTCTGATGCTCCTGACGCGGCTTGCCAGGGCGCTATTTCCTTCGCGACTGAAGCGTTCTTCCAGCGATTTCATCGCGTCTACGAACTCTCTAGAGAGGTCGGAGCGATTTTCCTGAAGCAGGCGGCGCATCGCACCCTCGTCCGGGGCCGAGAGAAGGCGATTGAGGAGCCTCATTTCGGGCGGCATTTGCTCTTCGAGCATTGCCACCGCCTTCTCGTAGATGGTTCGCAGCCTCTGCGCGGCGAACGCAGCCTTGTTCTGTTCAGCCTGCCGGATGTTGGAAGCAAGAACCGCAAGAAACATCTCATTGATGTGTTCAGCGTTTTCCTTGAGAGCGGCTTCGGCATCCGGCGCCTGCAACACTTCCTGTAGTACAGCCTGCACTTGCTGTGCCGCCATCTGCTGGCTCTGGCTGCGTTGCTCGCCGATCTCGACTATCCGTTCCCGCATCGCGATCAATGCCGCCCGCTCCTCCGGGTCGGTGGAGTTTTCCAAGCGGTCGGCAAGTCCGAGAAGGAAATGGTAATCGGTGAGACCAGCCGCGGCGTTCAGAACTGCGGTGGCAATTGCCTCGCCATTCTCTCCCTCTTTCCAATAGTCCAGCAGCTGAGAAAGCAGTTCTTCGCGGGTCGTACTGGGCCCGATCCTGGACAGTGCGTCCTGGACGCGTTCCTCCAGTGCCTTGAGTTCCTGACCGGCTTCAGTGGAATCAAGTAGAGAGCTTCGCAAGTTAATCAGCGCTTCATGCTGCTCAGACTCGCCTTCAGCGGCAACGGCATTGATGACCTGGCCCAGGAGTACAAAGAAACTTGAATCAATCAGAGCCTTGTTTCTGTCGACGACCATCTTCATAGCGCTTTCGTCGCTGCCCAAGCGGACGAGATTGCTGATCAGGTCTGTCTGCTCGCGCCGCCGGCGCAGCATTTCCGGTGTGACACCTTCGAACCCCCACAGCTTTTCGATGAGAGAGTCCCACTCGAAGAATTGCTGCGCCTGAAACATGTAGCCCTTGCGTTGGTCGGATGGGAGTCGGGCCATCAACGCCTGGCTCATTTCGCCGATCATTTTCTGCGTTTGCATGTCGTCCAGTCTGGCCTGGCCGGGAACGACGACCCCCAGAAACTCATGTTCGGGCTCATGGACCATCAGCGGGACACTGAGTGGACCGCCTGCACCACAGGCATTACAGACCGCCGTATTGATTTGCCCGGCCAGAAGCAGTCCTTTCAGCTCAGGATCTGCACCCAGGTCCACAATCGAAAAGACGGCGGCAGTGTAGGCTGCACCGCAATTTGGACAGGTGACTTGTGCGCCGGTCGGTGGAAACAGCAGGTCAATTTCCGGTCGTTGACCCTCGGCGGCTTCTGACGCGCCTACTTCCTGGGCCGCCTGTGTTTCGCCTTCCGGGCTAGTGACTTGCTCGTCGGCTGTTGACTCTTCAGCGCCCGAGTCAGATGGACTCTGCTCATCCCGTCTGGAGGTGGCAAACCCTTTGGGAAGTTCGATTCCGCCTGACGATTGGGATGGAGGTGGGCTGCCCGGTGTCCAGATTTCACTCATGGTCTTCAGTCCAATTCCTCATGAAAGCTCAGTTTAGTCTGTAATGCTTCCTTAACCAGGGCAGCCAATCGCCAGCGCTGTTTCGTCAGCGCGTCAACGGCCCATGCCTGGTGCGTAGACCGCGCCGCCAGCTGGCGTCGTTTCGGGTCGGACAGATTCGGCTCCTCGGCCATCACGCCTAGCGGAGCCAACACGCCTGCCACTGTCGCGGCCAAATCGGCGAATCCACGCAGATCAGGCATCTGTTCGGGGGTGGGATTATCCACTGCCTGGGCAAGCGCCGCGCCCAACGGAAGCAGGGCGGAAAGTTGGTCAGCTTCGACCAGGTGTCTGACTGCCGGTATGACCTGGTCCAGCGTCGTCAGCACCAGCCTGCCGTCCAGCTGTGTCGACAAGCTCAGCGCCTTGGCGAAACTATGGGCCGCCGCCGTGTGATTTCTTTGACGGATATGCAGGAACGCGTCGACACGAAAAGATTGAACCAGCCCAGGGCCGTCGCCAATGGCGAGGCATATATCCTGGGCTGATCTGTTGTATTCGAATGCCTTCGCCACCTCGCCGCGAGACTCTTCCAACGCAGCCAGTTGCGCCAGGGCCCGTGAGCGTCCCGCGTCGTCCTTGCCCTTTGCCGCAGTTTCAGCTGCGTTGGCAATGATAGAGGCAGCCTTGTCCAACTCGCTCCTCTTGAGGCACGCAGCACCCTCCTCCAGCATGCGGGACACCGTATCTGAGGGCTGCAATGTCAGACGTTCGCCGTCAGTCAGCGACGTGTTTTGTATGTTATTCCGAGATTCGATTGCCAGCCCTTTGAATTCTATCGAATGAGGTCAAATTGGCCTATTCTGATTCTTCGCGCGCGTAGACGAGTCCAGGACTCTGAATTCGCTGATTTCACTCCACCAATTCAGCGTCTTGCAGAAGGTCCTGTTCCCCAAGGATCGGAATGCCCAACTGCTGGGCCTTGTTCAGCTTGCTTCCGGCCTTTTCTCCTGCAAGCAGAAAATCGGTCTTTGTGCTGACGCTGCCGGTCACTTTTCCGCCTGCGGCCTCGATGCGCGCTTTTGCTTCGGCCCTACTCAAGGTTGGTAGCGTGCCTGTGATCACGAAGGTCTTGCCCGAAAACGGTAGCGACTCTTCCTTTACCTCCCGTTCCTGGTGAGGGTTTGCAAGGCTGACTCCCAGGTCTGCAAACGACTGCAAAAGGGCCCGGTTGGGTTCCAAATTGAAATAGGAGACCACGGCTTCTGCGATTCTGGGGCCCACGCCTTCTATGTCACTAAGGGCCTCCAAGTCCGCATCCATCAGCTCTTGAAGTGTGTCATATTTGGCCATCACCAGTTCAGCGACCACGTTTCCGACGAATCGGATTCCCAGCGCCGTCAGCAAACGCGTCGCTCCGCGTGACTTGCTCTCCTCGACGGCGTGACGCAGGTTCTGGATTCGCTTCTCTCCGTAACCTTCGATTTTTTCAATCTCTTTCCAGGGGAGCCGGTAGATATCGGCAAGAGTCTTGACATAGCCTTCAGAGACAAACAGGTCTGCCTGTCTGGAACCCATGCCGACAATGTCCATCGCCCCTCTGGACACGAAATACTCAAGTTTGCGCACGAGCTGGTCGGGGCAAGCATTATTTACACAGTAGGTTGCGGCTTCATCGGGAGGGCGCTCCAGGCGTTGCGAGCATGACGGGCACTCGGCAGGCATCCTCCAGGGCTTCTCGGAGCCGTCGCGAAGCTCTTTGATCGGTCGCAGAACCTTGGGAATGACGTCGCCGGCACGCTTGACCAGGACGGTGTCACCGATGCGTATGTCCAGTTCCTCAATGTAGTCGGCGTTATGGAGCGTGGCGGCCTGAACGGTCACCCCTCCGATGGGGACAGGCTCCAGGACTGCGTTGGGGGTCACCGCGCCAGTTCTTCCTACTTTAACGCCAATGTCCAGCAGCCTGGTCGTTGCCTCCTCACCTCCAGTCTTGAAGGCGACAGCCCAACGCGGGTCTTTGCCGGTAAAGCCCAAAAGCTCCCGCTGCGAGAGCAGATCGACCTTTACGACCATGCCGTCCAGGTCGTACGGCAACCTTGTTCTCAGTTCATCCCAATTGCCTACAAACTCGATCAGGTCCTCCCATTCTGCGTCGCTGAAGCGTCTCGATTCATCGCAGACCGGCAACCCGTAGGCCCTCAGATGCTCCAGCGAGTCCCAGTGCGAACCGGGAGGATTCTCGAGCCCTTCTTCAAGGAAAATCTGGTAGGTCCAGAGCTTCAGCGGCCGCTCAGCGGTAACGCCGCTGTCCAGCAAGCGGAGTGAGCCGGCGGCGAAGTTTCGAGGGTTGGCGTAGGTGCGCTCGCCCTTGCGAGCCTGTTGCTGATTGAACAGTTGAAAATCACTTTCCTCAACATAGACTTCGCCGCGGACGATCAAGCGCCGGGGGGGTTGCAAACTGCTGTGATCGCCGCCATTTTGGACAGGAATCCGAAGGGGAAGGTGATGAACGGTCCGAAGATTAGGGGTGATGTTTTCGCCGGTTTCTCCGTCGCCGCGCGTGGCGCCAAGGGTAAAGCGGCCATCGTCGAACTGTAGAACGACAGTGAGGCCGTCAAACTTCGGCTCTACCACATAGGCGAGGCGGGCGTGTTCTTCCTCCGGCAGCAGACGCAGCAGTCGATCGCGCCAGCGGTGCAGGTCCTCCTCGCCAAAGGCGTTTGCCAGGCTCAGTACGGGGACCAGGTGTTGCACCTTTTCGAAGCGGTCAGCGACGGCTCCGCCGACGCGAACGGTTGGACTGTTGGGGTCTTGCAGTTCCGGGTTCTGATCTTCAAGTGTTTGGAGTTCGCGGAAGAGAGAGTCAAATTCGGTATCAGTGATCTCAGGGTCGTCGAGAACGTAATAGCGGTGCTGATGATGTGCGATCTGTTCTCTCAGGTCTGCAATTTTCTTGACGAGCAGTTCAGTTGCCGGTGAATCACCTTGTGAAGATATGGTCATGGGACGTCCACGACGAAGAAACTGGATGCGCTCCACCCCACGAGGGGATTCCCCTCTTCATCCAACGAGCCGGGCACGCGCATTCTGTACCACAGATATCCATCGAGGGGAACGGGATATTCTGCGTGGTCCGATTCAGGGTCGGCGTCCAGGACCACCATAGTCACACCTTCTTCGACGGTTTGAATGAAATTACCTGCCCGGCCCGGCTCAGCCCGCAACAGGACGCCCTGGCCGCCTGTATTGGCGACGATCACATTTGCGTTGATAGGAAGCAAGACCGGTGTGGCCGTTGGGGTCGGCCCCGGAGTGCTGGTTGGCGGCTCCGGTGTCGGCGCGTCGGCCGCAACTTGCTGCACTGTTGGCTCACTCGGCGCGGGTGTGCTGCTCTCCGGCGCAGCGGTCAGACGTGAGATACCCAGCCAGACCAAGCCGGCAATCAAGACAAGGGTTAATCCGCCGAGAACCCAGACAGGGCCCGTTCTTCCCAATTTGCGGGTCGGTGGGGGCGCGGCTGCCACCTCTGCGGCGGGTGTCTCTTCAAAGTAGCTGTACTCAGTTGCAGGACGGGCCTCATCCGTTGTTTCAGAATCTGGCGCGATATTTGCCCAGTTTCCTTCCGAAGCAGCCGCTGCCTGCGCGTCAAAGTCGGGCTCTTCAAGTTCATTTCCAAAAGAAGGCCCTGAGAAATCGCCGGCGCGATCGGACTCGTTTGCGGGGAACTCCCAATCCGCCGACTGGTCAGAAGCTGCCTGGACATCCTGAAGTTGCTCGGACTCGTGCCAAACTGCGGACTCGCCGGCCGACGAAAAGACCGGCTCCTCCACGGCTGGTGCAGTCGATGCCACTTCTCCCGGCAGATCGGTTTCAGGCAGAGACTCTGGATCGGAAGCTTTGTCCGTACCGGAGTCTATGTCGGAATCTGATTCGGAATCGCTTACAGCGGAGTCCTGGTCATCCGAGGAAAAAACAGGCTCATCGACTTCGCTGTCTGGTCGCCGGGTGTCATCATTCACTTTGGGCCCCTCCCGGTTTTATTTCGCTTCAGCAATGCGAGTAGCTCATCCAGAGGCCTAGCATTGAGGATATCTTCGGCGCGCAGCCAGGCGCGGCGGGCGGTATGAACGCCATATCGCATCAGCTCGAGCTGGTCGATGCTGTGCGCGTCGCTGTTAATGACAAGAGTACAACCCTGGCCAACGGCGAGGCGAGCATGATCGGCGGAAAGGTCCAGGCGTTCGGGATTGGCGTTAATTTCGACGGCCGTACCCGTTTCAGCGCAGGCCATTAGTACCTGATCCAGATCCAGATCTGAAGGCGCACGCCTACCCAAGAGTCTGCCAGTCGGGTGCCCCAGAATGTCGACGTAGGGGTTGTGGACTGCCTTGAGGCAGCGTT
>JAPPKG010000055.1:0-7198 GCA_026914085.1 Caldilineaceae bacterium | reverse complement strand
CGAAGGAGGAGATGGAAAAGGAGAAGGAGGAATCTCCCTCTGTTCAGTACATTCCCACCACATCAGGGCTAAACCAATTTGTCTGGAACATGCGCTATGCCGACGCCGAACAGCTGCCGGGCGACCCGTTTACGGAGAAGAGTGTCACAGGGGCGATGGCGCCACCAGGGACCTACCAGGTGCGCCTTACAGTAGACGGGGAGAGCCAGACAGAATCGTTTGAAATCTACATTGATCCCAAGTTGGATCGAAGCGAGGCGTCGATGCAGGCCCAGTTCGATCTGTGGCAGGAGGTAAACGCGAAGCTTACCGAGACACACCAGGCGGTTAAGCGGCTGCGCAAGGCACGAGAACGCGTGACGGCTATGGCCGAGATGGTTGGGGAGAGCGAGGCCGACGAACAGACGAAGTCGGCGGTCAAGGAGAGGGCAGAGCAGATTGGAGAACAGTTGGGAGAGGTGGAAGCTCAGCTGGTTCAGCCCGAAGCCAAGGTGGCGTTTGACCGGCTGCGACTGCAGACGATGCTCAACGCCAGGCTGCACAATCTCATCAGCGTAGTTTCCGCGGCTGACGATGCCCCGACAAAGCAGACGTATGACGTCTTTGGTGAATTGAGCACGAAGGTCGACGCAGAGTTTGACAAACTTGAGTCGATTTTGGGGGAGAGTGTAGCAGACTTCAACGCGGCGGTGCAGGCGGCGGATGTGCCTCCGGTAGTGGTCTAGCGTCGAGATGCGTGTACGACTTGCAGTAACAGAGAGCGCAGGGTCTCCTGCGCTCTTGAAGATCTCATTTGCAGACTTTATCGTACGCAGCGCCTACCAGATGGGCAAGACGCCGCTGTTGCCGATCTTTGCGGCGTCGCTAGGAGCGTCTGACGCGCTGTTGGGGCTGATCGTTTCGGTCTCGACGCTGACCGGGATGGCGACAAAGCCGTTGTTCGGCCTGCTCTCGGACCGTATGGGCAGGAGATTGTGGCTTCTGATCGGCACGCTGATCTTCGCAGGTGTGCCCTTTCTCTATTCTGTGATCGAGACGCCCGGTCAGCTTATCGTCATCCGGTTGCTGCACGGCACGGCAACGGCGATCTACGGCCCGGTGACCGTGGCGTATGTGGCGGAGCGCGGGGGCAAACGCAAGGCGGAGCAGCTTGGGTGGTTCGGTATGGCGCGCAGTGGGGGTTACCTAGTCGGGCCGGCGGTTGCGGGCTGGCTGTTGCTGTCGCTGGAGCCGGTGGCGGTCTTCACGCTCATCGGCGTGCTGAGCATGGCTGCGTTTGTTCCAGTGCTGTGGATGGGCAAGGACGAGCCACGCCCTCCAGAGACGGCAGCAGCCGAATCCAAGGCGGACATGGAAAAGGCAGGGGGAACGGCTGCAGGGGTCGGCGCCGTCAGAAGGCTCTTGAAGCGGGAGGCGGGGCTGTTGGGTACGCCTGCGGTCTGGCTTTCCGGCGCTCTGGAGGCGGGTGTTTTTGTCGTGACCTACGTCATCAAAGCTTTCTTGCCGATCTACGCGCTGACAGCCGGATATTCTACGGTCGAGATAGGTCTGTTCTTCAGCGTGCAAGAGGGCGCGCTGATTGTGTTGAAGCCCTGGGGCGGCAGGCTGGGAGACCGGATCGGCCATCTCAGGGCGGTTTCGCTGGGGATGTTCTGCCTGGCGGTCACCCTTCCGTTCCTACTGGCGGCAGGAGGTACTGCGGGGCTGCTGGCCGTGGCTGCGACGATGGGTGCAGCGCAGGCTCTGATTTTCCCGGCGACGGTTGCCCTGATCGCGGAGCAGGTACCGACTGGAAAGGTTGGGGCGGGGATGGGTCTGGCCGGTTCGCTGAAGAACGGCGGCAAGGTGGCGGGACCGGTGCTGGGGGGACTGCTGATCGCCGGATTGGGGTACAGTGGACTGTTCTGGCTGCTTACGGGCATGTTGCTTGTGGGTGCGCTTTTCCTGCTCGTCCGGGTACAGGGGGCCGACTTCTCGTTTTTGCCGAGGACGCAGAAGGTGAAGAGTTGACGGCGCGTTCATTCGATTCTGGCCTGCCGGATCGTTGGGAGCAGAAGCAGGACCAGCTCCATTGCCAGGGCTGCGGATCCGACAAGAAGAGTGGCTCGCAGACCGATTGACTCTCCGAGAGCTCCGCCGACGAAGGCGCCAACGGTAGCAACACCGAAGAGGACGAAGCGACGGGCGGCAGTAACACGCCCAAGCAGTCGAACAGATGTAATCGCCTGGCGCAGGCTGAGCTGATTTACGAAGTAGAGCGTGCTGCCCAGACCGACCAGGGCCTGTGCGACGCCCGCTGCAGCTATTTCGCGGCCAATCAGGTCGGCGGTCGCCAGCAGCAGCGCACCCGCGATCCACAACAGTTTGCCTAAGAGGAGCGTCCATCCAGCTTGCAGATGCCGCGCGGCTCTTCCGGCAAGCATTGCGCCCGCCAGGGAGCCGATGCCAGCGCAGGCGGCGACGATGCCGATTATGGACGGCGTGAAGTGCAGCTGATTGACGAGAAAGAGCATCTGCACCGCCGCTGAGATGGAACCGGCCAGCATGCCAAGGCTGGAGGTGATCGTCAGCGCCCTCAACAGCGGTGTTCGGAGGAGTTCGAACACTCCCTCTCCCACCTCGCGACCAATCGATGCGGCGGCAGCACGGATCCCATTGACGGGCTCTTTTGCTTCGTCGCGATCTGGCTGGGCAGGCTGCGGCTCCTCTTCGGCGACTCCGCCGAGGGCGAGGGCGGAGAACAGGTAGGAAACTGCATCGACCAGAATTGCTCTGGGGGCGCTGAAGAGCTGAACGAGGCCGCCGGCAGCGGCCGGTCCGGCGATTGCGATGACGGCGTCGCTGGTGGAGAGTCTGCTGTTGGCCTCAACCAGTTGCCTCTTTTCCACGAGGGCTGGCAGTACTGAAATGGCGGCAATTTGAAAGAAAACGGTGAGCGTGCCGGCGGCAAAGGTTACGAGCCAGATCTGGAGAAAGGAGAGCTGGCCCAGCCAGGCGGCGACGGGTATGGTGACGAGAAGCATGGCGCGGCCGATATCGGCCCAGATCAGGATCGGCTTGCGCCGGACGCGGTCTATCCAGACGCCGGCAAGGAGACCGAAGAGAAGGTTGGGGAGAGAGCCGGCGGCGGCAAGCAGGCCCATTTGCGTCGGCGTAGCGCCCAGTACGAGGACGGCGGCGAGCGGCAGAGCGACATTCGTGATGGCTGTACCGGCGCCGGAGGTGACGTGTGCGACCCAGAGCCGGGCAAATGACCGGTTCCGCCAGAGACTGTCGGGGTGGGTCATTGGTCAGGTCGTGCCGGGCATAGCCGACGCCAGGGCGCGTTTCATCCACTCTTTGACGGCTATTGCCGAGTCCCGGACAGATGTGCCGGTTGTATCCAGAAGGGTTACGGGCGGCGTCTGATGCGGTCCGTCCGTCTGAAGCCAGCGGTTGAAATCCAGTTGTGCGGCCAACTGTTCGGCCTGGCCGCTTCTGCGCCAAGCGGGGCGGTTCAGGAGGCGCTGGCGGAGCAGGTCTTCTTCACAGACAAGGGCCAGGTAGTGGACCCGGCCGAAATAGCGGCGCTCAAGGCACTGTTCGATGTTTTCGGGGACGGCCAGGCCGGCGCCAAAGAGGGCCGCGGGGCGGCCGCTTTGGCCGATGTTTTTCGCCAGGCGCAGCCATGTCTCGAAGAAGCGACGATGGCCGTCTGAGGGTGCTTCAAACTCCTTGATCCAGAGCAGGTCGGCTTCGAGGAGCACGGCGGCGGTGAAGCGGCCGGAGAGCTCATGCAGGATTGCGGTTTTGCCGGCGGCGCTGGCACCGCCGACGAGGAGGAGCGGCAGCCGCAGAAACGGGTGAGTACGGCCGCACCGGGGACAGGTGGCAATAGCCAGCCAGGCGTCCTGTTGCCAGTGGCCTAGGCTGCGGGGATGAGAGAATTCAACAGAGGTAGCCGGATCGGTTACCTCTTTGTCGACGTGGTAGTGTCCGCAGTTGACACAGACATTGAACATTGGGAGGTCCTGCTCAAGGCGGCGCCCAGCCTGCCTGTTCTGTGAAGGGATTTGAGGAAGCCTTTGTGAAGGCATTCAAGTTGCCAGTTCCTCCTTTGCATATTATCATGGCCGAGGTAGAGGGAAGAAGAGGGTCGATCTTCGTTCCCTCTTTATTTTTGGGCGCGAATGCCCGAGGAGGAATCATGTAAGCCGATGCGCAGAGGGGGCGACCGGTTTATGTTTAACGGCATTCAAGCATCAGGCGTAGTTCAGTTCGACAGCACTGAGAAGAGAATACGGGCACAATGATAAGCGACAGGCAGGCAGATACAGTACCGCGTCCCAGGCTCAGGCACGAACTGCTGACGAATACGGTCTTGCTGGTGGCTGGCGGGCACTTTCTGCTGGAGCTCTTTCACCAGTATTTGCCGGTCTTTTTCCCGTTGTATCGCGCCGAGTTCGGGTTGACCTACGGCCAGATCGGCATGATTACCCTAGTTGGCACGACGACGATGTCCCTGGCGCAGCCGTTGTTCGGATTCTTCATCGACAATTTTGATGCGCGGCGAATTGCGGCTCTGAGCGTTATGTGGGTGGGGCTGATCATGGCTGTGCTCGGCTTCAGCGGCAATTATTGGGTCCTGCTGATAGGCGTGGCACTGGCAGGGTTTGGGTCGGCAGCATTTCATCCTGCGGGCGCTTCGGTAGTCACAAAGGCGACAGACGAAGGGAAGCGGGGGCGCGCGGTCTCGTTCTTTGCGGTTGGCGGGAATGTTGGGTCGGCGGGCAGTCCGCTTCTGCTGGCGATTGGATTGGGATTGTTGGGGTTGAAGGGGACAATCGTCCTGCTTCCGGTCGTGGTCCTAGCCGCCATCTGGCTGGTCAACGGGCTGGGTCAGGAGAGCAGAGGTGATCGCGAAGCGCATCGGGAGCGCCAGTCGCGGGCGGGAGAGGGCTTTTTGCTGGGCCTGGTCCTCATCACGGTGGTGGCAATGACACGCGCCTGGTTTCAACTCAGCCTGACGACCTATCTGCCGACGTTGTTGGAGGACAGGGGCTATTCGGTCGTTTACGGTGGGCAGATGCTATTCGTGCTTTCGCTACTGATCGGAGTTGGCAGCCTGTTTGGCGGGATCTTGTCAGACCGGTTCGGCCGCTGGCAGGTATTGCTGAGCAGTTTCGCGATGCTCGGGCCGGCATACTGGTTCTTCATCAGCTCAGGCGGCGGCGTGCAGTTCATTTATGCCGGCGCGATCGGCTTCCTGTTGGGATGCACTTACCCGACGACGGTTGTGGTTGCGCAGGAGGTGTGGCCGCGGGGCATGGCGATGGCGTCTGGCCTGGTGATGGGTTTGGGGTGGTGGCCGGGGGGACTGGGCGCGACATTTACAGGTTGGGTAGCGGACCAGATGGCGTTGGAGACTGCGCTGGAGGGCCTTGTGGTGGCTCCTGTTCTGGGCGCGCTGCTCATGGCGGTTTTTGCAGTAGCGCTGCAGCGACGCAGGAGATCTTCGATGGCGTCAATGGACAGGTCGTCCGCAGTTTAGGAGTTCTGAAATGGCGAAACCACTCCCCGTATTGCTTGATGTTGACACTGGAGGCGACGATGCGTTGGCGCTGCTGCTGGCGATGGCGTCTCCGGCGCTGGATGTGCGCGGGATAACCTGTGTGGCGGGAAACTGTGCATTGGAGCAAGTCGTCAGCAATACGTTGACTCTTCTGGACGCGATCGAGGCGCCTCCGGTCCCGGTTGCGGCGGGGATGGACAGACCAGTTCTCGAGCCCGGGCTGCCGGCCCCGCCTTTGCACGGGAGTGACGGGATGGGGGATCTCGGCCTGGGGGCGCCGCGGCGCTCAAGGGTCGACGACCATGCGGTCGAGTTTCTGCGGCGCATATTGAGCGACGCAGAGGAGCCGATGACTATGATCTGCCTGGCGCCGCTGTCGAATATTGCCATGCTGCTGCGGATGTATCCGCGGATTGGGGAGAAGATCGGGCGGCTGTACGTGATGGGCGGGACGTACGCGGCGCCGGGCAATACGACACCGGCGGCGGAGTTCAATGTTCGCTACGATCCGGAGGCGGCGGCTGTCGTGCTTCACAGTGGGCTGCCTGTCACGCTGTACCCGTTGGACCCGTTCATACAGGTGAGGTTTACGAAGGAGGAGGCTAAGGCCATGACCGAGGCCAAAGGGGCAGGCGCGCGCATCGCCGGCGGAATCGCGCTGCACTATTGCCACTTCTTCGGGATGGATTTTTCTCTGATCGGTGACGCGGGGACGGTAGCGACTGTGATCGACCCGGAAGGCGCCACTACGGTAAGCAGGCCCGTCCACGTGGATCTTTCGACCGGCACATCCAGGGGCGCTACAGTCTTTGACCGGCGCATCTTGACGGACGGTTTCGTCAGAGAAGGCGAATGGACTGAGGTGGACGTTGTGACACGAGTAGACGCGACCCGCTACAGGAAGCTGATGGCGTCCGCCCTGGGCGCCGCAGAGGCGTTAGACGATTAGGCAAAACTCTTCAGTCCGGCTCCCCAATTTCAACTCAATTTGTCATCTCCTGACAGTTTCCCAACGCAACTAAGAACTGGCAAGTAGCAAGCGACAGGAATCAGAACACTACGCCAGAAGCGCCTCTGCATTGGCGCAGAATATCTTGTGTCGAACTTGTGCAGGCAGTGCGAGGCTGTTGAGCAGCTTCTGCATGCGGTCGTCGAAGAAGTCGCGCCCGAAGAGCAGCCGATCCTGGAATTCGATGAGGAACGGTTCGACGGTCGATCCGCTTTCAGGTGAGAACGGATGGTCGTCGATCTGGCTGAAATCGCGTGTGAGCGCGGTATGGGCTGAGCCGGCGGAGAGGTCGGCGTAGAGGTTGGGATAGGTGCGGAAGAGGTGGAAGAGGCGGCCACCGGGGAGAACCGGGCCCTTGGGGTAATCGGCTTTGTCGTACTGGTCGTCGCCGGAGATGTGGGCCCAGAAACCGGGTGCGTGGCCGATGAAGACGGTATCGGGACAGGCTTGCAGGGCGCGCTCGAAGGAATCGATGCTGCCTCCGTACCACCAGTCGGTACGGGGATAGCTGCTGCCGGTCGGAATGGGGTAGTCGATGTGGAAGGTGATTGGCAGGCGCTTTTCGCCGCAGAAGCGGAACAGCCGCAGGGCGTCGGGGTTGTCGTAGAGCATGCGGAGTTTGATTTCGCCGCAGACCT
>JAPPKG010000644.1:0-7205 GCA_026914085.1 Caldilineaceae bacterium | reverse complement strand
TTTGTCCCTCGACAAAATGAAAAGGCTAATTGCGCGCTGTTTGAGGCACGACATTGCGTCTGGCACTGCGGGGAACGATCAAGATGATTCATCTGAGGCGAATACCCTCGGATGGGCCGCATTGTACTGTAGCCACTATATGCTGTCAACCAGTGAAAATTGGCCGGGCCGCAGTACGTAGGCGGCGCGATTGCGGTCCGAAACGGGGACGGGTATGATCCGAATCGTGGTATCTGCGCTGGCTTTTGCGGGTACCTGTTTTACTCAAGCTCTGCCTATTGCACGGCAGATGCGGTCGACGCAATGCTCAGTTCAGTGTGGAAACAGGAGGATTCCCAATGGGCAGTTCCCGATTTCTGCTACAGGCACACGTGGATGCGGTGTACGAGGCCGCGCCGCGGAGGCTGGCGTTCAGTGCCCGGACGCCCGATGAATTTGGCGCGTGGCAGGCGGCGCTGCGCCAGAAGACGCTGGAGTTGCTCGGCCTGGCCGGTCGCACGCCGCCTGAGGCGGTGGCGGCGGAGAAGCTGCAGGCGGTGGAGCGGGACGGCTATGTGGAGGAGAAGTATCTTCTGGACGCGGGCGAGGGGGTGAGCATCCCCGCCTATCTGCTGGTCCCGAAGGCGGCGCCTCCATACCGACCGGTGCTGGTCTTCCACGGGCACAATCCGTCGGTGCAGTGGATCCTGGGCAACTATCCGAGCGCAGAGGAGCGGGAGAGCAGGCTGAAGGTGGACAACAACTATGCGCAGGCGCTGGCACAGGCCGGCTATCTCGTCTGCGCAGTGGAGCAGCGCGGTTTCGGCGAACGGCAGACGGAGGACGGGCGGGGCAGCGTACACGAGAACTCCTGCCGCCACCTGGCGTTCGCCTACCAGATGGCGGGCCGTAACCTGGTGGGAGAACGCTGCTGGGACGGCATGTGCGCGATCGCTTTTCTGCAGAGCCGGCCGGATGTTGTGCCGGGGGTGCTGGGCTGCACGGGCAATTCGGGCGGGGGCACGACCGCGCTGTGGCTGTCGGCGATCGAGGAGCGGATTACCGTCTCGGTGCCGGGTTGCTATCTCTGCTCGTTCCGTGAATCGATCTACAACCTGTATCACTGCGAGTGCAACTACGTGCCCGGCATCCTGGAATGGGCGGAGATGGGCGACCTGGCAGCCCTAATCGCGCCGCGGCCGCTGCGGGCGATCGCGGGTGAGCAGGATGACATCTTCCCGATCAACGGTGTGCGCGAGCAGTTCGGGATCGCGGCGCGGGCATACGAGCTGCTGGGGGCAGGAGAGCGCTGCTCGCTGGGCGTGCATCCCGGGCCGCATGGGTACAATCACCGGTTGAGCCACGAGTGGTTTGGAGCGTGGCTGGGGGCGGGTATTGACAACCTGACTGGTAACTGAGCGCAGGGATTCGCAATGGACATCCCTTTCCGTATAACCTTGGCCGTACTTTTTGTTGCTTTTGTGGTTCACAGGGGCTATTACACACACAAGTACGAGGCAAACGATCCGGCGCGGTTTTCGACCCAAATGAGCATGCTGGCACAGCGGGTGATGACAGTTCTGATCATTCTGCCGCCTGTGGTGTTGCTGTTCTATCTGGTGGCACCCCGGTGGCTGAACTGGGCTGCTCTCTCTGTGGGGGATGGTCTGCGCTGGGCAGGACTGGGACTGGCACTGGTCGGTTTCGGGCTGTTGCAGTGGGCGCAGAACGAATTGGGCCGCCATTGGAGTGACGAGGCCCGGTTGCAGGCTGACCATCAGCTGGTGACCACGGGACCGTACCGCTGGCTGCGGCATCCCATCTACGGTGCCTTTTTGCTGATCCTCAGCGCGCCGCTGCTGCTCTCCGCCAACTGGCTGGTGGGCGGCCTGTGGATCGGCATGACCTGCGTGGACGTTACAAGGCGTATTTGGACCGAGGAGGCACTGTTGCTTGCGCGCTACGGCGAGGTGTACCGGGCATACTGTCGGCGGACTGGGCGTATATGGCCGCGTATGTGGGGAAGACGTGAACGAGGGTAGAGAGGATTCCGGAAGTCTTTGTACCGCTCGTGACTCAGATTCTCTTGAATGCCCGCATTCGATTGGTGTAAGTGGCCTGAGGAATGGGGCCTTCGAGGAGGGGATCGCCGGTCTCCTCCATCCAGTCGCGCAGGCGCCGCGCCAGATCGTCCCTTATGCCGGCGTAGTCCGGGTCTTCGGCCAGGTTGTTCTGTTCCAGTGGGTCCTGTTCCAGGTCGAACAGCTCGAAGAGCGGGTGGTACATCTCGGTATAGGGTATGTCGAGGGCTATGCTGGTCTCAGGGTAGCCCTTGGCGTTGCTGAGGTAGTCGGGGGGCGTCTCGATCATTGGCGCGAACTCGAAGTTGGCGATCAGTTTCCAGCGGTCCGTGCGGATGGCGCGCATGGGGTCGTAGTAGGTGTGATAGGTCTTTTCACTGAAAACGTATTCGCTCGGATTGTAGGTATCCCCACGAAGTAGATTCCAATAGCTGCGCCCCTGCAGATTCTGCGGCTTTTCCATCCCCAGCATGTCAAGCACGGTGGGCACGAAGTCCACGTGGGTGATGAATTCCGCATAGCGCCGGCTTCCTTCCAACCCAGGGATGCGCATGAGCAGCGGCACTTCGATGCCGGCGTCGTAGAGGCTCATCTTCGCCAGCGGGAAGGGGATGCCGTGATCGGCGGTGAAGACGACTACGGTATCGTCTGCCAGGCCCGCGGTCGCGAGCGCCTCAAGAGCCCTGCCAAACGCCTTGTCGATCGAGGCAACCGAGGCTTCCATATCGACCATGTCCTCGCGCACCTCGGGAATATCCGGCAGGTAAGGCGGCATGGTGACCGTATCTGCGTCGATCTTTTGCACGTCGTGCGGGAAGGGGCGATGCGGCTCAGTAAAGCCGATCTGGGCGAAGAACGGGGCCGCATTCTGCTCGTGCTGCGCCAGGAAACTGCAGAAGGCCGTTACCAACTCAGCGCAGCTCCCCCTTGGACTTGCATGCATATATCCGCAACGTTCCGGGCTGTTGGCCTCGTGCTGGGTACCGAAGAGGCGGGTCTCGTATCCGTTGGCAGAGAGGATCTGGGCGAGATGGCGCTCGTCCGGGTGCAGGTCATTGGCGAAGCCGGAGTGGGCCAGCCCGACGACGCCGTTGGCGTGCGGGTAGCGGCCGGTCCAGAGAGCGGCTCGCGACGGGCTGCACTGGGGCGCGACGCAGAAGCTGTTCTCGAACTGGAGAGAGGCGGCTGCGAAGGCATCGATATGCGGTGTGCGGACGCCGGGGACGCCGTAGCAGCCGAGGTAGCGGCCCAGGTCGTGGCAGATGAAGACGAGGATGTTCGGTGGTTGGGAGTGCATGGGAGCAGGCCCTTTTGAGTTTTGAGTTTCTAGTTTTTAGTGGACTGGGTGCCTTCGAGGTGTTAGCGAGAAACGAATGCGGGTAGCTTACTTATTCCTCAGCGTCCGCCGAGTCCGGACAGGACGATGCCCTTTACGAAGAAGCGCTGGGTAAAGAAGAAAACGATGAGGACGGGCACGATCATAATTGTCGCGGCCGCCATCATCAGCGCCCATTCTGTGCCCCACTGGCTCTGAAAATAGCGCAGCCCGACGGCCAGAGTCTTCTTTTCGGGGCTGTTGAGGTAGATCATGGGGCGCATGAAGTCGTTCCAATTGCCGAGGAAGGAGAAGAGTCCAACGGTGCCCAGCACCGGCTTGGCGAGCGGCAGGATGATACGCCAGAAGACGGTAAAGGTCGAGGCGCCGTCGATAAAGGCGGCCTCCTCAAGATCGAAGGGGATGGTGGTGAAGTACTGGCGGATGAGGAAGATGAAGAAGGCTGATCCACCGAAGAAGACGGGCACGATCAGGGGCAGGAAGGTGTCGATCCAGTCGAGACGGCTGAAAAGGATGAAGGTGGGAATGAGGGTGACGACGTCGGGCAGCATCATCGTCGAGAGCACGAGGATGAAGAGGACGTTGCGACCCCAGAACTGGATGCGGGCGAAGCCGTAGGCGACCAGTGAGGCGGAGAACAGTGTGCCGACCAGGCTGACGACGGTGATGAACAGGGTATTTCCGAACCAGACGACAAAGGGCGCCTTGATAAAGACATCAGGGTAGTTTTGCCACTTGATGGGGATTGGAAACCAGCGAGGGGGAAAGAGAAGGACCTGATATTCGGCCTTCAGCGAAGTCGAGAGCATCCACCAGAAAGGCACGGACATTATGATCGAAAAGACGATGAGAAAGGTAATGCGGGGCAGGAAGTTGAGGCGAAAGATGAACATGCCGGTCTGCAACTTGCTCAGTGGCGTGTGGGCGTCGTGTTCGTGGGTTTCCGCGGTCATGGTGAATCCGGATCGCTACGTGCTCAGGAGACTTCGTAGTAGACCCATCTGTTTGCCAGTTTGAACTGGACCAAGGTGACGACAAGGATGATAACGAAGAGGACCCAGGCCAGCCCGGAGCCGAATCCCATTCTCAGGTACTCAAAGGCGTTCTTGTACAGGTACAGCACATAGAAAAGGGTAGAACGGATCGGGCCTCCGCCGGTGGTGATGAAGGCGACGGTGAATACCTGGAAGGTGCCGATGATGCTGGTGGTGATTACGAAGAAGATGACCGGTGAAATCAGCGGCAGGGTGATGGAAAAGAACTGCCGGACCGGGCCGGCGCCATCGACCTCGGCCGCGTCGTAGAGGCTTTCGGGCACGCTCTGCAGACCGCCGAGGAAGATCACCATCGAGCCGCCGATGTGCCATAGCATCCAGACGATGATGAGGGGTTTACTCAGGTCGGGGTCGAGGAACCAGCGCTGTTCCGGCAGTTTGAGGAGGCGCAGCAGTGTGTTGGCCAGGCCGAATTCGGGATTGAATATCATCAGCCAGACGAGCGCGCTGGCGACGATCGGTGTGACCATAGGCAGGTAGAAGATGGTGCGAAAAAGGTTGACGCCGCGGCCGCGATAGTTGAGAAACTGGGCGACAAAGAGAGCCAGTACGACCTGAAGCGGCACACCGATAGCGGTAATGTAGATCGTGTTGTAAAGCGCCTTGAGGAAGTAGACGTTGGGGTCGAGCAGCTTGGTGTAGTTGCCGAAGCCGACAAATTCAGGCGGGGTGAGGATATCCCACTCGGTAAAGGAGAGGGCCATCGACGCGACCATCGGGCCCAGGACCCAGAGCAGGAATCCCAACAGCCATGGGGAGATAAAGAGATAGCCCTTTATATTTTCACGGGCCTGCTTGGAAAGCCGCCGCCTTCCAGGCAGAGATAGCGAAGATACACCCATTGCAGTGACAGGTTGCCGGCGGCCAGCAGCAAATGCAGCGGCCGGCCGCCGGCAATTACAGTTCTAAGACGGTTGTCCTTTTTCGTCGAGGATGGCCTGCGCGCGCGGCTGGGCCGCTTCGAGTACACTGACGACGTCTGTGCCCTCGATCTGGAATATCTCCTCCCAGGCCGCGCCCAGCACCTCGCCGTTGATCTCCGGCCAGGCGGGCGTTAGCGGCATCACCCAGCCCGTGTCCCATGCGTTCCAGAAGGCGTCGGCAGCCAGCGGTCCGATCCCTTTGGCGTCGATCCAGTCGACCCAGAGCTGCCTTGTTTCCTCGTTCGGGATGACGGGCAGGCGCGCCCAGAGTTCGAGCATGTAGGGCTGGCCTTCCTTGTTCCAGAACTTGATGAACTCGTAGCACTCGTTGGGGTATTCGGTGATGGCGAAGATGGGCGTGATGTCGACCGAAAGCCACGTAGTCTGCGCGGCCTTTTCGGGCAGGGGCGCGACATCCCATTCCATACCCAGGTCCTGGAGTCTGGGCACCCAGCCGGGAATGCGCCAGTTGCCTTCCATATTCATGGCGACGCGGCCGGTTTCGAAGCCGATGCCACCGGCGGCGGCGGCGAACTGTCCTTCCGCCACCGATACCTTGTGCGTCCAGACCAGGTCCTGGAGGAACTGGATGGCCTCGACGACAGCGGCGTTGTCGATGCTGATCGTCTGCGGGAATTCGTCACTGTCGAAATAGCGGCCGCCGTTGGTTCTGACCCAGACCATCGAACGGAAGGCGTCGAAATTCTGGATGAAGCCGTACTGCTTGGTGGCGCCTTCTCCTTTGGTGAGGGCGAGCGCCTTCTCCAGAAAATCGTCCCAAGTCCAGCCGGGTTCGGGATAGGCGACACCGGCCTCGTCAAACATCGTCTTGTTATAGTACATGCCGAAGGCGGCTGCCTCGTTGGGCAGGCCCCAGGTCTGGCCAAGGACGTGGAAGATCGATTCGGCGACGGGCGGGATTCTCTCGGCGCGCACGAATGTCGGATCGGCCTCGATCATGTCATCGATGGGATGCAGCAGACCGGCCGTGACAAAGGATACGTAGTCGTGGCTGCCCTGCATGAAGGCCATGTCGGGCAGTTCGTTGGCGGCGGCGCGCACCTTAAGCTTCTGGTAGTGGTTGCCTTCGCCGCCCATCTCCTCTTCTTTAATGACGATTCTGTCCTGGGACTCGTTAAAGGCGTTCACCACGGCTTTGATCGGCTCTCTTGAGGGAGCGCCGGGCCAGGGTGCGAAGCGCAAGGTGATGGGTCCCTCATCGGCCGCCGCGGGCTGGTCTCCCGCTTCGGACGGGGCGGCTGCGGGCGCGCAAGCGGCGAGGAAGGCGCCCGTGGTTCCCACACCGAGCAGCCTCAGCATCTCACGTCTTGTCATGGCTCTAACGGGTTTGCCTTTCATCGGGATCGTCTCTCCTTTCTTGCGGGTTTGAGATTGGGAACGTGCCGGGACGAAATCTCGTGCAGGGCGGGACAGAAAGTGCAACGCGTCCTGCTCTCAGGAGTGATGGGTTGTTAAATGGAGATTATACGGTGATTTTTTTTCGCTTGTCAACCGCGTCTCAGCAGCGGGTACATCCCAGATTTGGGGTGGGAACAGTCTGGCGGGGAATCCATGCCAGCGGAGGTTGAAATTGTTTACCGGCTGTTGGAGAGGGGCGGGGCAGGCGCCGGGCCTGGCCTCATCGTGGAGTCCGTCAGATGGAGGGGGCGCGAGGGCAGGCACCAGGCCGGCACCTACGGGGATCTGATGGGCCTGGCGGGACGTGGTCTGGCTAAACACCTTCGATTAGGCACCTGTCACGAATGTCGACACCTAGTCGACGAGGCATGTTGTAGGAGAGGGGGCGTTGGGGGGGGGGGGGCCCCCCCCC
>JAPPKG010000662.1:0-7246 GCA_026914085.1 Caldilineaceae bacterium | reverse complement strand
TCGACACACCCACCCCGACCGACAACGACGGCACCGACAGCGACGGCATCGACACACCCACCCCGACCGACAACGACGGCACCGACAGCGACGGCATCGACACGCCGACGCCATCGACGCCATCAACCGGATCAGTTAGTTCGGCCAGTAGTTAACAATGACTGACGTACTGCAGGGAAACGCGTTCGCAGATGTGCCTGTAGTTCCCCGGGTTCAATTTCCCGTCGACCCTGCGCTGCCCGATCTGGCAAAACTATTCGACGGTAGTTGGGTCTGGCAGGCATCGCGCAGCCAGTTCGCCGACGCCGATAGGATACCTTGCCAGTTCCGGGTACGTCAGTTCAGCCACACACCGGGCAGATCTGCCACCATCAGTTTCTTTGCCGATTGGGCTCCGGAGGAGTTCCAGTCCCCCGACATTCTTTCCTGCAGAATCGAAGCTGGTACGCCTCCCGCATTCTCCCGATATCCTCGCGATCAGTTCCTCCCCGGTCTTGAACAAGCTGCCTATCCGGATTCGGCGCTAAGTCTTCTCAACGAGCATGTTTTCGCCTTTCCTCGCAGGAAACTTCGTGTAAACATGATCAGATACCGGCCGGGAAACCGCGCCGTACTTCGGCACCGCTCCGGCAAAATCGGGTTGTACGTCAGATTGATGAGGCCTTCCAGAGTGGAGGGACTGCTCAAAGCCGCTGAAATCATAGGACATTCAGGGTTTGCAGTCCCCAGAACTGTTGGCTACTGGCGCGAAGGCGGCGCGGTCTGGCTGTCAGAGATTCCGGGCAGAAACGTTCGACGTCTGATGCGCCGCGCCAAACCCCCGGATCCCGACGCGATTCTCGACGGTCTCGAAAGCCTCTGGAATGCATCCCGCCACGCTGAAGGTCGCGCCTTCGACCTGCGAGGGGCATACAGAAGGGCAAAACGTACCTTCAGGCATGCACTCGGCAAATGCGACGACGTGCGTCAGGTCTGTGAAAATGTAAGCCGCACGCTTGATCCATTCGTTCGTACCTGGCAGCCCTCAACTATCGCCCACAACGATCTCTACGATGATCAGATGCTGTTGCTGCCTGATGGCCGCGTGGCTATCGTCGACTTTGAGGAGGCCGGACCAGGAGATCCGATGCTGGATATCGGAAACTTTCTTGCGCATCTGAAATGGGCTGCGCACGTTTCGAGTAGCGCGAAGAAGGATGTGAGCGGCCCGTATTACGATCGGCTCCGGGACGCCGCCTTGGACCGCCTCAAATGGAACGAAAGCGATCTGGACATGAGAGAGGCAGTTTGCCTTTTCAGAATTACCACCAATGCGATTCGGAGACCTGATCAGAATTGGCGTCACCGCACTCTGAAAGGTATGAGTCTGGTCGCTAATACCTTGAAGTGATGCTTGACCCGTCTGATCATAAACACTACCCCGACCCGGAACTGCCTTCGGAATACTCTCTTCACTGAATCGCCTCTTGTTTCCCCGTTACTCTCCGCTGACTAAGGACCGTTGACGTTTCCTTCCACTGTCCGTCCCCCCGTAGGGGCACCCCTTGTAGGTGCCCACGTGGTCGCCCCACTCTCTCGGGAGCTTCACTAAACTCTGTGTCCCCCGCTGATCGACTACATTTTAGTCCGGCAGACTTCAGGTCAGACAAACGTCAACGAATTTCAATGTGGATGGGTGCTCCTCCTTCAGTCGACGGCCTGGTTAAACAAGATCGATCTGGATCTTCACCTTCCTGAATGCTCAGTTGGCCGTCAAGACTTCGCCCAGCTGATCGGGCTTTCGAAACCCCGCTAAACAGGATCTTCTGGAACGGCAGCGCCTTCCCCGTCTCCAGGCTTTGCTGCGACTGCACGCCCCGAGAAATGGTGAAGTTGGCGCGCAACAAAGAGCCGACTGGCCGGGATTGGGCAATGTTGTGGCATCTCAATATTGTGTTAACAGCTTGTTTAAGGAGGGCGGGTACAGTAGAGTAGTGCGGAGCCGGCCTACTCATGGCGACTGCTCTTCATGGTATTCTGCCTGGGACAGTTGATTGCCACAAATGAGGTGAAGAAATGAACAGAGTGCCTGCGAGCCTACTTGTCCTCTTGACACTTCTTGTTCTTGCTGCCTGCGGCCGGAATGGCGACACCGAAACCGCAAGTGCTGACGAGGCCGCTGGCAATGTCTCCCAAGAGAGCACTGGCCAAACGGCCTCCAACCTCGACTCGTTCTCCGCTTTGGACAGATCCTACGAAGGCGCGCTGCCGCCGACGAACCAGATCATCTTGGGAATCCTGAAACTAGAGGATACAAATGACGCTGTGACTTCTGCTCAAGCTTCTACTATGCTGCCCCTCTGGCAGGCCCTCCAGAGTGGCACAATTCAAAACCAGTCAGAGAGAGCAGCTATTCTGCGCCAGATAGAAGGTACCCTTACCGATACGCAGATCGACGCAATTGGCTCCATGCAGTTGACCTTTACCGATTTGAGCGACTGGGCACAGTCAAATGGCATAGAGTTGCCCCAGTTCGGTCAGGGAGGAGGCCAGGGTCGGGGTGGCCAAGGCGGGCAAGGTGGCTTTGGCGGCGCCTTTGCCGACATGTCTGAAGAAGAAAGAGCTGCATTCAGAGAGGAGATGCAGAATCTCTCGCCTGAAGAGCGTCAGGAGCGACTACGTGAAATGGGCGTTGAGATTCCCGAAGGCGGCTTCAGAGGCCAGGGCGGCGGGCAAGGTGCAGCCGGCGGAGGTGGACGCCTTGCTCTGTTGCTGACACCTCTTATTGAATTACTCCAGTCAAAGGCTACACTCTGACGCTAGTCTCATCCTGTTAAGGGTCTTCACTTGAATTGTCTGAGCGTTTGGGCTTGCTTCACCTAAGCAAATCGGCAAATGGATAGTCCAGGACTTCCTCTTGAGCCCAGTACATCCCGGTGCCTTCTGCTCTTTCCCCGGTGGAGCAGACCGCAACAACCGGGTTCGAGGTAACCCTTGGCCGGAGGCGCTTCTTGCCACAAGAAGATGGGCGGATACTCTTCAGAATCCCAATCAAACTCTACGTCTTGGCGACTACGCCGAATGGGCAAGCGGCGCACGACAGTATTGTCGAACCGTAGGTGTGAAGTAACAGTCGGGTGCCAGGCGATTGTGATGACGGCAGCATTGGAGGCGTTCCTCGGTGTGGTCCCGTGAATAGTACCCTGGGATTAAGCAGACGCGATGGGTTGACAATGACAATGGCCAGGATTGGTATCCCCAACCCAATGGTTTCTGATAGTGCCTTGATGGAACGGTAAAACGCTAGCCGGTGTAATCTGGGGCATTGCAATGAAGACATTTCTGATCAGTCTAGTGGCTCTGCTTGTTTTCGGAACGGGCGCCTACTACGGCTACAGCACCTATTTTGTAATCGAAGAGCCCGCAGTAGCTGCACCGGAACTGCAGACGGCACAGGTGCGACGCGGCGATATAGTTCTTACAGCCGGCGGAATTGGCACGCTTTTTGCCGGTGAGGAAACACAGGTCGGATTCAGGAGTAGCGGTATCGTAAGCAGCATAGCCGCCCAGGTCGGCGAACAGGTCGACGCCGATCAGATCCTGGCAACCCTGGAGTATGATTCAACCCTGAACTCCCAACTAATCTCGGCCCAAATCAACCTTCGCCTTGCCGAAATAGCCTTGATTGAACTGACCGGCGAAGTAAGCGCAGCAGATCTTGCTGCCGCGCAGTCGGGCCTTGCGGCCGCGCAGGCCGAATATGATCGCCTGGTCGCGCCGCCCACTGCTGAGGAAGTCAACGCCGCACGCAGCGAACTTATCAGCGCCCAGAGCGCACTAAACACGCTGCTGGCAGGCCCCACACAGGACACCATCACTAGCCTGCAGGCCGACCTCAAATCAGCAGAAGTCGCCCTTGCCGAGGCCCAGTCGGCCTACGACAGGGTTGCTTGGCGCAACGACGTAGGCCGAACCTCGCAGGCAGCCGATCTACAGTCTGCCACGCTCGCCTACGAGAAGGCCCTGGCGCAGTACAACATCGGCGCAGCCGGAGCCTCCGAAGACCAGATCGAATCCGCTCGAGCCCGGGTCTTGCAGGCGCAAAACACGCTCAACCTCCTGCTTCAGGAGGCCGATCAGCTGGACGTGGCCGCCGCTCGGGCCAAAGTTGAGCAGAACCGCGCCGGGCTGGAAGACCTACTCGACGGCCCAAGCGCAGAGGAGTTGGAACGAGCCGAACTCGCCGTAGAGCAGGCGCGACTGACCGCCCAGGACGTGCAACGCGAAATCGAGGGCGGTACAATTCGCGCCCCAATCGCCGGCGTCATTACCTCCGTTGCCGTTCAGTCAGGTGACTCTGTCTCGATGGGCCCGATCATCGGTCTCGCCGACACCGAAACCGCACAGGTCCGATTCTGGATCGAAGAGCTGGACATCTCAGCGGCCGTGCCCGGGTTTCCCGTCAGCATCGTCTTCGAGGCATTCCCCGAGTTCACTTATACAGGCAACATTACGCGGGTAGAGCCGGCCCTGGTGGAGGTCGACGGGGCCTCCGCCATTCAGGCGTGGGCCAGTATCGACATGACCCAACACTCGGCTCCGCTGCTCTTCGGCATGAACGCCGAGGTGGAGATTATCGCCGGAGAAGCCCGCAATGCGCTCCTCGTGCCTGTCCAGGCCCTGAGAGAGATAAGTCCCGGGCAGTTCGCTGTATTCGTTGTTGACCCGAGAGATGAGCTTGAATTCCGACCCGTTCAGGTTGGCCTGCGAAACTTCGTCAGTGCAGAGATCCTTTCAGGGCTGGAAGAAGGGGAAACCATCAGCACTGGCGATGCACAGGTTGGGAACAACTGAGTGCTTGGGGTAGCCAACGTTCTGGATGCCTGACTACCGTGGGGAACACATGAACGATCTCGTCATTGACATCACCGATATGACAAAGACCTATGGCGAAGGCGATATCGCCGTCCATGCTCTGAGCGGGTTGGACTTGCAGGTTCAAAGGGGTGAATTTGTCGCCATCATGGGGCCTTCGGGATCCGGCAAGTCCACGCTCATGAACATTATTGGCTGCCTGGACCGCGCCACGAGCGGCCTCTATGTTCTTGACGGCGAAGACGTTAGCAGCCTCAATCGCGACCAGTTGGCATCCGTGCGCAACCGCAAAATCGGCTTCGTCTTTCAGTCGTATAATCTCCTTCCTCGTCTGAGCGCGCGCAAGAACGTGATGTTGCCGATGATGTATAACGGCTTTCAGAACTGGAGCGAAGATCAACGCAGCGACAGGGCCTCGGAGTTGTTGGATCTTGTTGGTCTGGGTGATCGACTGCACCACCTGCCCACCGAGCTGTCAGGTGGACAACAGCAGCGTGTAGCAATAGCGAGGGCTTTGATCAACGACCCGTCTCTCCTTCTAGCCGACGAGCCTACAGGGAACCTTGATTCCCGTTCCAGCACGGAGATTATGGGCGTATTTCATCGGATACATGGCCAGGGAGCCACGATCGTGATGGTAACACATGAATCAGAAAGAGCGCGTGAGGCTGGGCGTGTCGTCAATGTTTTGGACGGAAAGGTCGTCGCCCCCGAGTCAGAAATTGACCGAATGTCAGTAACTTGACTTCACTCGAATTCGCCACAGATCCAACCGCTTTCGCACCTGCTCGAAGAATATAGACTATCAGAGAGGAGAAAATGCGCATGCTGCAGGACTCTGTTACAACTGCGCCGTTGGGCAGACAGAGGCTGGAAGATGACTCTTTCAAAGACCTGCACGGGATGACCCTTCCAAATTCCTTTCGCGTCGCCTGGGAAGGCGTGATGCTGAATAAGTTGCGTTCTTTCCTCACCACTTTGGGCATCATCATCGGCGTCGCGGCCGTCATCATTATGCTTGCCGTCAGTGCCGGCGCCGAGGCCGAGATCGAAGACCAGATCAGCGGGCTCGGCGCAAATCTGATTATGGTGACGCCTTTTCGCAGTTTCGGCGGCGTTCGCGGCGCCGGAGGCATCAGGGGAGGCCCGGGAGGGATAACTACCTTCACCTACGATGAGGTCCTTTTCCTGTCACAGAACCTAAGCAATATCAGCGGCGTGTCTTTGGAGCAGAGCACTACGCAGACGGTCAAGGGTGGTGCTGCAACTTTGAACAGCGTTTCTGTGGTTGGCGTAACGGCAGACTTTTTGGAGGTTCGCGACTACTCGATTGGGCAGGGTCGCTTCTTCACTCACGCCGAGAACGAGGCCATTCAGCGAGTGGCGATACTGGGCGCAGGTATTGCAGATGACCTCTTCGAAGGGGTTGACCCCATTGGTCAGCAGGTGCGTATCGGCTCTTCGCGATTTACGGTTATCGGCGTCATGGCCGAACAAGGCGTCGTCGGCGCGACCGACAATGACGGCCGCATCTACATTCCCGCCTCAGTGGTCTTCAAGAGATTTGGCGGCTCCGGTTTTGGCGGCGACCGCGTACGTATGATCCTGGTTAAGGCGGAAAACGGCGACGTAATGGACAGCGTAATGGAGCAGATTACCTCTCTCCTCGCCGGACGCCGCCAGATCGATCCGGCTGAACCCAATTTCGGCGTGCGAACACAGCAGGACATCGTCGATGCTCGGGCCTCTACCACGGCCGCTTTTCGCAGCCTGCTCGCTTGGGTGGCGGCAGTTTCACTCGTCGTGGGCGGCATAGGCATCATGAACATCATGCTTGTCAGCGTAACCGAAAGGACGCGCGAGATCGGTCTCCGTCAAGCGCTCGGAGCACGCCCACGCGACGTACAGCGTCAGTTTCTGCTCGAAGCTGTGATGTTGAGCCTGGTTGGCGGTCTGGCTGGTCTGATCGTAGGCGTGGGCGGCTCTTTCGTATTCGGCGAGCTGGGAGGCATGCGGACTGAGCTTGTACCCCTGTCCCTCCCGCTGGCATTCGGCGCATCGGCCGCAGTCGGGATATTCTTCGGCTACTATCCCGCCACGCAGGCCGCGCAGCTGGACCCCATCGAGGCTCTCCGTCGCGAGTAGTGCGCCTCCTCCCTTCAACCTGCAAGGAAAGGGCCCAATACATCGGATGTTACCCCGGGTGCATCCAAATATTGGGGTGACCATTCGTAAACTTCCGAAATCAAACCAGCTGCGCTCACTTCCCGTCGCACTCTCCGGCAGACCAGAGCGTGTTTCTCTCTCCTATCTCC
The DNA here is from genome assembly GCA_026914085.1 of Caldilineaceae bacterium. Taxonomy (GTDB): domain Bacteria; phylum Chloroflexota; class Anaerolineae; order Caldilineales; family Caldilineaceae; genus Bin5. The sequence continues at coordinate 77 of JAPPKG010000662.1, read as the reverse complement.
TGTTTACTCTCTCCTCGCTTTCTGGGCGGTCGGGCCTAGTCGGCCCTCCCTTGTGGGGGGGGGGGGGGGCCCCCCCC
>JAPPKG010000654.1:0-7256 GCA_026914085.1 Caldilineaceae bacterium | reverse complement strand
GACGCCCGAGCAGGTCAACCTCTTCGGACCGATGATAAACATCTCTCTGGCCGTATTGGGAGGCGCATTCGGCTTCGCCCTGCCCGACCAGGCCGCCAGATTCTCTCTCATCTACTGGGGCGTGGACGCATTCACGCAACTGGCCAATGCCCAGACCGGCTTCGCACTCAACCTCCTTGTGCTCTTCGGTCAGGGCATCCTGCTTTTCCTGATGGGAGCGTGGCTCTTCAAGCGCCGCCTGGACCTGTGACCCCCTGCACAACGCACAACGCACGAATGACGCCAACGACGCAAAACTACGCATCTGACAGCCTTATGCAATGCGATCAATCCTGACCATCATCCTCAACGATCTGAAAATCTTCTTCTCGCAACGGGGCAACCTTCCCGGCCTGCTCGTCATCCCCGTACTCCTCACGCTTGTAGTCGGTTGGAGTATCGGCCAAATCGGCGGCGGCGGTCCGACCCGGCTGCGGGTCGACCTGATCGATCTTGACCGGAGCGCTATGTCCGCCCAAATGATCGAGGACCTCCGCGCCGCCAACGACGCCCTCGTACTCTGCCCGCTCGACAACGACGCCGAAGACTTCTGCAGGCTGGGCGAGGAACCTCTGCAGCTGGAGCGCGCTATCGAACGCGCACGGTCGGGCCGGACCAGTGCTCTGATCGTCATACCCTCCGGCTACGCCGACGCCTTGGAGAACTTCGAAAGAACTGCCGTCGACTTCTATTCCCTGTCCGATCCAATGCAGCCGGACCTCGTACTGCAAAGCCTCAACGCCGTCCTCCAGCGCGCCAGCACTGCCTCCATGATACCCGGCGTGGCCGGCGCCCTGCTGGACAACCTGACCTCTGCCGCACAACTGCCTCCCATCGAAGGAGCCGCGCGCGACGGCTTCCTGCGCGCCCTCTATGCTCGCTCGCAACAGCTGCTGACGGACCGACCGTCCCCGGTCAGCTTCCGCGTCGCCGATTCAGACGGCGACAGCAGCAGCGTCATCGATAACGGCTTCAACCAGTCTGCCCCGGGCATGGGATCCCTGTACGTCATGTTCACAGTCCTCGGCGGCATGGCTGTCCTTCTGCGCGAGCGCCGCCAGTGGACGCTTCAGCGACTGATAGCCCTGCCTCTCTCCCGCGCACAGATCCTCGGCGCCAAGATCGGCGTCTACTTCACGCTCGGCATGATTCAGTATGCGATCGTTTTCGCTGTCGGTGCCGCTGTCGGCATGGAATTCGGCAGCAGCCCGATTGCCTTTCTCGCTGTGATGGCCGCCTTCGTCCTCTGCATCACCGCCCTCACCTTCGCCCTCGCCCCCTGGATCAAGAGCGAGGGCCAGGCCAGAGGCCTTGTCCTCCTCCTGTCCCTGTCGCTCGCCCCCTTGGGCGGCGCCTGGTGGCCGCTCGAAATCGTCCCCCAATTCATGCAGACCATCGGCCACCTCTCCCCAGTCGCCTGGGCCATGGACGCCTTCCAGGACCTCATCTGGTACAACGGCGCCTTCCCCGACGTCCTCCCCGAAATAGCAGTCCTCCTCGCCGCCGCCGCCGTCCTGTTCGCCATCGGCATCCGCAGCTTCAAGTACGAGTAACCGCCCAAAGCTCCCCGCGCCCCCCGCAACCCCCCGTAGGGGCACCCCTTGTGGGTGCCCTCGCCCTTGAATGACCGTCACGCCGGAAAAGCGTCGAGAGCAGCCCTCCAGTCCGACGGCAGGCGCGACCTGCGCTCATTCCATTCTTAATGCCACCCATTCCGCCAGCCTGCGCAACCCTGTAACCTACCAGCGAAATGTACGAAAACTCTCCAACATACCGGACCGAACCCCGCTACGTTTTCGAGTACGACGATCACCCCGTACTCTGATATGATTACACCGAATCCCAAATGCAGTCTTCGCAATGGCCTGAATGTATGTCACATACGAATCCTGCAAAACTGCGAGTACCGATGTCCAACCTGACGGCTTCAGAATCGGTTGATATACATCCATGGAAACTCAGGACAAAACAGGATCCTCCCCTAGAATCGAACGCAGGCCGGGCGTGATGGGAGGAGACCCGTGCATCGCGGGAACTCGCATTCCAGTATGGCTCCTGGTGCAGGCCAGACGACTGGGAAGTACCGAAGCGGAATTACGCAAAGCATATCCTCGATTGCGCGCTGAGGATCTGACCAATGCCTGGGCCTACTACCGTTCCAACAGAGATGAAATTGAGCAACAGATAACCGAAAACGAGACTGCCTAGAAAGTCCTGCCTTCACCCGAATGAAGGCTTTCCTGGTTGTCAGGTAAGTGCTTGGACTCGGTCCCCACTTTCCTCTCTCCCTTAGCGAGCCGCCATGTCAGATTCCAACCAAAGTGCAAATCCACCGCCTAGCGCGGTTCACCTTGGGTCTCAAACCTCCAGCCTCTACGCCGCCGCCGGCGTCGACATCGACGCCGGCAACCGCGCCGTCGACCTCATGAAGTCAGCCGTGCGCTCAACCTTCACCCCCGACGTCCGCGCCGACGTCGGCAGCTTCGGCGGACTCTTCGCCCTTACCGACCTGCCCGCCCAGCCCCTGCTCGTCGCCTCCACCGACGGCGTCGGCACCAAAGTCAAGCTCGCCGCCCAGCACAGCCGCTGGCAGGGCATCGGCCTCGACATCGTCAACCACTGCCTCAACGACATCCTCGTACAGGGTGCCCGCCCCCTCTTCTTCCTCGACTATATCGCCGCCGACAAGCTCGTGCCCGAAAACGTCGCCGCCGTCGTCCTCGGCATGGCCGAAGCCTGCCGCGCCGCCGGCTGCGCCCTCCTCGGCGGCGAAACCGCCGAAATGCCCGGCGTCTACACACCCGGCTCCTGCGACGTCGCCGGTACCATCATCGGCCTGGTCGACCAGGACGCCCTCCTGCCCCGCCCCCACCAAATGCAACCCGGCGACCTGCTCTACGGCCTGCCCAGCAGCGGCCCCCACACCAACGGCTACTCCCTCATCCGCCGCGTCCTCGCCAACCGCGACTTGCATCAGACGCTGGCAGACGGCGTCCCGCTGATCGATGCCGTTCTCGCCCCGCATCGCTCATATCTGCCCCCTCTCTTGAAACTGGAAGCAGCCGGGATCGCTATCAAGGGCCTGGCCCACATCACCGGCGGCGGCCTTGAAGACAACATCCCTCGCATCCTGCCGTCGGGGTTGTGCGCCCGCATAGACCGCCGCAGCTGGGAGGTCCCTCTGATTTTTCGCAAACTGCTCGATTGGAGTGGGATGGAACGGGAAGAATCCTACCGGGTATTCAACATGGGAATCGGCATGGTGGCTGTCATCGCCGCCGATCAGGCGAGTCGCGTCATGACCGCACTGCCCGATGCCATCCCCATCGGCGCCTTGACCGCCAGCAACCAGCCCGACCCAGCTATCATCTTCGTAGACTGATGTGCTATCCTCCCACCTGACGCCCCCAATCCCCTCCGCGGAATGAAAGGTGTTCTTCGCGCCCTTTCGCGTGCCTTCGCGGATCAGAGAAAGGTGTTCTTCGTGGTCCCTAGTGGCCCTTCGTGGACAAAAGAGGTGTCCTTCGCGCCCCTTCGCGTGCCTTCGCGGATCAAAGAAAGGTGTTCTTCGCGCCCCTTCGCGTGCCTTCGCGGAAAAGGCAGTTTTCTCCACACCACCCAAAGGTAACCCAATGACCACCGACCTCGTCCAACTCTCATACAAAGGCCCCGTCGCCACACTCGTCCTCAACCGCGCCGACAAACTCAACGCCCTCAACGCCGAAATGCTCACCGCCCTCGAAACCTACGCTGACGAACTGGACCGCAACCAGGACGTCCGCGTCGTCCTCCTCGCCGGCACCGGCAGAGCCTTCTGCGTAGGCGCCGACATCTACGAATGGAGCGACCTCTCACCCCTCGAAATGGGACGCCGCTGGATCCGCGACGGCCACCGCATCTTCGCCCGCTACGCCCGCCTCCCCCAGCCCGTCATCGCCGTGCTCAACGGCTACACCTTCGGCGGCGGCCTCGAACTGGCCCTCGCCGCCGACCTGCGCCTCGCCGCCGAGGGCGTCGAACTCTCTTTCCCTGAAGTAAAGTTGGGGATCATTCCCGGCTGGGCCGGCACGCAGCGCCTGCCGCAGCTCGTCGGACCCAGCCGCGCCAAACAGATGATATTCAGCGGAGATCGCATATCAGCCGAACAGGCCGAAAAGTGGGGACTTGTAAACGAAGTAGTGCCTGCAGACCAGCTGGCCGAACGAGCCCTCGACCTGGCCAACGCCATAGCCGCCAACGGCCCCGTCGCCGTCCAGATGACCAAACAGCTCATCGACGCCGCCATCCCATCCAGCGCCGACAACGGCGTCGTCCTCGAAACCCTCGCCGGCAGCCTCGCCGCCTACACCGCCGACGCCGAAGAGGGCGTCTCCGCCTTCCGCCAGCGCCGCCAGCCCCAATTCACCGGGCGCTAGGAGAAGAGGAAGGTTCAGCACTTCGCATGGTAGAGGTGGCGCACCAAGTGCGTCACCCCTCACTGATCACCTCCCCACAATGGGGGCACCTGACCGGTTCCTCCCCCTCTCTGGCCAGTTCCTCCATAAACCCCGACCCCAGTATCCCCGCCGGCAGCGCGAACAACCCAATGCCCACAATCGCAATCACCCCCGCCAGCAGACGCCCCGCCGCCGTAACCGGGAACACATCCCCGTAGCCCACCGTTGTTAACGTGATGATGCTCCACCACATCGCCTTGGGAATGCTCGCAAACTCCTCTGGCTGGGCCTGATGCTCGGCGAAAAACATCATCGAGGAGGTCATCACCAGCAGGAGAAAGAGTACCGACACGACCGCGGTCAGGTCACCCCGCTTCGTATGCAATACCTTGCCCAATGTCCTCAAGCTGGAAAAGTACCGGCTCAGCCGCACGATGCGCGCCAGCAGCCGCACTAGCCGCAGGAAACGCAGGTCAAGCCCGCGCAGATTCACGAAGAAGACAAGGTACAAAGGAAGGACCGCCAACAGGTCAATCAGCGCCAGCGGTGAGGCCATATACCGCAAGCGGCCCTTCACGGGGTGCGTGTATCTCGGATCCTCTGTGCAGGTCCAGACCCTTAGCACATATTCCACCGAGAAAATGCCAACCGATGTGACTTCAAAAAGGTGAAACGCCTGCGGCGAGATCTGTAGGATTCCCTCAACCGTACCCGCGATAAGCGCGACGACATTCAAAGTGATCAGCGTGATCAGAAAGATGTCGAAGATTTCGCTCGCTCGGTGGCCGGGTGCCGCCTGCTCGATTACCTCGTAGACAGTTCTCTTGAGAAATGTCATTTGAATGCGGCGGCTATAAGAAGAGTATAGGCCGTCGCGACTTTGACCCAATCCGGTTTACCCAGTGGTGTCAGGCGTCAAGTGGCGCTCTTTCTCCCTTTGGCCAATGGCTTCAAACCGAATTCACAAGCTCTTTAATCCGAGCTTGCAGCCGATAACGTCGGGCTTCATAGAACTCCATAAACTCACTTATTTCATCGGGAACTTCGCCCAGATAGTACCGCTCACAATACAGTTGCAGTGCATCATGAGTAGGAAAGTGCTCTTTCATCCAACACGATGGCATTTTGGCCCTTTTCTCATTGTTGATATCTCCGTCCAACAATTGGAGGTTTCCAAGTCTGTTCGCACAGTCTCGGAGAGTCTCGATGCTATCGTCGCATACTCCAGCCTTTCTTAACCGGACCGGGGTGAAACGGCTTGCAGGAAACACGTGGTCAATGTGGAACCGGTTTTTCAAGTCCAAGAATGGGGACAATAAAGTTAGCAATGCGAATAGCCTCTGGTCACCGAAGCCAATGTCCGCGAGGTCTTCAATCTCTTCCTCGGAGAATTCCAAGCTCTTACCTCTGGAGGCCATGGTCCTGCGCATCGCCTCAGCCGGGAACGTGTCTCCTTCAGCGTTGCGGACTACGTCACGGAGGCCAGTAAGTAGCGTGTCTAGTCCACTGCCCCATATGCCGGAGGCTTTTAGAATGGATCTCGTCAGCCAACCCTGAATTGCCTGGCGGTTCTCAGCGTGGCGGCTTAAAGTTGCGAATCCGGTCTTTTGGCCGTGTCGAAAAAAGTAGTAGGCAATGGGAAGCAATGCACTAGGGGCCCTGATGTTTGAAGAATTAAATCCGAAACTTGCTACAAGCTCTACAGCTGCGGTTAGCGCGTCTCGAATCCTGGCCCAGTTTTTTTCGAGTTTCGCCATGTTTGCATGAGTGAAATTATCGACTCGAAACCCAACGCTAGCAATGTCGGTCAGCATGAGTCCGGCTTTCAAAACAAAATCTTTTGACAGACTGAAGCCCTCTCCAATCCTGTTTAACTCGTCGACTAGCTGATGAACTTCCTTACGGGCATCTAGGTCTGTCCATTGTGATACGGCGATGCTAAGTAAGAGGTCCGAATAGGAGAGCACGGTGCCACCGCTATTCCGTCGAATGAAAATGTGGAGGACACGGTCTAGGTCCTGTTCCTTTTCTTCGTAATAAACCACGGTCTGATCGACGCAAATGGCTCGATACAAACGATTGAGAGTTCTGGTTGCAATCCTTTGTTGATCGCGATTCAAGTCCCAATCAAAGATCCAGTCATTTATTCCTAAATCAGGATCGATCAATAGGATTTCCGAAGTTTGGAACCAAAGGCGCCCATCTTCGCGACCTAATCTACTCGGGTCAATGAATTCAAAATCGTACCTGTTTCCTTCTTCATCAGGACCCGATGTCGAGAGTAGGTCTAGTGCCAACACACGTCGCGGAAAGGCATGTGGATTGTTCCACCACAGGCGAGGAAGTTTTGTTGCCATTGACCCTCTCAAGCCAATGTTGAAAGCTGTGAGCCGTTGTTGACCATCAAGAACGGCTGTCAGTGCCTTGTCGTGTAGAACTCCTAAGTCGGGACAATGGGGATTATCTCGCTGATGGTAGTCTAGGACGAAGCCATACCAACTGTATTCGGATGAATTGGACCTGTCTATACTCCAAAACAAGAATTCCCCGAAGGGATATCCTTGCATAATGCTATCGAATAAGGTACAGATTTGCTCCGGCTGCCATACAAATTCTCGTTGGATTGCAGGCAAAACGTATTGGTTTGACGCGATCTTTTTCAGCGCGTCGCTTATGGTTCCCCCTTGTTGATACACTGCAATATTCCTTTTTGTTGTTACTATGGATTCTAATGTAAATCCCAATTGAGACCAAGAGTATTGGTCAAGGGTAGTTGAGATA
>JAPPKG010000657.1:0-7265 GCA_026914085.1 Caldilineaceae bacterium | reverse complement strand
GCGTCAGTTGACCGGTCAGCATCTTGACGACGGTGGATTTGCCGGCGCCGTTGGGGCCGAGGAAGCCGATGACTTCGCCTTCGGCGACATCGAAGGAGATGTCGTCGACGGCGAGGATGTCGCCGTAGCTGAAGGTCAGGTCTTTCACCGAAATTGCGGGTTGTGCCATGCTGTTGCTCCTTACATCGAGACGCTCGTGGCGGCGGGCGGTTGCAGCCGCATGAAGATTCGAGCGTCAGACAGAAAAGTGAACATAGACAGGGTAGCATGTTCTGTTTGTTCTGTCAATGCCGAACAAACAGAACTTTCTGACATTTTCCTGACATTGGAGGCAAGTGGCCACCAGGCCGTTCGGAGCGCAGAGTACGTGTCAGACGCCTGTGGGAGGATCTGTCAATAGGGGTAGGGAAGTACAGCTATCCCGTGCATAAGTAAGGTCGGCAAATTCTGGAATCCTACTCTGTGGCGTATACTTTGCATAAGAGCCACAAAAGCTATTCAGGCGCGGCAGTCTCGAAGATCGAAATGCCATTTGGGGAACGGCTGAACGCCTGGCGCAAGGAGAAAGACGGGCAATGGAAACTCTGACACTTAACGACGGCGGGCGTCTTCCTGTCCTGGGTTTGGGCACGTGGCAGATGGGGGGCGGGCGCAGTCGCGACTATTCGCGGGATGACGAGATGGTCGCGATTATCCGGGATGCGATCGAGATGGGGTATACGCATATTGACACGGCGGAGATGTACGGTGTCGGTCATTGCGAGGAGCTGGTGGGGCGGGCGATGCAGGATTTCGCGCGTGAGGATATTTTCCTGACGACCAAGGTACTGGCCGACAACGTGCGTTACGATGATCTGTTGCGGGCGCTGGACGGGAGCCTGGAGAGGTTGCAGACGGAGTATGCCGACATGTACCTCATCCACTGGCCGAATCCGCAGGTACCGCTGGAGGAGACTTTTAAGGCGCTGAACCGTGCAGTGGCGGAGGGTAAAGTGAAGCGGGTCGGCGTGAGTAATTTCGACGTTGCGCTGCAGCGCGAGGCGGAGGAGTTGTGCGAGACGCCGGTGGTGACGAACCAGGTGCGCTACAATCTGTACACGCGGGAGCCGGAGGAGAACGGGCTGTTGCGCTACTGCCAAGAGAACAATGTCGTGCTCACGGCGTACTGTCCGTTGAAGGACGGGGTGATGCAGAACGAGACGGTGCAGGCGGTGGCGCGCAAGCACGGCGCAACGGCGGCGCAGGTGGCGATTCGGTGGCTGACGCGGCAGCCGCAGGTGGTGACGATTCCGATGTCGACGAATCGGGACCATTTACGGCAGAACATGGAGGCGTTGACGCTGGCGCTGGACGAGGAGGATGTGCAGCGGTTGGATGCCAGTGGATAAGAGTTGATCTGACGGACGTGCCTGGGGTGGGACCGACAGTAGTTTGCAGGAGCGATTAGAGAATAGAGACAGGAGAACCTATGCTTCCGACTGAATCGATCCGACGGGTGTTGGATGCCGGGCTAACGAAGGGCGCCGACCTGGCAGAAGTGTATCTGGAGAACAAGGAGAGTCTTTCGCTGACGCTGGACGAGGGGCGGCTGGAAAAGGCGACGCAGGGCAATGACATTGGTGGGGGCGTGCGGGTCTTCTACGGGAATAATGCGGCCTACGCTTACACGGATGATCTGACGGAGGAGTCGCTGATTGAGGCGGCCGGGGTTGCGGCGGCCGCGGCGGAGAACGCGAACAATGCGCAGGTGTGCGCGGATCTGACGAAGAGGGAGAGCCCTGTCGTGTCGCGGATCGAGCGCCCGTTCGAGGAGATGTCGACGCAGGAGAAGGCCGGCATTCTGCGGGAGATGGACGAGGTCACGCGGCAGCACAGCCCGCACATTGTCAGCGTGCAGTGCGGGTATACGGAGACGCGGCGGCGGGTCTGGGTGTATAACTCCGAGGGAGTTTGGGCGGAGGATGACCGCGCCTTTATCGAATTTCAGGGGCAGGTGGCGGCGCAGAAGGGGGACGTGCGCCAGTCGAGCGCCACGGGGGTCGGAGGGCAGGTGGGCTTGGAGTTTTTTGACGATCGCGATCCGGTGGCGATGATGCCGGAGGCGGCTGACACGGCGCTGCTGATGTTGGAAGCGAGGCCGGCGCCGGCGGGTGAGATGCCGGTCGTGATTAACAATGGCTGGGGGGGCGTCCTTTTCCACGAGGCCTGCGGCCACTGTATGGAGGCGGACTTTATCACGAAGGGCGCGTCGGCCTACACGGGGCTGGTGGGCGAGAAGGTGGGCCCGGATTTTCTGACGGCCTACGACGACGGCACGATCCCGGGTCGGCGGGGAACGATGCGCTTTGACGATGAGGGCGCGCCGACGAACCGAACCGTGTTGATCGAGAACGGCATTCTGAAGGAGTATATGTGGGATTTGACGGAGGCGCGGCGGGCCGGGCGGGCGTCGACGGGCAACGGGCGGCGTCAGACTTTCCGAGACATGCCGATGCCGCGCATGACGAATACGTATATTGACGCGGGCCCGCACGACCCGGAGGAGATCATTGGGTCGGTGAAGAAGGGGCTGTATGCCAAGAGGTTGGGCGGCGGACAGGTGGAGATTGGACGCGGTGACTACGTGTTCACTGTCACTGAGGGATGGTTGATCGAGGATGGCAAGCTGACTGCCCCGGTGCGGGGCGCGACGCTGGTGGGCAACGGTCCGGAGACGCTGCGGCTGATGGATATGATCGGGACGGACATGGCGCTGGACCCGGGGCGGGGCATGTGCGGCAAGGGGCAGTGGGCGCGGGTGAGCGTCGGCCAGCCGACGGTGCGCGTGCCGAAGCTGACGGTTGGGGGAACGGAGTGAACTGCAGTGGTCAGTGGCTAGTGGTCAGTGGTTTGAAACACCAGATAAGCCTGCCTCTTTGGCGGGATGGGGAGTATAGACGTGGACTATCTTGAGTTTGCTAAGGACGTGGTTGCGCAGGCGGTTGAGCGGGGTGTGGAGGCGGAAGCCTATATCAGTGTGGGACAGAATACTTCGGTCAATGTGGACCGGGGCGAGGTGGAGAAGCTTTCGCAGGCGGGCTCGAAGGGGCTGGGCGTGCGGGTGATCCGGGACGGGAAGATGGGCTATGCCTATACGTCGGACTTCGGGGTTGGCAGCGTCGGGAAGACGATCGAGGCGGCGGTCAATCTGGCAGACGTGGCGGACGGCGACGAATACCGCTCGCTGCCGGCGCCGCAGCCGCTGCCGGAGGAGGACCTGGATATCTACGACGAGGCGGTCGTGGCGTTGCCGATCGGACGCAAGGTGGAGATGGCCAGGCGGATCGAGAAGGCGGCTTTGCGCTATGATGAGCGCGTCGTGCTGACGAACCGCTGCACGCTGATAAGCCAGCACGGGACGGTGGCGATCGCCAACTCGAAGGGCGTCGCGGGCAGTTACGACAAGAGCTTTATCGGCGGATTTGTGATGGCGATGGCTGCGGACGAGAATGACCGTTCGGTGGCGTTTGGGTTCGACTTTGGCTCGCGGCTGGCAGACTTCAAGCCGACGGCGATCGGGAAGGATGCGGCGCGTAAGGCGGTGGGCATGTTGGGGGGCAAGCCGGTGCCGACGCAGCGGGCGTCGGTTGTGTATTCGCCGATGGCGGCGACGAGCGTGCTGGGCGCGCTTTCGCGGGCGCTGGGCGCGGACGCGATGCAGCGCAACCGGTCGTTTTTGGAGGGTAAGATCGGCGAGACGGTGGCGGCGGATCTGGTCACTGTGCTGGACAACGGGCGGCTGCCGGGCGGGATCGCGACGCGGCCGTTTGACGATGAGGGGGTGCCGACGGGGGCTACAAGGCTGATCGATGAAGGCGTTTTGCAGACGGCCTTGCACGATCATTACACGGCCACGCGCGACGGGACGGCCAGCTCGACTGGGAACGCCAACCGGCGTGGGCACGCGTCTATGCCGACGCTGGATGCGAGCAATTTCTACTTCCAGCCAGGGCAGGAGACGCCGGAGGAGGTTATCGGCGGGGTGGAGCAGGGGCTGTACGTTGAGAGCGTTATGAATACGGCCAGCATCAACCCGATCAGCGGTGACTATTCGATCTCGGCGAAGGGGTACTGGATCGAGAACGGCGAGTTGAGCCATCCTGTGAACGAGGTGACGATCGCGTTGCCGATGCAGGAGCTGCTGCACAATGTCAAGTCGGTCGGGAACGATCTGACGTTTGTGCCGATGATGGGGGCGTTGGGGTCGCCGACGATACGGGTGGATGGTGTGATGATTGGGGGGAGCGGGTAACTGCAGGGGTTAGGGACTAGGGGCTAGGGGTTAGTGCAGCAACTATCTGCTTAGCGTTGTCCGCTAGGAATCAGGGTCGTCTGGCACTGGCTTGGTTCTCCAATATTTGTGGGGGCGTACAACGAGCTGATCGGGGCGAAGGGCGACGGTTTCAAGTGCGCGTCCTTCGGGATCGCTGAATTCAACTTCAAACGCAAAGCCTCTTGCGAGAATCTCAACCACTGTGCCGATTTGCCCGCGGCTGAGGTTGAGTTCGGGTATATCGTGTGTGAGGGCGACCGTGTCGAGTAGTTTAAATTTCATTTGCTTCCAATTCTTTATGTCGATAAGACATTGTAACCGATCATGGCGATAGATACATGGTAACGGCTAAGCCATATCCGGTGTGGGAGCTTCTAGAGTCAACCACGGTCAGTGTTCTTTGGATAATGAGGGAACTGCGAGGAAACGGCAGGGATGACTGCAGGGGAAAGGTAGGAGTGGCTGTGGTATGACCATGACTTGCCCTGTGGTCGTTTCTGTCTCTTGTGAAGAGGACTATATTCTGTCGGTGGCCTTTGAGAGTGGGGAAAGAGGGTCACTGGATATGAAGCCATTTCTGGACTTCGGCGTCTTTAGAGAAATCAGAAACCCGGACATCTTTGCAACTGTTCATGTCTCTTTCGACACTATAGCTTGGGAATCGGGGGCCGACCTCGATCCTGAGTTCGTCTACAAGAAGTGTCGTATCTCATAGAGAGAGCATCGCATTCCCAAGGGTCCAGAGCTGTTGTCCGCTCCCGTCATTTTCCATTTGTAAACCATAACGAAAACTAAACTATGACTCATCGCCAATTGCAAGGAAAGCGCTGCAGTGAAACTCAATGAAATTGAACAAAGGTTTTTTTCCCTTGTTTTGGCCGCAGAACTGAATGTTCCCATAAAGGCAACACTATATTTGGAAAGCAGAGAGCCCGAAGTTGTGATAATTCCACATATAACACCAAACGGCCACTTCGAGTTACGATATTTCAATGTTTCCGCGCGCGTTTCCAAAGATAACTTGACACTTGAAAACAATGAAATATTTGGTGTTGACCCCTTAATGGAAAACGCGTGGGCTAATCGGGACACCATAAGACTGGTACTAGCAGAAAGACCTCACCCTTTCATCGTCCTCCAAGAAATCACAGGACCAAGTATCACCGCTAAAGTAATATTGGTTGATCATAATCACAAAGGTGTACTCGCTATCGATAACAACCAAGTTCTGGCAAAAGAATCAACATTCTCTCGTGCAGAATTTAGCCTTGTGGATTTCCCCAGAATTATCCATCCCGGTTCGATATATTTGTTGGATCGTCTCGTAGGAAAAGAATTCAGAGATTTCCAGGACACTATGCACGATGCCCTCAAACAGACAGGCGGTCATGCTAAACTAAACATTGTTCATCAGAACCGAACCAATCTCTACACTAAAGATGGGTGGGCAATCTCACTCGAAGAAGACACTGAACGAACCAGAAGTTACGTCAGTTATACAGGAGCAATAAAGAAACAGACCGAAGAAGAATTCAGTCTACCTGAATTGAATTGCTTATTGAAAGGACTGTCACTGTTCTTTACTTTCGCCTCCGGATCATTTCGACACCCGACCGCCACGATCGGATACGATTCAGACGACAACGCAATCTGGGGCCAAGTCGGAAGGTTTCACCCGCAACCCCAATCAACAACCTGGTTTCAGAATGAACACTCTGCTCCAGTCCACTCTTACCTTGAGAATTTGTTCCCTAGATTTTGGTCTGAATGGAAAAAAAAGAAAAAAGAGATCGAAGTTGTCGTAGAATGCTATGTCGAAAGCCAGATAATGCGAACGAACGGCCTGGCAAAAAGTGCAGTAGCAGTAAGTTACGAAGGATTGACAACCCTAGCATTCCTGATCCTTAAGGCATCACGCGTCGATGGGCCAGACTGGCACAATATCGACAAAGCCTTGCAGCTCTCTAACGTCCCACACCGGTGCTTGGATGAGTGCACTACACCAGTAACTTTCCAACTCGCCAAAGACCTAGACGCGAAATGCTCAGGAGTCCTCCTACTTAATATGATCAGAAATTACATCATGCACCCCCTCAAAAGGGGAAAATATACAATAAAGACCAAGTACCAAGACCACTTAGACTCAGACACTTACCTATACCGATACCTGCATGACCTCTGCCAGTTCTACCTCGAATACTTGCTCCTCAATGGACTGTGCGGATTCAAACCCCAATATTACAGATCGCTACTTGAAGAACAACAAACTAGCACGACCCCTCAAATCCGATTCTCCCCACCTATCCCTAACATTTAATACAAACACCGCACGAAAGTGTGATGCTTGCTCACACGCCAAGGAGAACCCACTCCTACGGGATACAATTTACTGATTTCGCTGAACCCGGCAAGCACCGCATAAAAAACCAAAACATCTCCACCAGTGCGATCACTCTCGTCGCACTTGCGCGTGTCTAGAGTCTGGTTGGACAAGACAGGCGTTATGACTTTCAATAGAGGCCTGCCCACCGGTCTACTGGAGTACAGCTTTTGTCCCGCTCGCACGACCCTTATGCCGCATTCCGCATACACGATTACCGGCTGTACGTTATTGGCTGGGTTGTGGCGCGGATGGGGACCTATATTCAGAGCATTGCGATCGCCTGGGAGATCTACCAGCGGACGGGAGAGGCGCTCTCGTTGGGGCTGGTGGGGCTGGCACAGGCGCTGCCGCTGATGGTGCTGGCGCTGCCGGCGGGGTTGCTGGCGGACCGGTATGAGCGGCGGCGGTTGTCGATCCTCAGTCTGCTGGGGATGACGGTGACTTCGCTGGCGCTGGCGGCGTTCTCGATCAGGGAAGGGCCGGTGCTGTGGATGTATGCGCTGCTGTTCCTGGATGCCTGCATGATGACGGTGGGACGGCCGGCGCGGACGGCGCTGCTGCCGCAGCTGG
>JAPPKG010000469.1:0-7266 GCA_026914085.1 Caldilineaceae bacterium | reverse complement strand
AGACCTCCCGAGCGGGTAAGGCAAGAGAATCGCGTCTGTCTTACCCGCCTCTACGCAATAGGCAAGAAAGCGCGTTCTCACCTTTTCGGCGTCATCTCAATACTCACCCCTCACTCTTACCCATCCCGGCGCATCAAACTGAAACTCTGCGCCGTCTGACCGCCATCCGGCGCGCTCGCGAGAAACAGCGCCAGCGGCGCCACCTCCTCCGGCTCCTTAAACCACTCCCCATCAAACGTACCCGGCTCCCTCGCGGCCGCACCGGGCATCATCGCCGTGTTCACCGGGCCCGGAATCAGCTCGTTCACGCTGATATTGTCGCCTCGCAACTCCTGGCCCAGCACACGCGTCAACATCCACAGCCCGGCCTTCGAGGCGCTGTAGGCCGATGAGCCCGGCGCGCCCCGGTGCCCCATCCCCGACCCGATCGTGATAATCTTACCCCCGCCGCGCGCCTTGAGATGAGGGATAGCCGCCCGCGCACAATAGTAAGCGCCCGTCAGATTGATCGCGATCGTCTGACCCCACTTTTCAGGATCGCTCTCCACCACCTCGCTCCTACCCGGCGAAACACCCGCGTTGATAACCAGAATATCCAACCCGCCAAACCGCCCCACGGTCTCGTCAACCGCCTTCTCCACCGACGCCAGGTCAGCCACGTCCGTCGTCACCGCTAGCGCCTGCCCGCCCGCCGCCTCGATCTCCGCGGCCACGCCCTCAATCTCCGACCGAGTCCGCGCCGCGCAACAAACCGCCGCCCCGGCCCCGGCAAAAGCCAATGCAATCGCCCGCCCAATACCCCGACCGCCACCAGTGATCAGAGCTACCTTCCCGTCCAACAATTGCCCTGCATTCGTCACCACAGACATTAGCCTCCACCTTCCCATGACGCCCGTTCGTCCTTGAGGTAGGCTTCCACCTCCTCCGCGCTCCTGAAAAGACGCTGCCCGGGCGCTTCCTTCAGAATGTCAACCGCAGACCGCCGCTCAGTCACCGAGGAGTGAACGACGACGCTGACAGACTCCCCAACCGGAAGCTCCTGGTCCACAATTTCTATCCTGCCCCCGGGCAACACCGTCGTTCTGATGTGCAGGGTCTTTTGCATTGTCCGTCTCTCCTTTCATGCAGTCGCGCTTGACCGCGGCGTAGCCTTTCAATTGTGGAAGCGAATTATAAACCTAATCTGAATTCGGAGTAAGGGAGCACCATATCAAGCTGGCAGAATGGAAGCTCTCCAACCGAAATTCTCCAGCGAAGAAAGGTGCTCAGTGATGAGTATACTCAGACTGTTCTGTCATGTCGATGACTTCTGTCACTGGTTGATTACATGGGAGAATGCCAGGCTGTTGGGCGTGACTCGGAAGCGAGGACCGCCCCCCCGTATGAGAGCCGTGAGACAGCAATCCTGATTCTGACATCCTTCGTCCAACAATCTGGATCAGACCCTTCATGACCCACCAAATTGACACATCCCCACCGATAACGCAGAATCAAGCAAACCGCCCACCTAGTCCTTACCAACCAACTTTGGCACCTTACCACGCCAACCAAAAACCAAAAACTGAAAACCAATAACATGACCCGCGTCGCTCTCGAATCCACCGTAATCACCCACGGACTCCCCTACCCCGACAACCTCCATCTCGCCCACGAAATGGAGCGCATCATCCGCGACTACGGCGCCAACCCCGCCACCGTCGGCGTCATAGAAGGCGAGCTCATCGCCGGTCTCAGCCCGCAGCAGATCGAGCGCCTGGCCGCGACATCCGAGGGGCAGGTCGGCAAAGTGAGCCGCCGCGATCTGCCCGTCGTCGTCGCCCGCAAGCTCGACGGCGCCACCACCGTCGCTGCCACCATGTGGATCGCCCACCGCGCCGGCATCGAAATCTTCGCCACCGGCGGCATCGGCGGCGTCCACCGCAGCCGCGACCCCGGCCCCAGCACCGACATAAGCGCCGACCTGCAGGAACTGGCGCAGACCCCGCTCATCGTCGTCTGCGCCGGCGCCAAAGCACTGCTCGACCTGCCAGCCACGCTCGAATACCTGGAAACGCACGGCGTAACCGTCATCGGCTACGGCACCGAGGAGTTCCCGGCCTTCTACAGCCGCGGCAGCGGTCTTCCGGTCGATATCTGTTGTAACACGCCTGAGGAGGTGGCCGCTATCTGGCGGGCCAAGAGAGGGCTGGATCTGGCTGGAGGGCTGCTCGTGGCCGTGCCAGTCCCCGCAGAGGATGAAATTCCCGCCGCCCAGATTGAACCGCAGATCCAGCAGGCGCTGGCAGACAGCGAAACCGCCGGTCTGCGCTCAGCCGGGGTGACGCCTTACCTGCTGCGTCGCATCGCCGAACTGACCGGCGACCGCAGCCTGCACGCCAATCTGGCCCTGCTGCGCAACAACGCCCGCGTCGCGGCCGCCATCGCGGTTGCGTTGAACAGTGAGTAGCAGGAAAATCCGTCCGAGTCGAACTGCTCCAGCCGTCAGCTGCTGAAAATCAGCTTCTCGAACTCGTTCCGTTCCAGGACTTCCTGCTCCAGAAGGGTTTCGGCCAGGAGTTTCAGCTTGTCCTGATGGGTGGTCAAAACTTCCTTCGCCCGCGTGTAAGCGGTCTCGACAATGCGCCGCACCTCGCGGTCAATCGCGCGTGCAACATCCTCGCTGTAGGAGCGCCGCTCGCCCAGCTCCATGCCCAGAAACGGGTTGGTATCCCCCTGGACCAGCTGCATCGGGCCCAACTCGTTGCTCATGCCAAATCGTGTGACCATCGCCTTCGCCAGCTTTGTCACCCGCTCCAGATCGCTGGCCGCGCCTGTGGTAATCTCCTCAAACGTCAGCTCCTCAGCGACCCGCCCGCCCAGCAACCCGGCCAGCTCATCCTCATACTCGGCCTTGCTCTTCAGCAGGCGGTCCTCATCCGGCAGCGGCATCACGTAACCCAGCGCCTGCCCGCGGCTGACGAGACTGATCTTCCCCACCGCATCGGTATGTTCCAGCAACGCCATCACCACCGCATGGCCCGCTTCGTGGTAAGCCACCACGCGCCGCTCTTCGTCGCTCAGTATCCGGCTCTTGCGCGCCGGGCCCGCCATCACCCGCTCAATCGACTCCACCAGCTCATCCATGCCGATCGCGCGCTTGTTGCGGCGCGCCGTCAGAATCGCCGCCTCATTCAGCAGGTTTTCCAGGTCCGCGCCCACCATGCCCGGCGTCTGCTTCGAGATCACGTTCAAATCGACGTCCGGCCCCAGCGGCTTGCCGCGCGCATGCACCTCCAGGATCGCCTCGCGCCCGCGCCGGTCCGGCCGGTCTACCACCACCCTTCGATCAAACCGGCCCGGCCGCAGCAAAGCCGGGTCCAGGATATCAGGGCGATTCGTCGCGGCAATCACGATCACAGTCGTATCGCTGTCGAATCCGTCCATCTCCACCAGGATCTGGTTCAGCGTCTGTTCCCGTTCATCGTTGCCTCCCCCCATTCCCGCACCCCGGTGGCGGCCGACCGCATCGATCTCATCGATAAAGATGATACACGGCGCGTTCTTCTTCGCCTGTTCAAACAGATCACGAACGCGGCTGGCGCCCACGCCCACGAACATCTCCACAAATTCGGAGCCGCTGATGCTGAAGAAAGGCGCACCGGCCTCGCCCGCCACCGCCTTCGCCAGCAGCGTCTTCCCCGTGCCCGGCGACCCCACCATCAACACACCCTTGGGAATGCGCGCCCCCAGCGCCGCAAACTTCTCCGGCTCCTTCAGGAACTCCACAACCTCCTGCAACTCCTGCTTGGCTTCGTCAGAACCCGCCACATCCTCAAAGGTGACCGTGGGGCGGTCCGCCTCCTCCATCTTCTTGGCGCGGCTGCGCCCAAACTGCATCGCCCGGTTCTGCCCGCCCGCGCCCGCCTGGCGCATGATGAAGATGAAAAAACCGAAGATCAGGATCATCGGCAACAACATGATCAGCCAGTTGAAGAAAGCGCCGCTGTTCGGCGCCCGCTCCACGTCGATCGGAATGGCCGCCAGCTGGTCCGCTGTCACACCGAACGTCTTGAGTGAATCGAGTAAGCTCTCGCCCGACTCCTTCCGGCTGCGGCGGCGTTCACTATCGGAGATCTCGACGATGACGTCGTCGCCCTGCACCACGATGCGCTGCACTGAGCCGTTGCGCACATAGTCGGCCACCTGGTTCAAGCCGAGCAGATTGCTGGCAGAGCTGGGCGGATTGATAAAGAGACGGTAGGCAAAGAAGATCAGGACGGCCAGCAGGATCCAGATCCAGCTGCGCTTGAACAGTTGCCGGTAACGCTCGTTAGGGTCCTCTTCCGGAGGACGTTCGCCTTCCGGTCTTTTTTCTCGGTTCATCATATGACAATACCCCCCGGGTCAGACGCCCGGTACGGTTACCATTCTATTCGGGTACGCATCACTCGCTACGCGCTTTCACGCCTAGCCTAGTATAACAGAGGATGGGGGCCTGATTAAGTAAGGCAGAAACCAGTGTGCGGAAGTTACCGGCGACGCGTCACTGTACGTTACAGATTGCGCAATTGGTCCGCAATGCTGACGCCGGTGGCGTGGGTCTTCGCTTTGTGAATCGGAAGCTTGCCCCGGTGTCGGGTCTTGTGAGGGATGGATGATTCGTCCGGCTTGTCGCTGAAACTGAAGATCAGACAGCCGCGCGCCTTCAACCACAGAACCGCTTCACGTACCTCCTGCGTGATGCAGATCTCCTGCGAGAAGCGCTCCTCGGCCGGCACGTCATCAGCCAGATTGTTCATATGCTCCAGCGTTGCCACAAACTCCTCGCGCCGGAACTGTTTGAACGGCGTCGGATCGCCCAGCGCAACCGCCATGTTGACCGCTTCATGGGCCTGACGCATCGCCTCGCTCACCCGCCCGCCCCCTGCAATACAGACCTCGGCATAGCGCACAAACTGCTCAAATGTCTGCACCGAACCGTCTTCGATCCGTTCAAGCAGGTCCGTGCAGTCGAGGCCCTCGTTGTTGAGAACCAGACAGATGTAGGCCAGATAGTCCTGGTTGTCCCCGGTCAGGTGATGATAGTGAGCGCGGTTCAGCAGCTCATAATGCTGCGCGAATAGCGAGGCATTGAACTTGTCGCCCAGCAGGCTGCCCACCGTACGGTACAGCCCCTTCAGTCGCGCCACGTCGATCGCACGGTTGTTGCGCCCCCGCGCCCCGATCGCGGTCTTGTCCAGATCGAGAACAACCACCGTACTCTCATCCAACCGCATCCCGCTCCCCTGCGCCCACCTGATCCAGTCCACCAACTGGCTCCAGCGGTTGGCTTCGAACATGCCGGTCTCTTCGTCGGCGTCGAAATGCTCCGGTTCGCCGGCCTTCTCATTGCCAATAAAGCAGGCGCTCGGCAACACAGCGCCGTCCGCGTGTCCGACCAACTCACCGTTATCAAGCGACGACTCGGCCGCGGAACGCAAGGAACGCATCACCTGGAACGTATTTCCATCGCCCGAAAGCGTATCGCCGATGAAGAGCAACTCGCCCACAGACGCGTTCCGCCGCGCCTGCGCCTGCTCCAGGATCCACAGTGCCACCTGTGCGTACGACGTCTCCTGTTTGCGGGGCACGGAAGGGGCTGGCAGCCCCAGTTGGTGGCGGGCCGATTTCAAACCGGGAATCTGGCGCGTGATCGGCTCCAGGCTCCGGTATACGATCAGGTCGCCGACAAGCTCATCCAGGGACGTCAGTCCAAAGTTGTCAACGGCAATCGGATAGGCTTCTCTTGTCTGCGTGTTGGCCAATTCGGCACCTTCCATTTCTATTCCCGGACCCGTCTCTCTCTTTGAGCAAGGCCACCACAATCAAAGCGTTGACGAGTTCAGGAACCAAGAACGTACTGCTCGACCTGCCGTTGCACTGCACACGATTCTAACCTATGGCTGGCCGATCCGAAAAATTTTGTGCCTGTCGCGCACGACCGCACCGATTAGCGCACAGCATCCAGTACCCCGTCCGCGACAGGTGTCCGCTCCTCGACAACCTCCTCCCGGCTGTCCAGGTAACCCTGCGACACCAGCAACTCGGCATTGAGCAGGCTGCCGCCCGCCGCGCCCCGGATCGTGTTGTGTCCCAAAGCCAGGAACTTCACGTGCAGCAGCGGGTCCTCACGCAGCCGCCCCACCACCGTCGCCATGCCCGCAACGCTGCCCGCCAGCCGGTCCATGCGCGGCTGCGGACGGTCCGCCTCCTCCCGGTAGATGATCGCCTGTTGCGGCGCGCTCGGAAGCCCCATGCGCTGCGGCAGCGGATCGTACTCCGCCCACGCCCGCCGCACATCCTCCAGACTCGGGCGGCGCGCAAACTCCACGCTGACCGCCGCCAGATGACCGTTGCGCACCGGCACGCGGTTGCAGTGGGCGCTGACCACGAAATCGGCCATCTCCACGCCCTGCCCGTCATACCGCCCCAGCAGCTTCTGCGGCTCCCGGTGCTCCATCTTCTCCTCTTCCGAGCCAATATACGGGACAACGTTGTCGATTATGTCCATCGACGTCACGCCCGTGTAACCCGCCCCGCTCACCGCCTGCATCGTCACAACAAATACCTTCCTGATGCCGAACGCTTCGTGCAACGGATGCAACGCGCTCACCAGGTGCGTCGTCGAACAGTTGGGATTCGTGGTGATGAAACCCGGCCACCCGCGCCCCCGCCGCTGCACGTCGATCAGCCCCATATGCTCCGGATTCACCTCCGGAATCAGCAGCGGCACGTCCGGCTCATAGCGGTAGGCGCTCGCATTGCTGCACACGACGTAACCCGCCGCCGCCAGCTCCGCCTCCACCTCACGCGCAACCCCGCTCGGCAGCGCGCTGAACACCACCTGGCAGTCAATCCCCGGCCCCATCTCCTCCAACACGACGTCCTGCAGATGCGCCGGCATATCCCCCCGCAGCAGCCAGTTGCACGCCTCCCCGTACCGCTTGCCCGCATTGCGCGGCGACGCGCACAGCACGCTCAGCTCAAACCACGGATGCCCCTGCAGCATCTGCACAAACCGCTGCCCCACCGCGCCCGTCGCCCCCAGCACACCCACACGAATCTTCGACTCAATATTCATCAATTTCCTCTACCTCAAAAGTGACCAATCTGATTCCCAACAACTCCGCCCGTCTCTATTCCCGACCCCGAGTGCGCCAGGCGCAGGTGTTTTCTCACTCCTCACTCCTCTTCCCTCTCTCCTCGCATTTGGGCGGTCGGGCCTATTCGGCCCTCCCTTGTGCGGGG
>JAPPKG010000697.1:0-7274 GCA_026914085.1 Caldilineaceae bacterium | reverse complement strand
TGATTGGACTCTTGCCGGAAGCGACGGCCGGCGTACGGGTTATGGACCCCGAAAGAGCGCGGCGTCGGGAGGCGGCCCGGAAAAGGCTGAGGAGCCGCGCCTTCACTCCCCTTCTTGTATCCCTCCCCCCTCTACGTGCGCAGACAGTCGCCGGACTTTTCGATCTCGGGCCCAACTGGCGCGCCGCGCTGGCCGTCATCGGTGCCAACGCTCTTTTCTATTTCAGCCAGGTCCACATCCTGATTGCCCATGGCGCGTGGCTAGAGACCGAATACGGCCTGGTCCCGGAAACGTTGGGGCTGGTGGCGTTTGCGCAGGGCGCCGCGGACCTGTGCGGTAGTGTGCTCGTCTCGCTTATTACCGACCGGATCGGCAAGAAGCGGGCCGTGCAGTTCGGCATGCTGGGATCGCTGCTGGTCTACGTCTCCATGCCGATTATCAATGTGGGGCTGGCGCCGGTGGTTGCCGCGATGGTGCTGCTGCGCTTCGTGTTCGAGTACGGGATTGTCAGCGCCATCGCCTTGATCAGTGAGCAGGCGCCGGACCGGCGGGGTAAGGTCATCTCCCTTTCGGTGGCGCTCAATCTGCTGGGCTCCACGTTCAGCGGATTTTCGGGGCCGTGGATGTATACCCGTTTCGGCGTGTGGGGGCTGGGGCCGGTGGCGGCGGTGGGGACGCTGACGGCGTTCTTGCTGTTGACGGTTTGGGGACGCGAGTCGGGCTGACGGTTCTCACTGAGAAATTGACACGGGGGCAGATCATGACAATTCTCTACCGACCTGACGATGGGGTCGCGGGTGACTTCATCCCCTTCTATTGGGAGGGCGACTACCACCTTTTCTACATCAAGGAATACGGGGCTGAGACGGGACATGGCCCGGGCCGGCCCTGGTATCACCTCGTGACGCGCGACTTTGTCCACTTCGAGGAATGGGGCGAGGCGATAACACATGGGGCCCCCGATGAGCAGGACGTCGATGTCGGCACGGGCTCCGTGATCGCGGGCGACGGCATCTTCTACATCTACTTTACGGGAATCAATCCAGCCTTCACCGGAACCGGCAAGGCGGCGCAGGTGGTGATGCGCGCCACCAGCACTGACCTGCGCACGTGGTACAAGGACCCGGACTTCAAGTTTTTCGCGCCCACTGAGCTTGGGTATGAGCTGGACGACTGGCGCGACCCCTTTGTGTTCTGGAACGAGGCGGCGGGGGAATACTGGATGCTGATGACGGCGCGCACGGATAGCGGCCCGGTGCGCAACCGCGGCTGCATCGGGCTGGCCGTCAGTTCCGACCTGGTGACGTGGGAGGGACGGCCGCCGCTGTGGGCGCCGGGCGAGGTCTGGGCGCACCCCTGCCCGGACCTGTTCCGTCATGGCGAACTGTGGTACTTGGTCTATTCGGTCTCGAGGGAGTGGATCGCCACCCATTACCGGATGGCGCACAGCCTGGCGGGGCCGTGGACCTCTGCGAACGACGACATGTTGGACGGTCTTGCATACGGCGCGGCGAAGACGGCGGGAGACGGGGCGCAGCGCTATTCCTTTGGCTGGCTGCCGGTGCGCGCGGACGAGTCGGACGACGGCGAATGGCTGTGGGGCGGCAACCTGGTCGTGCACGAGGTTGTGCCGCAGCCGGACGGTTCTCTGGCGGTCCGCATACCCGAGACGGTTGCCGGCGCTTTTGACAAACCGGCTCCGCTTGTGGCGCAAACGGTGCTCGGCAGCTGGGAGGTCGAGGGAGAGAGCGCCAGTACATCTGCGGTCAGCCGGTACGCGCTGATGACGCTGGGGGAGATGCCGGACGAGTTTCTGGTCGAGGCGACAGTGACGTTCGCGCCAGGGTTGACCAACTGCGGCCTAATGCTGCGCGCCAGCGACGATCTGGAGTCCTACTACCAGGTGCGGCTGGAGCCGGCCAAGAACCGGGTCGTGCTGGACCGCTGGTCGCCGCAGTTCAGCATAACGACGCCGAACCCGCCCTTTATGCTGGAACGCCGGGTCGTTCTGGAGCCGGACAGACCCCTGAAGGTGCAGGTGCTTGTGGACGGCACGGCTCTGGTCATCTATGTCGATGAACAGGTGGCGCTCTCCGGCCGCATCTACGACCGGCGCGAGGGCGCGCTGGGGCTGTTCGCGACCGAGGGTGAGGTCCGGTTTGACGGGTTAAGAGTGGCGACCAGATGATCTGCTGGGGCAAGTGACTGTGTGGCAACGGTTTTCTTCCCGTTTCCGGGCACGAACATGGGCGTCATCCAGGGCTGACCGGCAACCGCGCGCGGAGGCGTCGCGTGGCTTCTCCCGCTTCCGCCATATCCTGGCCGCCTGTGTGGCTACCCGGCTGGTCGTCGACACAACTGTCCAACTTTTCTACTCCTTCTTACCGATCATTGCGCTGGGGATGGCCCTGGATGTTGTCGTTCTGGGCCGTCTGATGAGCCTGCGCAGCGCGGTGGGGCTGAGCGCGCCGCTGTTCGGCAGCGCGGCGGACCGCTACGGCTACCGGCGCGTGATGCGTCTAGCCCTGGTTTTGGCCGCGTCTGGGACCTTTTTGCTGGGCAGCGGCGCGGGGTTCTGGTCGGCTGCGGCCGGGATGGTCCTATCGGGAGTGGGGTTGACCGGCTTCTTGCCGACCGTTCAGGCTTACATCAGCGCGCAGCTGCCCTTTGCGCAACGGGCGCGGGGCCTCGGTATTCTGGAGTATTCCTGGGCCCTGGCGGGGATACTCGGCCTTTCGCTGATGGGGCTGCTTTTCGACCGTTTCAGCTGGCAACTCCCCTTTATCGTTTTGGGCGTTGCCATACTAGCCGGCTGGGCCCTGCTGGGATTTCTGCCGAAAGTACCGAGGGGCGCAGACCCTTCACTGGCGGGCGCCGGCGCAGAGAACGGGCCGACGCAGGTCGGCGTTGCAGGTGAAGAAGGCGGTACGGAGGTGGGCCTTGAGAAGGGGGTCACGCCGTCTCTTACCCTTCACCTCTCACGACTCGCATCCGGCGCGGCGCGACATATCGCCGGTCTATTCGATCTCGGCCCAAACCGGCTCTCGGCCTACATGATAATCGGCGCGAACAGTCTCTTTCTTTTCAGCCAGGGCCACGTCCTCATTGCTCACGGCGTCTGGCTGCAGACCGAATACGGCCTGACGGCAACTGCCTTGGGCCTGGTGGCCTTGTTGCAGGGCGCAGCGGACCTGGCGGGGGCTGTTCTCGTGTCATTGATCGCGGACGGGGTAGGCAAGAAGCGATCATTTCAGGCAGGCCTTCTCGGTTCAGCGCTGGTTTACCTCTCTCTCCCAGCCGTCAATATCGGGCTGTTGCCGGTCGTCGCGGCGTTGCTGCTGATGCGATTTACATTCGAGTACGGCCTCGTCAGCGCCGTCGCTCTGGTCAGCGAACAGGCTCCGGACCGGCGGGGCAAGGTGATGTCGCTGGCGGTGGCGATCAACCTGGTGGGGATGACCTTCACCGGATTTACCGGGCCGTGGATGTACACCCGATTCGGCGTGTGGGGGCTGGGACCGGTGTCGGCCGTCTGTACGCTGGCGGCATTTATGCTGCTGACAGTTTGGGGACGCGAGTCGGCGGAAACTGCAGGGGTTAGGAGTTAGGGGTTTGGGATGAGGGGTCAGTGGCTAGCGTAGGCGCAGGAGTTGGCTGGGAGAAGTGATTTGCGCCGTATACATAGGCCATGCCATGATGATTCTGCATGCTCCATCGAGCAGTTCACGTAGATTGGACGCCGCTACAAGGGCGGCTATGGTCGTCCCGCACACACGGTAATGAGGAATCCTCACATGAACATCATTTACCTGCACTCGCACGACACGGGCCGGTACCTGCAGCCCTACGGCCATGCGGTGCCCGCGCCCAATCTGCAGCGGCTGGCGGAGGAGGGCGTTCTCTTCCGGCGGGCGTTCAGCGCGGCGCCGACCTGCTCGCCGAGCCGGGCCTGTCTGCTCACCGGTCAGAGCTCGCATTCCTGCGGGCAGTTGGGGCTGGCCAACCGGGACTTTTTTCTGCAGCATCCCGAACGGCACCTGGCGAACTTTCTGCGCGGCCACGGCTATCGCACCGCCCTGTGCGGCTTTCAACACCTGACGCTCGATACGCGCACGCTGGGCTACGAATGGATCGCCGAAGCCGACCCGCCCGGGTCGCGGGGTCCGGAGTACAGAACGGAGGCAGCGGTCGAGTTCATCAAGCGGGAGCACGACCGTCCCTTCTTCCTGGCCGTGGGCTACTCGGAGACGCATCGCGTCTTTCCGGAGCCGAGCGAGGAGGAGGACGTGCGCTATACGCTGCCGCCGGCGCCGCTGCCCGATACGCCGGAGACCAGATACGACATGGCCTCCTACAAACGTATGGCCAAAATTCTGGACGACCAGGTCGGGATCGTTCTGGAGGCGCTGGAGAAGGCAGGGCTGGCCGGGGATACGCTGTTCATCTACACGACGGACCACGGGCTGGCCTTCCCCGGCATGAAGTGTACGCTGACCGATCACGGTTTCGGCGTTTCGCTGATCATGCGCGGGCCGCAGGGGTTCAGCGGCGGCAAGGTAGTGGACGGTATGGTTTCGCAGATTGACATCTACCCGACGCTGTGCGAGCTGCTGGGCGTCGAACCGCCGGCGTGGCTGCAAGGGCGCTCGGTTGTGCCGCTGGTGGCGGGTACGGCCGATGAGATCAACGAGGAGATCTTCGGGGAGGTGAGCTATCACGCCGGCTATGAACCGAAACGGGCGGTGCGCACGCAGCGCTGGAAGTATATCCGGCGTTTCGATGCGTGGGCAACGACGACGATGCCCAATATCGACAACGGGCCGAGCAAGCAGTATCTGATGGACAACGGCCTGGCCGAGCGCAAGGTCCACCAGGAGGCGCTGTACGATCTTATCTATGATCCGAACGAGGCGTGCAACCTGGTGAACGACCCGGAATACGCGGATGCGCTGGCGGTGATGCGGGGGCGGCTGTCGTCATGGATGGAGCGCACGGATGACCCCTTGCTGCGGGGACCGGTGCCGGCGCCGGAGGGCGCGTACGTGGACAGCCCGGGCGATCCGCATCCGGGCGTTTCGGAGCAGGACTCGGTCAGCCAGTGGCTGCGGCGGGAGAGGCTGGATATTCGGGGTTAGTATTCTGTTATGAGAGGCCGGCGGCCAAGGGATGCAGCGGCTGCCGGCGTCACTTTTCTCCCAGAGCGTAAACCAGCGCCTCGATGAGGAGATCGATTTCGGCTTCGGTCGCGACGAGCGGCGGGGCCATGATGAGGATGTTGCCCAGGCCGGGAACGGTGTTGCCGTTGCGTCCGAGAATGACGCCGGCCTGTTTGCAGCGGCCCAGGATCGCCAGCACTTCGGCGTCGTCGAGGGGCTGCTTGGTACCCTTGTCGGCCACCAGTTCGACGCCCAGGAGAAGCCCGCGGCCGCGGGCGTCTCCCACCCACGGGTGTGACGCCAGGTTCTGCAGTTGCGCCAGCGCGTAGTCCCCCAAGCTGCGGGCTTTCTCCACCAGACCTTCTTCCTCGACAATTTGCAGATTGTGCAGTCCGACCGCGGTGCTGACCGGGTGGCCGCCAAAGGTGTTGATGTGGCGGAAGTGGGTCAGGTCGCCGGCCTCGCCCATGAAGACGTCGAAGATGTATTCCTGCACGGCGGTCGCAGCAAGGGGCATATAGCCGCTCGAAAGTCCCTTCGCCATGGTGATGATGTCGGGCTTAACGTCCCAGTGGTCGTGGCCGAACATTTTGCCGGTGCGGCCGTAGCCGGAGACAACCTCGTCGAAGATGAGCAGCACGCCGTACTCGTCGCAGATTTCGCGCACACGCGGCAGATATTCGTCCGGCGGGACGAGGACGCCGCCGCCGGAGATGATCGGCTCCATCAGGACCGCGGCGACGGTCTCGGGCCCCTCGTAGATGATCGTCTCCTCGATCGCCTGTGCGCAGGCGATGCCGTGCTCGGCCGGGGTGAGTTTGGGATGGGCACGGTAGGGATAGGGGGGCGGAACGTGGATGAAGCCGGGCGCCATCGGCCCGTAGCCGATCTTGCGTTCGGCCTGGCCGGTGGCGCTCATGGCGCCGAACGTGTTGCCGTGGTAGGCGCGGTGGCGGGAGATTATTTTGTAGCGGGTGGCGCCGCCCGGTTTGCCGGACTGCAGGTGATACTGGCGGGCGACCTTGAAGGCGACCTCGTTGGCTTCGGAGCCGCTTGAGGAGAAGTAGACGCGGCCGCTCCAGCCGAGGAGGTCCAGTATTTTGTCGGCCAGCTGCGCGCCGGGCGGATGGGTCATGGTGGGCGCGAGATAAGGGAGTTCGGTCATCTGTGCGGCGGCGGTTTCGGCGAGTTCGCTGCGCCCGTAGCCGATGTTGACGCACCAGAGGCCGGCCATGGCGTCGAGGTAGCGGCGGCCTTGGTCGTCTTCCAGGTAGCAGCCTTCGCCGCGGACGATGAGGGTAGGCGGTGTGTCGGCGAGCGGTTTGTGCTGGGTGAGGGGATGCCAGAGGGCGCGGACGTCGAGTTCTGAGATGGAAGGGGCAACGGTCATTTTTATTCTCGCTTTTTCGGTGGCGTTGGTGTGGTATTTGGTGGGATCATACCAGCAACTGGCGATCCGGTCTACCATCAGCAGGCCGCGCGCAGCGCATTACCAGCATCGACTCCTGCCGGCGCAACAGCATTCACTTCCACTAACCGTCCCAGCCTAAAATACAAAAATTCCGGATACACTTCTTGGCGGCCCAGAAGTGCGCCGGCTGCGTTCCGCTGTAGCCAGTCAGCCCTGTTATCACTCTCTATGATCGAGCGGCTGCGACCGGCACACCGCCACCTGGAATGGTCCCCATAAATCCTCGTTGATGTTGTGTTCACTAAATGATATAATTCTTGCAACCTCTGCCGCAGGCCAGCAGAGAGACGCGTCCAGGGAGTGTGCTCCATCACGGATTTGGCGCCGGACGACAGCAGGGTAGCGCCTGGCTGCCTGGTTGGTGTATGCGGTTCCAAACTGTGACGCGGCCCAGCATCTTGGGCCAATCGTGATCGGTTGAACGCCTTTCTCTCATGCCAATTGGATGATCCAAATTTAATTGGTTTTGCAATCAGGACTCTGGCTTTTGTTCGTGTTATGCGGAGGCCGTCCCGGCCCGAACCGCCTTAAATACGTCAGTCGGCCGTCTACACATCTGAGAACAAAGGAGAAAAACCGTATGTCAACCTCATTGCGTCATACTCGCCGTGATTTTTTGCGCTTCTCCGGTGGACTATCTGCCAGCA
>JAPPKG010000419.1:0-7287 GCA_026914085.1 Caldilineaceae bacterium | reverse complement strand
CGGGCGATCAGCCCCAAGCATCACACACAGGGCCTACCAAACAAGGTAAGGGGGTTGACCCAATGCGCCCTGTGGAGACCGAACTGGTACAAGCTGTCTTAGAAACAGACGGGGAGAACCTAAGGCTGGTCCACCCCGAATGCGTGACCGGCTCAATCCTGGAAGTTGGCCCCTTCCAAACCCGCGTCAAGACCGACGGAGGTTCCCGGCGATGTGCAGACTGTGGGATGGAACTCGACCAGTAACGTGTCCCACCCGGCGCCTATGGTTGATGTTGGCGGTTGACGCCCCATGAGAGCCGCCGGCCCACCTCACCCGCCACTTGACCTACCAAACCCAAACTGAACCACTACCCGATCTCCTGAGAGAGGGGCTGGACTATTACGGGCCCAAGGGGGCCTTCTCGGCGGACCACCCGTCCCTTCCCGATCCGTCTGGTCCTGATGCTTTCCAGATCCGCCAACCTCTTGGCGCCCTGCAGGGCCTTCCGATCGGCATCGTAGTAATCGAACCACGGCAGTCCAGCCTCCGCATACTCCTCAGCGGTAGGAGGGCGGTGCGGAGGGGAGACCTCGCAAACCGAGAAGTACTGGAGGCTGTTGACGATGTGCACGTAGCAACTGACGCCGACCGTGGTGTCCCACACATCGATTCCGTAGTCGTCTTCGTAGATCTCCTGGCGCATGAGACCTCCCGGCGCCAGACCCATATCTTCGACAGGAGCGGCGGAGAGCGTCATGCAATACATGACGTCCTCGTATGCGCCTTTTTCCAATCGCCGGAACCGTGCCTCATACTCGGAGGCCTTCATCGGATAGGCGGTGATCTGGACGCCGCCGTGGCGGGCCTCGCCGGTCAGTTGCTCCTCGGCCGTGTACCCCTCACCCAGCCGCATCGCCACGAACTGGCGAATCAGGCCCCGCTTGACACTGAACCCGTCCAGCCACGGCTGATCGGGGACCACCAGATAGTCCTGGGGGTCATCGCAGAGGTCCTCTGTCCATTGCTCGCCGGTCAGCGCGTTGATCTTCCCGGCAGCCACCTTGACGGCCATCGGGTAACGGCCCCCGAAGTTGATCCACATCGCCTCGGACTGGTACATGGGGAGAAAAACCCCGCCGTGTTCTCGCCAAGCCTCCGGGACCCGATCGGCGTAGTCGTCCACCAGATTGAGGGGGAATCTCCCCAGTCCGGGCGGCAGATAATGTTCCCAACCGTCGTCGGGGATCCGGAGAGTGCGCTGAAAGTCAAGGGTGAACTCAGCGTCTTCGTGGACCTGTGGGAAGCGGAACTCCAGACTGTTGCCAGCGAGCTGAATCACCCCCCGCACCTGCTGACTCTCTTCGGGTTCTCTGGTCCGGGTAGTCCCGCTCATGGTTCACACCTCCTGGTGGTGAAAGTCCTGTTGCTTTCTCTCCACAACCGTAAGAGGGGGGTGTGACAGTCTGACTCTTCCGAGTCCGGTCTGATCTAAGGGGTGAGTCCTATCAGGATGCCGCCACCTGATTGAGGGGGCCGCCGGATCGCTCCTCCCGATCTACCTCCCGAAGGACTGTTCGATCTGCTCGGGAGTCCAGAACCCCTCTGTGGGACGGACTCTGTCGTCCCTTCCGTAACACCCGAGGCGGTCGATCCCCTCCGGGTCGAAGATCTCGATGGCGTCGAACACGCTTCGGGGTCCCACGGCCTTCAGAGCCTTCCAGCCCTCGGTCCCGGGCTTGGGCAAGTTAGAGGTCAGGACCAGGAGCGGAGTCCCGTCTCCCGCCATGTGATGGACGTGGGCTCGGCCCAACGTTTTCCAAAGGGTGTCGGTTCGCATGAGTCCCGGACGAACGGTGGTGAAAGCCCCCGAGACGTCCACGTACCACCTTCGGCCAAGCCGGTTCTCGACCAGAAAGTTGAACTGGATGCCCAACCTGGCTATCCGGGGATTTGTCCTGACAATCTGAAACCCGGCATGACTCAAGGCGTCCCTCGCCAAGTCCTGGGCTTTCTTCCCTTCCCGCAGCGCCCGCGCCTGGAAGTGCTCGATGGCGTCACCGGCGATGGGCCCACCGTCAACGACACCGTTTGGAGACGTGGTGATCCCCACCTCCTCCTCCGGGAAGGGCCGGCGGCGGGCGCGTCCCAGCCTCTCTTGAGCGATCACCACATATTCAGGATTGATGTCGTACCCGATGCCCATCCGCCCGGCCCGGTGGGCGGCGACCAGGGTGGTTCCCGCTCCCATGAAGGGATCGAGCACCCAGTCCTCCCGGTAGGTGTAGAGGTCGATGAGCCTCAGTGGAAGCTCGACCGGAAAGGGCGCCGGGTGGCCCACCCGTCGGGCGCTCTCGGCGGGGATCTCCCACACATCCAGGGTTGCCTCCACGAACTCGTCGTTGGGAAGCGTGGCGAGATGAGGTAGGCCGTCGGCCCGGCGGCCCGAGCGGGTCCCGGCCCTGTCGAAGCGCCCCTTGGACGCCACGATGATCCGCTCGGTGGTGTCGCGCAACACCGGATTGGAAGGCTGCTTGAAGGAACCCCACGAGACGGCGCCGCCCATCGCCTTGGATTTTCTCCAGACGATCTCTCCCCGCAGCAGCAGACCGAGATCCTCGAAGATCCCGATCACGTCGGCAGAGAGGCTGCGATAGGGCTTCCGGCCGAGATTGGCCACGTTGACCGCCATGCGTCCGCCCGGCTCCAAGACCCGGCGGCACTCGCGGAAGACGTCATGGAGCAGCCGGAGGTACTCCCTGTAGGTCTCCGGCAACCCTGCCGAAAGCGCGTTGGACCGGGAGGCCTGGAGCACCGCGTCCTCGTACTCCTTCCCCACGAAGTAGGGGGGTGAAGTCACCACCAGGGCGATGGAACGGTCGGGGATCCGGTCCATGCTCCGGGCGTCTCCCAGGACCGGCCCCCAGGTCTCCGGACGAGGGCCTATCCGGTCGTCGTCATCAATGACAGGAGGCTGGAAGCGGGCGTAGAAAGCCGACGAGTCGTGACTCTCTCTCCGACCTGCCCCGAAAGCGGAGGTGCTGGTGGGCCGCCGCGGTGGCCGGGACGCTCGATCCTCCATGCCATCCATCATATAGATGGACGTCTTCAGGCCACGGGATGCCTTCCTGGCCTCGCCCCACCTCTTGGTTGATTCCCCGATCCAGTAGGTTTCGGATACACCGAGAGGAGGCCCCGACCGGAGTGCAAACCAGGATTGGCAGGAGAGCGGCCTGGGTGGCCGTGGTGCTGATTGTTGCGGCGTGTTCCTCCCCCCAGGAGGAGGTTCGCCCTCCCCAACCATCGGTGACCACCACTGAGGCACCGCCCTCTTCAACCATGTCGGCCACTCCAGGCACGGCCGGAACCACTGCTGGGGATCCCTCTCCCGAAGGAGAGCCCCCTCCCCCTCTAGATGAAACCTCGACCAGCGAGAACGACCTGGCGCCCGCCGACACCACCATCACCACAACTACCTCCCTTCCCACCGTCACCTCACCACCCGCCGAACCCGAAGAGGCTCCCCCCACGACCAGGGCGCTTCCTCCCGACTCTCTCCGGTTCATCGAAGTCGCCAAAGGAGCGCAACACCCGATCTTTCTCACCGCGTCGCAGGGCGCCGAGCATTCCTACCTGGCCGAACAGGGAGGACGGATCCTCTATCTCCTCGAAGACGAGATCGGCGATCAACCCGTTCTGGACATCTCTGAGAAGGTGACGTTCCGGGGAGAGCAGGGTCTGTTGGGGATTGCCCTCCATCCGACCCAGCCCTTGCGCCTCTTTGTGCACTACAGCAACCTGGGCGGTCACACCGTGGTCTCCGAGTTTTCCCTCTCCGATGACGGACGAACCGCCGATCCCGACTCGGAGAGAATCATCTTCTTCGCCCAACAACCCGCTACCAACCACAACGGCGGGATGATCCAATTCGGACCCGATGGCTACCTGTATCTGGGCCTGGGGGACGGCGGCCGGGCGGGTGACTACTACGGCCACGGCCAGCGCCCGGATACGCCTCTGGCGGCGCTGGTTCGCATCCACCCCGACCAGGTGACTTCCGAGATTTGGTGGTACGGCCTCCGCAACCCCTGGCGTTTTTGGATAGACGAGCCCACCGGCCTGGCCTATATCGCCGACGTAGGCCAGGACGCCTACGAGGAGATCAGCCTGGC
The DNA here is from genome assembly GCA_026914085.1 of Caldilineaceae bacterium. GTDB lineage: Bacteria > Chloroflexota > Anaerolineae > Caldilineales > Caldilineaceae > Bin5. The sequence goes on along the minus strand of JAPPKG010000419.1, from coordinate 3,136 downwards.
GAGCCTGTCCGAGCCGGGCCTCAACTTCGGATGGCCGATCACCGAAGGCTTCCACTGCTTCGAACCCCGGCAGGGCTGTGATGCGACCGGGCTGACCTTGCCGGTCTTGGAGATAGCCCATGACGATGGGGGAACCTGTTCGGTTACCGGCGGCATCGTCTACCGAGGACCCGCTATGCCCGGCCTCTGGGGCCACTACTTCTACTCCGACTACTGCGGCGGCTACCTCCGCAGCTTCCGATGGGACGGCACCCTGGCCATGGACCTTAGTGAATGGGCACCAGACCTGGGCAACGTGGTCTCCTTCGGCACAGACGGCTCTGGAGAGATGTACATCCTCACTACCGACTCGGTCTACCGAGTAGAGCCTGTTTCCTGAGCTTGACCCACGCGTCAATGGCATTAAACCCCACCATGGTGCCCTTTGTTATGAGAGCAGGACTTCCACGCCACCTAATCTCATCCTCGGCAGGAGGATGTCACCGTCCACGATCCCTCGGCGGTGATCTCCAACGTCACGTAACCACTGCCTCTCTCAAAACGCTCGGTCGTTTCCCACAACCCTGAAGCGGCTATCTCACTCGTCCACACACCTCGCTGCGGGTCTACCATTACCACTGCGAAGTTGGATTCGTTGCCGTATTGAGAGGTGTTATTCCGCACCTCACTAGTGATAACACACAGCCCCCCACCGTCAATCTCCAAATCGACCACCCTCTGCCCAGAGCCTGAGATGCTCGTCGGGCGAATGGGTGCTGTGGTGGGTGGACGGGTTGTAGGTGTCCGAGTCGTAGGGGGAGCATCGCCTACAGACCTCCCAGAGTCAGAGGCGGCAACGATCACCAGCATCAAAACGAAACCCACCAGACCAATAATGAATCCCCAAAAGAGGCATCCCTTGCCAGTCGTTTCCTTCTGTAGTTCTTCCACTATGCCCTTTCAACCCCCTTGACAGGTCTCGGATGCCCTCGGTCGGGTAAAGCCGCCGCACCTGACAGTCATCTGCTGAAATCGGTGAGCGAATCAATGATTGATTCTAGCACGTTGGCTCACGTCCTTAAGGAGTTTGAATCGTGTCTTAGGCATTGTTAGCTCTCGGTTTAGGGAGGTATAGCGTACTTTCGTACTGCGGTACTTCTGATTAAGATAGGGAGTGCTTGTTATCAAACGAGCGGAGAGCCCAGCCGGTTGCCGGTGATTAGCCCCTATACGTCCCGGATATTGACGAGCCGTTCCGGTTCGAACCGAACAGCCCTGACTACATCATCCCCAACATAGGAGGCGCACAATGAGGAAGCTAGCCATTGCTGCGGCGTTCGTCGTGGTCACATCAGGTGTTGTAACGGCTCAGGAAGAATCTGCTCAGCCCGAGCACTTTCCGCAGTGGATGATCGAAGAGTCCTATTTGTTGAGAGCTACTGCTCTGGTGTCGGTTGAGGAAGTTGTGTGCGGACCCCTTTACCGTAATGCTGGGAAGACAATCCTTGTGGAAACCCTGGACGGTCGCCAAGTCCAAGACTGGGCGGATTGTGGTGGCGTCCTCCCCATAGGAGGGTGGCGTACCGGGTCCCACGCTGACGAGTTGGACGGGTCTTCCACTACCTGGGCGACACTGTTTTCCGATGGTCGGATTGGGAGTCGCTACGATCACCCCGAACTGGGCATTCAATGCCGCGACGATACGCTTGGCATATACGTCTTTACCGGCGGTTACGTGGCGGCGAGTGTTTGGTCCGACCGAGTTGCAGTGAAGTACAGGTTCGGAGATGGAGGTGTCGTCGAACAAGGCTGGCATGAGCTGATTAGCGGAGGGGATGACAACGTGGGAGCGTGGATGCCGTCCAGCTATAGAAGGTCCTTCGTAAACTCGTTGCGCGATAATCCCGAAGGTGCTCTCGTATTTCGGATGTGGAACTATGACAACACAGAGGTGGGCACGATGACCTTCGATTTAACTGGGGTTCAAAGAGTGGTGGAGCCCATCCTCCAAGAGTGTGGGTGGTGAGTTGGAGCGATTCAGCAGGGAGGCTGAACGATGTTCTCCTGGTAGTCCTCCATTCACAGTGGGACCATTCAGATAATTGTAGAAGGCTGGAACTCCCTTGACATCGGATGCCGACCGATTACCAGTGGTGGGCGTCCCATGCCGATCATGCTACCAGGGGATGTGTGACAGTTCCCTCCAGCGGGCCACCGGCCCTCCGCATCCAACATCGAGATGGTTCTCCTCCAGAGGCTCTATTCTCTACGAGGCATAGGCTTCCCCGGACGGAGGGGACACGGTATCGAATAGGGAAGGAGACCCAATGGGCGTGATACACGCTTCAGCAATCATTCGGAATCCGGCTGAGCCTGACAAGGCCTGGGAAGGGAAGTTCCTTGTGGACACGGGCGCCATCGACTCGCTGGTGCCCAGAACTCACCTCGAGACCATCGGGTTGAAGCCCAAGGGCCAGCGGTTGTACGAGTTGGCGGACGGCAGTGAGGTCTCCTTTGACGTCACGACGGCGGAGGTGGAAATCATGGGACAGATCGCCGGAGCCACCATCCTGTTCGGAGAGGATGACACCGAGCCCTTGCTTGGGGTAACGGTTCTCCAGTCGGCACGCATCGCGATAGACCCGGCTAGCGAGTCTCTGTACAAGCGACGGTCCAGCCGACTCTGACCCCGGCCGGAGCGTCAGGTGGAGGGGTGGCGCGGCTCTGACAGGACCCGGCGGACCATGGGCTCGAAGAACTCGAGGGGCTCGGTGGGATAGTCGGGGTCGAAGGAGACCTGGTCGTAATCGGCGCAGAACCGGATGGTGCGTTCATACAGGGGGTGGTCCCGGTAACGGTCCCGCGCGTCGGGGTCGCGTCCGTAGTGGTGGGCGTAGTACTTCTCCTGGAAGACCCCGTGGTACTTGACGATCCAGTAGTTCTCCTCCGACACGTAGGGACGCAGCAGCGCAGCGGCCACTTCCGAATGGTTGGCGGGACTGAGGACGTCGCCGATGTCGTGGAGCAACGCCACCACCACCATCTCCTCGTCCTCCCCGGCCCGGTGGGCGCGGGTGGCGGCCTGCAGGGAGTGACCGAGCCGGGTGATCCGGTACCCGGTGTGCTCATCCATGGAACGGAGCCACTCGAGCACTCG
>JAPPKG010000248.1:0-7328 GCA_026914085.1 Caldilineaceae bacterium | reverse complement strand
CTACAACCCCCAACACCCCCAAACCGATTTGCAAAAAAGATAGAAACACCCCCCAATACCCTAGACCTGCACTTTCGGACCCGAACCGCTCCGGCTCTGTCGGAGAGCGAGGTGTGGCATCCCCCTTCGGGGAGTGGTCGGCAGGTCCCCGAGGAGCATGCTAGGTGATGTATTCGGCCCATTGTTGCATTACCTGTCGGCGGCGTCCGAGTAGGTCGGTTCTGCTGTAGGCGGCCTCGGCTCTGTTCCGGATGGCGTGCCTGAGGGCCCGTTCCGCTACCTCCCCTTCCCCCCTTTTTCTCTCCTATCGCGGCTAGTATCGGTTTTCCCGCCTTCTAAACTTCCCGCCGGAGTCATTTTGTTGGTGGCCGACCTGGCCTCCCCTTGGGTTGATGGTCTCTGGCGGGCGGGGGGGTGTACTTGGTCCGGGCCATTGGTTTCCCAAGCTGTTGGACATCGCCGCCCTGTTCCCAGATTCACGCAGCCCCGGCCCGATGATCCTTCCCTCTTTTTTTCTCGACCCATCCGGCCGGCTAATCCCTCCCTGGGGTTTTTCCGAGCCCTAAAGCGCGGGTGTTGGCCGAGCGGCAGGATACCCGGGCGCGATCCTCACCAACTCGCCGAGTTTCGGCCGCGTCGGCTCAACCTCGGAACCCCGGAGATGGAAGCGGCTGTCAACAGTAGCGCCGCCGCCGAGGCACCGATTAGAAGGCGGGCCCCTTTTTGCCCGCTTTTGATGGGAGATGGAGTGTGTCTCTTGATAATGATGGCGGTCGGGTAACGTTTTGATCAGGGGGCGGGGCGGGTTCTTACTCACTTTCCCTCCCCGCTCCCTCACCCATGTTTAGGGCCAGCCGCATCCACTCAACACATTCTCCGGCGTTTCGGGAACAAGGCACAGCAGAGCTTGCCCGGGTGCCTCGACTTTGCGGTGCTTCATCCCTCTCCCACCGGACCGCCCCACCCCCCACCAAAGGCAATATCCCACACCAGACAAACCTGAAGCAGTTCGGTATATACCCGCCTCGCTCCATACGTTCCTCTTGACTGTTGGTGGATCTGACGGATGACCTCGGTCAGCCAGGCATGGCGGGTGGACCGGGCCGACGGCGGACGGGATCGCCATTCGTAGAACCCCGACTCGGACACACCCAGCACCCGACAAGCAACTTGTGTGGACAATCCCTCAGCTTTTGTGGTGCGGATCGCCTCGTACCGCCTTTTGGGGACATCACCTTGCCCTTCAGCAGCTCAATGGCTCGCTTCGTCACGGCCAGTTGGGTTCCCCGACTCTCTGATCCGGCAACGAGCAGCCCGCAGTTTCTGTCTGTTCGTCGAAGTACCACCTGGTTTGAGACCGCGATCAATCAGGTCCCGGCGCCGCCAGTTGTAGATGGTCTGGTCTGACACTCCAAGGTCCTCGGACAGAGACGCAACTGACCTCCCAGCAGCCAGCAGGTCCAGCACCCTGCGACGGAACTCGAGCGGTATCGATACGGCATGAAAAGACCCTCCTCTCTGGGTCAGTCACGCCACCAATTCAAATATGTCGACTCCGCAAAGTTGGGGCTCACCTGAGCATGCGGGGGACCATCAGTCCACCAAAGCGGGTCAACCTCAAACCTGGAGCATGGGTCCGCGCCTATCTGCTGATGATTCTGAACCTGAGCGATGTCAACGCTTCGTGGTCCTGACAGCCCGTGCAATGCCGCCAGCCGATGGTGTCGCAGTGGCAAACCCCTTTTGATTTGAGTCGGCCTCGGTAAATCAACTATCCTTCCGTACTTCGTTATGCGTCGGTCCTACCGCTATCCACCCCCCCCCATTTCGGCGCGTAGTTACCGATGTTTGTATGATTTCCGGCGTGCGCCTGACTCTGGCGTTGCTAGTGGTGGCGGTGGTGTTGACGGTGGTGGCCCGCCCGGTTGGGGTGGGTGCCGCGACCGCGGCCGAGTGTGGGGCGGCCAATGCTGATGGTTCTTACACGGTGCCGTTTGATTGGGAGTTGAAGCCCTCGGACTTGGTCCGGGGCGAGCAGTTTCGTCTGTTGTTTATCACCTCGCAGCGGCGCGATGCTTCACTTGCTGGTCTGAGCGGGTACGACACTTTCGTGCAGACCGCCGCTAAAGTCGGCCATCCGGCGATCGGCGACGGTTGTGCGGAACTGTTCAAGGTGGTCGGCTCAAGCTCCAGTACCAACGCGCGGGATCACACCGGCACCACTGGCGTGGGCGTTCCGATCTACTGGTTGAAAGGCGCCCGGTTGGCCGACGATTACGCCGATTTCTACGACGGCGATTGGGACGACTACGGCATGACGGAGCAAAACGGACAACGGGTCTCCTACACATGGGTTTTACCGGCAGCAAAAGCGACGGCACCCGGAGCGACTCGGATCAAGAGGCGGATCATTATGTACTTGGCAACTCCCATGGGTCGAGCCAGGTGCAACGTGTCTTTGTAGATGAACGGGCTGCCACGGGCGACCCCTCCGGTCGGGAGGGAAGTCCTCTTTCCGGAGGCTTGACGTTCACCGCGGACCGAGGCCGCTTTTACGCCCTTTCTCCGGTTTTCGCGGTGGAGAGTCCCAGCGTTGGTTTCGGCGAGACGGCGGTAACCGTTGACGAGGGCGGGACATCGGTGAACCTGAGGGTCGAGCTGTCCCACCCCCGTGGGGAGGTTACGACCTTCTCGGTCACAACCACCGACGGCTCCGCCACCGCCAATGCCGATTACATTCCCGGTCCTTACAGTGCCGACATCCCGGCAGGTGAGACGGAAACCGTGGTGTTCATCGGAATTGTTAACGACGCCGTCGCCGAGGTCCGCGAGAGCTTCACCGCGCAGATCACAGGCCTGTCCGACGGCGTGGACGAGGCGCCGGAACACGCAACGGCCGATGTAACCATCGTTGACAACGACGGGACCGGGCGGCTGGTCATCACTCCTTCCGGTCCGATGGAGTTGACCGAGGGCGGAAGCCAAAGCTTCACGGTGGAACTGTCGTCGGCGCCGACCCACGATGTGACGGTGGAGATAACGTCGGACGACGCTGACGTCACCACCAGCCCCCAGACTCTGACATTCATGCCCGGCACCTGGGACACGGCGCAGACGGTGACTGTGACCTCGAAAGAAGACTACGACATTTGGGACGAAACCGCCACGCTCACCCACGTCACCCGAAGCGCCGACCCCAATTACGATGGAAGCGCCTCCTTCCGCCGCAAGAAGGTGGAGGTGCCGGACAGCATCGTCCGTATCTATCCCCCCACCATAAGTTTCCAGCACGCCGAGATCACGGTGGGTGAGCACTATGAGGGAGAGGTGGAGATCTCTGTCCTGATGTCTCCCGACGGAATCGGGTTGGCTTCGGCGACTATCACCGCTACGTCCGGTACCGCCATCGAGGGCGTGGATTTCCGTTCGGTTAGCCACCGCGTCAACATCTATGGGTGGGGTACGTCGGGGACGAGGTACTCGCGGATAAAGGTCTACATTCCGTTGATTCTGGACGACAACATAGTGGAACAGGACGAGACCTTCACCCTGACCCTTTCCGACCCATCCTATGCCACGTTGGGGGAGCAGAGCACCATGACCGTGACCATCGCCGACGACGATGCGTACACGATCAGTACCGCCTCCGGCGGTATTTCTACAGATGTTGATGAGGACGCCGGATACGCAGAAGTGAAATTCAACCTGTCCAAGGCACTGCGGCGGGATATCAGGGTGAGCTTTGAATACAACTCGATCGGGGCGGTGGCAGGCCGTGATTTCCGGCGCGTCCCGGGGTTGTTCGTCCCGGCGGGTCGGACGGAGTTTACTTTACAACTTCCGATTATCGACAATGATGTCCCCTCTCCAGGGGGCACTTTGTTCGTCACAGTAATCTCCGATAGGGGCCCAACGTTTTACCACACCATCACAATCCACGACGACGATGACGATGGGCCCACGGTCACCACGACGCCCACGCTCTACGAGGGACAGACCAAGACGATCATCATCGAGAATGTCCCCTCGGGCTTTGGGGCCACTATCCAGGATGAGCGCAACTTTTATTTCATCACCGACAACGTCGAATACCCATACACAGTCACGACAAAACGCAACCCCGATCAAAAATGCGCAACCTATGGGGACTACAACGCCGATGGCGTCGACATCTGCATAAAGGACTATCACTGGGACAGAGACAATCGCGTCGCCCGCATTCGGTTGACTGCCCTCCGGGACCGAACATTGGAGGGGGACGAACATGTCTACATGAGGTTCGGAGGGTTTTTTAACTTCGGCAGCAACACCTACGTATTCAAAGTCACGGTCACCGACTATCCGACCGAGTACAGGCAAGCTCGAGAGGTGGTACCCGGCCGTTTCTGGTGCTCGGAGCCCGTCCCGACGATTTACGACCTGTACCCCGACTTCTCGGCCAAGAGCCTGACCGAGGAGCAAAGGAGGACAGTTTTAGATGCAGTAGGCAACTTGCGGTATATCTCTCCGCCGCCGCCGGTCCTGGTTGCCGAGTGGGACAAGCCCAGCTACGACGTTGGGGAGACCGCAACCATCAAGTTCCGCGCCGAAGACCAAGATGGAAACCCCAGGCGCGTTTGCGGGAAAGTCACCATCAACTACCTGACAGACTCACAGCCCGCATCTGACGGTGGCCTGCTGCCAATCGAAAAGGGCACGCCTAGGCTGCTGCCACGGTGGCCGTACCAACAACAGACGTTCATTACACCTGGCCACACGGAGGCGCAGGCGTCCTATACGATCCAGGCGGAGGGCACCCTGTCCTTCCACATCCTCAAAGCCTTCATCTACGACAGAAACGACTCTACCATCCAGGTGCCCGTCCCGACCCTGAAAGACGGCGATGGGAACATCCTGACCCTCGGAGGAGAATCGCCTCCCGCCACCCCGGTGACATCCGCGTCGGTTCAGATGGCGCCGCCCCCCGAACCCCTGGTGAGCATCGGAGTCGCCACCGGCGGCGATGAGGGCATCCAGGTCAGCTTCCAACTGGTGGCGGACCCGGCGCCACCCGCCAACAAGAGCGTGGACATTAGCGTCACCATCACCGCCGAGGGTGACTTCGGCGTCCAGACGGGCACCCGCACGGTCACCATCGGAAGCAGCGGCACAGCCTTCGTCGACCTTCCCACCACCGACGACGGACACGACGAGCCGGACGGCGCGGTCACCCTGACCATAGACCCCGGCCACGGCTACACCCTCGGGTTGCCCGCCACGATGACCATCACCATCTCCGACAACGACGATCCCGACAACAGCAACAACAATGGCAACCCCATGCCCGAGACGCAAGAACCCGACACCGACGACGATCAGCTGCCCGCAGATCACCCCCTAGTCAAATACGCCCAACTGATCAACACCATCAAAACCGACTACATCCAGGACCATGACGACGCCGATGCCCACCCCAAATGGAAACGGGTGCTGAAAGCCTTCGGCGATCCAGACTACGCGGACTACGACCGGGACCCCATGACCTCCCAACGGGCACAGGACCTGTACGACAACAACGGCTGGGCCCGCTGGGAACCCATAGGGGACGCTATCGTCTATGCGGAGTCCTACTACGACTGATGTCGAGCCCGCAGCGGCTCGCGGAGGAAAAATCTGGGTAATACCAGCCACGGCCTACCACGAACCGGCCGGGCATCGCGCCGTGCCGCTGGATCGGATCCGCAACGAACCTGAGTGACCATCATGGAGAGAGGAGGGGAAGGCCTTCGCTCGAGGCCGGATCTGCGTCGAGTCCACCATCGAGACCAGGGCTGGCTCGATCCGGCCTTCCGCCGTATCGAATTGGGCCTCAGGTGCAGCCTCGACCCGGGAGCGGTGACGAATGGGAAAGGACTCGGTTCGCAGTTGGTCAGCCCAAATTGATTTAGGGAAGTGCCGCCACCGGTCCTGTGTTGGTGGTCGCCTGTGCGGGACTCAACGCCAGGTCCATGCGATGAGGTCGGTGGATTCCCTGGTAAGCATCGACACGGTCAACAACAAACGTCTTTTCGATCCCGACCCTTTGGTTATTGCTTGGGTTGTGTTGTGTCGGGGTCGTCGAGGCGTAGCCATCGTTTGACAGCGACGAGCCACACTCCGAGCAGGATCACTACGAGGCTTAGGGCTAATAGCCATGGTGCCGGTGCCCAGATGGCGGTGGTGGGTGCAATCGCGGCCGCTGATGCCATGGCGCGTGTGAGCGGTCTGTAGATGGTTGGCGTTCGGTTGTAGTCTTCCAGGGTTCGTGTTTTGAGGATCATGGCAGACAGGCCGAAGGCCACTGATCCGGCTAGGAGCCAGGCAGTGGCTGCGGGTGTGTGTTCGTCGCTGGCGTGTTCTATCAGGCTGACCATCGCTGCGCCTGCTGCCGCGATCGAGGAGGTCACCGGGAAGTGCAAGAACGTCCACGCTGTCCGGGCTGGTCCCCTGTCCATGGGTAATCGGCGACCGACGAAGTCAAAGTACGTCCACCAGTACGCGAAGCCGACACACAAACCGATCATCCCGGTAGCGATAGAACGCGAGTTGTGGTCGGCTTCGGACAGGCCATCAACAACCCCGACTACCACCTCTCCTAGGACGATAATGACGAACAGGCCGAACCGTTCGACCATTGAGTCGCTGGCGCGGATGCCTGTTTCCAAGGCCTCGGAGCGACTGAGAACCGCTCCGGAACCGAACCATAGAAGAACCAGGAGAACCCAGAGAGCAACCCGGACGTCGACAGGAACGATTGTGCTAACGACCATCAGCCCGATCGATGCCATCATGGCTGTCAGGTAGCGGCGGGTAACGTTCATGTATTCGTCGGTATCTTGGAGTCGTACAGAGAACCAGAGCCACCACAGCACCGCCTGGTGGACGGCGTAGACGATGGCGAACTGTTTCCCCGAGCTTGCGGCGGCCTCGTCGGTGAACACTGCCAGCATTGCCAGCAGCAGCATCTGGATGAACACGAACACTCGGGTGCGTACATCCTCCCGCCCGTGTAACTCGTGGTATAGGGTTCCATTTACCCAAGCGATCCAGATAAGCCCGAAGATCACGAAGAACTCTCCCACGGTCCGCCAGTTGATGTCACTGGCCAGAGTGTGCGCGGCTCTAGCGATGACAACCACATAGACCAAGTCGTAGAAGAGCTCAAGAAAACTGACGGTCCGGCCCTCGATCATGTCGCCGTGGGCGCGTGGGGGCAGCCAAAGACGACGACGGAACTCCGCGAAAAAAGAGTCAGGCAACGCTTCCCTCTCCCGTAGAACAGCTGCAGTTCGATTCGCACAACAACGGAC
>JAPPKG010000256.1:0-7329 GCA_026914085.1 Caldilineaceae bacterium | reverse complement strand
ACGTCAATTACCGAAACTGTCTCCGCCTCCAGCGCTCGTTCCAATGCCTGGACCAGTTCCGGCAGGGAAGTCACCTGCTCACCGCGGGCACCATAGGCCTCAGCCAACCTGGTGAAGTCCGGGTTCCGCAAGTCACTGGCAATATAGCGCCCTCCCCCCCGATTCTTCTGGTAGTAACGCAGCAGCCCCCAGGCATCGTCGTTGAAAACAATGACGACCGGCCGCAGCCCATACTGCACGCAGGTCCCCAGCTCCTGAATATTAAACTGAAATCCGCCGTCGCCGGTAATGCAGATCACCTGCCGTTCCGGGACGCCTGCCTTCGCCCCGGCCGCAGCCGGCAGGCCAAAGCCCAGGCCGCCCCACGCAGGAATGAGGTAGCTCCGCTCCTCGTAAATCTCCAGACAGTAGTTGGCCCCGCGATGGTTGCAGACCCCCACGTCGCCGACAAAGACCGCGTCCCTGTCCGTCGCTTCTCGGATCGCCTCCATAATCTTCGTCTCGTTAGGCAACGTCTGCCGTTTGTACTCCCTGATACTCTCCCGGACCGCGCGCACCTCCGCGGCGTAGCCTTTCTCCATCCCGTTCACAGTCCTGTCGGAGCTCGCCCTGTCCTCAAGCGCGCCGTTGAGTTGCTCCAGTACTGTCCTCGCGTCGCCTACCAAACGCACCGTCGCTTCATACCACCTGTCCATCGGCGCGGTATCAATATCCAGATGAATCAACTGCGGCGGCTGTCGCAGGCCCTGCGACTTCGCCCTGAAATAGGAAAGGCTGGAGCCGGCGACCAGGAGAACGTCCAGGCTGTTGGCGAACGTCTGGCGCGGATCTTCCAGCCCGCCAGGCGGAAAGTTGTACTCGCCGCCGTACATGCCCAGGCTCAATGGGTGATCTTCGGCGATTGCGCCCTTGCCGTTCGCCGTGGTGAATACCGGCGCACCCAGACGTTCCGCCAGGCGCGTGAGCTCCCGGCCCGCTCCCGAGCGGTGTACGCCTGTCCCCGCCATCACGCCCACTCGCCCACCTGCCAACAATACCTCCGCAGCAGCCTCGACCGCGGCCGGCTCTGCTGACCGGGTCGCTCTCCGAACCGGCCCCGGAATCGCCATTTCCGCTTCCTGACCCTGAACGTCCGACGGAATCTCGACGGCAACCGGGCGCTGGCGCAGGCTGCTGAAGCGTTCGAACGCTTCCCCAATCTGCTCTGGTACCTCTTCTGGCCTTCTGATATGGACACTACGCTGCGTCACCGTCGCCAGCATATCAAGCTGGTTCTTGGTCTCATGCATCGTGCCCAGGCCTCGCTCGTACAACTGCTCTTCCGCCGTACTGGTGATCGTCAATACAGGCGAAGACGCGTCGTAAGCCTCCCCTAGACCGCCCATCGAGTTTGCCGCGCCCGGCCCCGTACTGGTCAGGCAGATGCCGGGCCGGCCCGTCACCCTAGCGTACCCGTCCGCCATCATCGCCGCCGCCTGTTCATGCCGCGTGCTGATGAAGCGGATGGCGTCCTGGTGATCGTACAGCGCGTCGAATATCTCCATCGTGTGGCTGGAAATGATCCCGAATATCGTGTCCACGCCCTGCACCCGCAGCGACTCGACCAGCCCCTGCGCCGCCGTCATCCTTGCCATACAATCTCTTCCCGGACCAGAATCGAGCCTACCCGACTCCTTTCCCTACACCCCGGACGCCTTCGAAATAAACCAAATCAGAAGCAGTCACCTGATCACCAAAATCACAGTTCAAACAACTAATGCGGTGCCACCCGAAACTGCTCCACCACGTCTTCATTCAGCGCAAACCCCAGTCCCGGCCGCTTGGGAACCTCGATTAGGCCGTCTGAGTCCACCTCAATAACGGGCTCCAACAGCTCAGAAATTATCGGCGAATCGGGAAAGGCGATCGGCATCTCAAAGTAAGGCATATTCGGCAGCACCGCCGCCAGATGGATCTCCGCCGCCACGCCCACCATATGACACCACGCATGCGGCACGCAGATCAGCCCGCGGCGATACGCGGCCTCGGCAATACGCGTAATCTCCCGGATACCCCCGGACCGCACAGAACTGGGCTGCACAACGTCCACCCGCCCCTTCTCCATGATCTCCTCAAATTCGAAACGGGTCGTAAACCCCCAATCGCCCACTGCAATCCGTGTGTCCACGACATCGGCCAGACGGGCCAGGCCCGCAAGGTTGTCGGCCGGAAGCGGCGCCTCGACAAAAAACGGTCGGAACGCCGCGATCGCCCGGATCGATTCCAGCGCCTGCCCCACCTCGGACCAGCGGTTCTGTACGTCGATCAATAAATCACGCTCCTCGCCGATCGTTTCCCTCGCCGCCCTTACAACCTCAACGTCCCGCTGAATGCTCACATGCGAAAAACCTCCGGGCCACTCCTCCAGTTTCATCGCCCTGAAGTTCCGCTCCCTGGCCAGCGTGAAACGCTCAACAATCTCAGCCACATCCTCGCCCGGTGGGTAGACCGTGGCGTATGGTCGTACCCGCTCTTTCACATCGCTCGACTCCGTCACTGTGCAGCACGCCTGCCAGATCAGCTCGCACACCGGCTTGCCCAGCGCCTGGCCCGCGATGTCCCATAGCGCTGTCTCCACCGCCCCAATCGCGGCAATCGTGACACCCCGCCGGCCGAACAGCCCGGTGGCCGCATACATCTTCTGCCACAGCCTCTCCACTTGCAGCGGGTCCTCGCCCCGCAAGATCTCCTCCAGCCCGCCGTCGCAGCGAATTATGGCCTCGATCACAAGCGATGGTGACTCCGCCTGCCCGATGCCGCTGATACCCTCGTCGGTATGCACCCGCACCACCGTCTCCCAGGCCTTGCCCGGGTCCATAAGGGCGATAGTCTCGATAGCTGTGATTTTCACTCTATGCAACCCCCTGTCGTAACTGGTTTCCTCTACCTGTCACTCTCGAAAACGGAAGGAAAAAAGCTCCGCATCTTTCAGCGCGAAGCGCAGGCGGACCGGCGTCCCGGCCAGACCGCCCAACTCCCGGCCTTTTTTCCAGCGCACCACGCGCTCCAGATCGTCTCCCAACACCTCAACACAGTCTTCAAGACTGAATCCCTCGACCGGGATGTTCATCTGATCGCGCAACAGTTCCACGCGAATGCTGCCGGCCGCAGAGGCCGAGAAGTTGAGAACCAACTCGCGGCCCGAGAAGATGAGCGGCTTGGTAACCAGTTCGCCCCCACCCAGTGGCGCCTGGACCGATGCGAAACCGTCCACCCGCATCGTGTAGCGCCTCAAAGTGCTGGCTCCGTCCCGCCAGTAGCCTTCCCGTACATAAAAGGACAGTTCATCCGGCGTGCCGGCAACTGCAGAAGGTGTTGTCACAATCCCCCAGTTCTGAAAATTATCTCCGTAGGTCCAGTTGTCTCGCGGCCGCAGCCCCGGCCGGATGAAGGACTCCGGCCATAAATTGAAGCTGTACCCGTCACGACTACTCATGAACATGCCGTCGGTCACCGCCGCGCCGTAGCGCTCACTGATCGCGGCGCGCATGCGGCGATGTTCAACCTCCGGCAACGCCTCCAGCTCCTCCGACCAACCGCGCTCTACATAACGAGTCGGGAATCCCAGAAAGAGATGCGGCGCACGGTAATAGGGCGTGACCTGGTTCGTGTACAGCTCGCTGGGTCGGCCTTCGTTGTAGTTGACGTAAACGGAATCGGTCCAGTTGATGAAATCAGTCGAAGTGGCAGTGAGAATGTCGCGTCCGTAGCGTGACCCTCGCAAAGACCCTTGCGGCCCAGCTCTTTGGCCGCTGTTACTTGCCTGAACTGGATGAGCCCCGTAGGGCTCTTCTCCCGTCTGCGGCAGCCGGAACTCATTGCGATGATAGGCGCGGTACTCGCCGCGTACCCCGTCCCAGAAGGCCAGGTTTTGCGTGTCCAGCAACCCCGCAGTAATGACCGGCCCTTCGCTCATGGCCGACCAATAGATACCGTCCGGCGAGCCGTAAGCCCACAGCCCTCTCGCGCCCCTCCGCTGCATCAACGAAAACGCCTTGTAGCGTGCCTCATCAGCACACTCGGGATTCCCGTCTTTGAACGGTGAGAACATGCCGTTCAATATCTCCCCTGCATCCATGAGAATGTTGTTCTTCCTGGAGCCATCGAACTCGACCAGGCCCAGATCCGGCCTCTCCCAGTGGATGCCGTCGGCGCTCTCCGCATAGCAGATATATTTGCCGCCCGGTGTGCCCAACTCCCCAACTTCATAAACAAAATTCTGCCCTCGGTAGTACATGCGATAGCGGCCGCCGTCCTCAAAGACCGTAAAGCCCCCGCTTGCATTACCCTCCCAAGGTGCGTCCAACTGCAACGCAATGCCCCGGGGAACCGGACTGTTCAAGCGCCGCCGGGCGCCGCCGCCTAGCCGCGCCACGAGAAAATCGTCCACCATCAGTTCCAGGCGCGAGCCGATGTCGACAGGATTCGCGCCTTCGTTCAAGTTGGCCATGGTTATATGGGTTTCCTGTACCCGGTTACATCTTGACAAACTGAAAAGCGTACAGGTCCGCGTCGCGCAATGCGAAGCGCAGCCGGACCGGTACTCCCTCCAATCGGCTTATATCAGCTCCTCCCGACCAGCGCACAACGCGCTCGATGTCGTCTCCCAGCAACTCCACGCAGTCATCCAGTCCAAAGCCTGCAACTGATTCATCCATCTGGTCCCGCAGAACCTCCACCTGGACACTGCCAGCCGCGGAGGCTGAAAAATTGACGCACAATCGGTTGCCCGCAAAGATCAAGGGCTTCGTCACCAGTTCGCCCCCGCTGAGTGGCGCCTGTACCGACGCGAATCCATCGACTCGCAGCGTATAGCGCCGCAGATTCATGCTTTCGCCCCGCCAGTAGCCCTCCGACACGTAGATTGACAGTTCGTCCGGCGCCCCGTCAAAAGGCGAAGAGGTTGTCACGATGCCCCAACCGGGATAGCCGTCTCCGTAAACCCAGTTGTCCACAGGCCGCAGACCCGGCCGGATGAACGACTCCGGCCACAAATTGAAGGTGTGGCCGTCGCGACTGCTCATAAGCATCGCATCCGTCAAGGCGCTGCCGTGACGTTCGCTCGCCGAAGCGCGCAGGCGGCGTTCGCTTAATTCCGGAAGATCTTCCACCGCCTCCGACCAGCCGTGGTCAACATACCGGGTTGGAAACCCCACGAAAATATGCGGCGCGCGGAAATAGGGCAGGATGGAGTTGTTGTAAATCTCGTCTACACGACCCTGCGTATAATCTACATAGTCCGGCTCGTTCCAGTTGATAAAGTCACTCGACGTCGCCGTACGCAGATCGCGGCCGTAACGGGAACCTCGCACCCCGGACCCCATCGGCCCCGAATGCTCCTGTCCGCTGTACGGTTCTTCACCTGTCTTTTCGACGCGGAACTCGTTGCGGTGGTAATCGCGGTACTCCCCCCGCATCGTGTCCCAGAAGGCCACATTCTGCGAGTCGAGCAGACCATCCGCAATCACCGGCCCGTCGCACATCGGAGTCCACCGGATGCCGTCGGCAGACTTAAGCGCATGCAGCCCGTCCGGCACCTCCCAGCTGTGCCCAGGCCGCGACGCAGTGCCGTCCAGTACTGGGAACCGCGTCGCCCACGCTTTGTAGCGAGCTTCAGGCTCGGCAGCCGGGTTCGCATCCTTGAACGGCGCAAACGCCCGCGACGGACAGGCGCTGGCCTCGCTGCTGAGAATAATATTGTTCTTGCTGGAACCGTTGAATTCGACCAGTCCCAACTCCGGCTTCTCCCACCGGATCCCGTCACTGCTCTCGGCATAGCAGACAAAGTCCGGGTGGGAAGTCTCGTCTCGCAATGTCTGCGTCGCAGCAAAATGACGGCCGAGGTAATACATGCGATAGATGTCACCATCCCGGAATACCGCGAATGATGTGCATGAATTCCCCTCCCATGGCCTGTCGGTAACCAGGGCTACTTCGCGCGGTACAGGCTGGTTCAAGCGCAACGCCGCGCCCCCGCTCAACCGCGCGATCAAGAAATCGTCTACCATCGGCTCAAGGCGCGAACCGATCTCGACCGGGACGCTGCCTGGGCCTCTCTGATCCGTCATCTCGTCTTTACCTTCCATTCGGCACACCAAACAAGTGCAATGCAACGCCTGATTCGTCTGCCCGTCGCTCCTAACCCCTTCACCGCACTCCTTCCCGCCCTTTTCCATCTAGCTCCCAGGCAGGATCTCGAACTCCGCCATCGACAGTCTTCCCTGCACCTCCCGGCTGAATCCGACAAATGAAAAGCCGTAACTGTGCACATCACCCAGCACACTGTCGAGTCGCGGCCCGCCCTCCGGGTAATTGCGGTGCCAGTACTCTTCGCTGCTGTAGCTGCGATGCCACAGCGTTTCGTCGTTCTCCAGGAGAAATCTGCTCGGCTCTCGTGCCCAATGCCCCTCTGCAATCGGGACCGGATTGCCCGAAAAATGCCAGCGAACACCAGGGGCATGCACCCAGAAGTAGCACTCCGCGCCGTAAAGTCGCAGGTCGTCGCCCCTCAGGTATACCGACACCTCGCAACCCCTCAGATCGATGGGGTCCAGCCCAACCCAGTTTCGGTAATGAATCAGTGCCAGAATCGAGATCGGCCTCTCCGGCACGTCCGTACTCCAGCGCGACTGGTCGGCCCAAATGCACCCTCCACCGTCGACGCCCCCCTCCTTCTGCCACGTCGTCAGCACAAATATGCCCGCGCCCGTCACGATCTCCCCGTGGTAATCGTATGAATGCCAGCCCTCCGGACCCACGCTAAAGCTGTTACGTATCACTGTGCGTTTCTCCAATGCATCCTTTCAACTCAGTTGTCGTTTTGGGGTTCCCCATAGTCAGCCGGTGAGAATCTATCGGGAGTTTCACAGAGGAACTTGGTTTCGCCTGTCGCAGTCACAGAGGAGGGGCGAAAATCTGCCTGTCTCTTCCCATGCGAGCAGGATACTCCACTGCTGCCACGGTGCGGACGCGCTACAGAAGAAGACCCGCTGGATCGTGATTATACAAGGTGAAGACCCTGTGTCAACGCCCGGAATCCGCGCGGGTGCATCCCAATATTGGGGCGAACTTTCGAATACCTCTGGAGGCACCCAAGCCGTGGTCAGTTCCCATTCCGGTTTCCGCCAGAATAAGCGCCGTCACTAACCCCTGGCCCCAAGCCCCTAATCCCTGCTTTTCTGGGCGGTGGGGGCGATTAGGCCCACCCATTTTGGGGGGGGGGGGGGGGGGCGCCCCCCCCCCCCCCCCGCCGCCCAGGGGGGGGGGGGGGGGGGTTGTGAGTAGTGGGAG
>JAPPKG010000180.1:0-7329 GCA_026914085.1 Caldilineaceae bacterium | reverse complement strand
TCAGTACCTCCATGCGCCACTGCTCCGAGCTCATGCTCTCCCTCCTCTACGAGCTGCAGGACCAGGTGAGCAAGTCCCACGCCTTCGCCTTCATCGACCATCTCGAGTACATCACCCCCGACTTCCAGGGCAACCGCGCCAATGAAGCCATCCAGCAGGTCCTGATCAGAATGCCCCCCGGCTACTACAGCACAGACCTCGGCCACAGCCTCCAGAACTTCGCCGACGACTACCTCGACACCATCGACCACCGCACCACTCTCATCGTCGTCGGTGACGGCCGCAACAACCACAACGATCCCCGCCTCGATATCTTCAGAAAAATGGCCCGTCGCAGCCGCCGCACGCTCTGGCTCAATCCCGAGATGCCCATGTTGTGGGGCACCGGCGACAGCGACATGCTCGACTACCTGCCCCTCTGTGACACCATCCTGCAGGTTAGTACTCTCTCCGAACTGGCGGCAGCGGTGGACCAGCTGCTGGTCGAAAAGTCATAACGGCACCGGCGCGTGGCAGGGACTGCCTGTTGCTCTGTGGCCGTCGCTGATCTTTGGGCGCAATGAGAGCACTCGTTCGGGTCGTAAGCTGGGTCGCTGGGCTCTGTCTGTTAAGCGCGCTGCTCTTCTTCGCACTGCAGCAGTACAATTTCGTCGAGCCTGCCCGCGCTTTGCTGCTCAACGCCGCCGGCGTAAGCCTCTCCCCTCGTGTCGATCCCTGCCTGCAAAACGACTCCGCCGGGGACATCGTTGCCAGTATCGACTACACAGACGCCCACGCACTCAATGTCCTGTTCGACCAGGTCGACATCTGGCACGTCGAGCCGGAACATCAGTCCGCTGTCGCCCTCGTGTCGCCCGCGCAGCAACAGTGGCTGACCCAGGAAGGCTTTCCATTCTCACAAAACACGGAGCTGACCGGCGCCCTGCCCGACCCCTGCGCCTTCCAGGTCCAGGCCGACAGCCGCAGCATTCCCGGCTACGCCTGCTATCGCACAGTCGAAGCAACCCACGCCGACCTCGCCTCCCTCGCCGAACAGCACCCCGACCTCGCCCAACTGACCGACATCGGCAACAGCTGGTACAAGATCCGCTCCTTTGGCCTGGCCGGCTCCGACATTCAGGCCCTCGTCCTCACCAACTCCCAGACCACCGACGTCGAAAAAGGCGAACTGGTCGTCATCGCCGCCCAACACCCCCGCGAGCTGGCCACCACCGAAATCGCTACCCTCTTCGCCGAACTGCTGCTCTCCCAATACGGCGCCGACCCCGACCTGACCTGGCTCCTCGACTACAACCGCATCCACATTATCCCCCTGGCCAATCCCGATGGCCGTACCTGGGTCGAGAAGGGGCACCTCTGGCGCAAAAATACCAACAGCACCAATGGCTGTGACTTCCCTAAGCACGGTGTCGACCTCAACCGCAACGGTAGCTTCCTGTGGAACCACTGCAATGGCTGCTCGTCGGGCGATGTCTGCTCCAACTTCTACCGTGGCGACGAGCCAGCATCCGAGCCTGAGACCCAAGCGATCGAAGCCTATCTCCGTGACGTCTTTGCCGACCAGCGCGGCGAAGGTTATAACGATCCCGCTCCCGAGGACACAAACGGCGTTTTCATCTCGCTTCACTCCTACGGCCGGCTCCTCTTCTACCCCTGGGAGCACTCCTCCACACCGGCGCCAAACCGCGATGAACTGCGCCGCCTCGGCCGCAAACTGGGCTATTTCCCCGACTACAAAGTCTGCAACCCCGAGCTTTGCATGTACCGTTTCGATGGCAGCACCTCCGATTTCGCCTACGGCACCCTCGGCGTCGCCGCCTTTACCTACGAGCTCGGCACCGCCTTCTTCCAGACATGCCCCTACTTCGAGTCCTATATCGCCGACCAGATTCTCGACTCCCTCGTCTATGCCGCCAAAACGGCCCGCCGCCCCTACCAGCTGCCGGCCGGACCCGACGTGACCGCCGCCAGCGCCGACCCGCCGCGCCTGCTTCCGGGGAAGGAAGTCACACTGTCCGCAACCGCCGACGACACCCGCAGCGCCGGCACCGGCTCCGACACCGAACCCGCCCAGCCGATCAGCGCCGCCCGCTACTCCGTCGGCGCCCCCTCCTGGATCGCAGTCGCATTCGAGACCTTGCAACCCCTCGACGGCGAATACGATTCCACCGTCGAATCCCTGACGGCGTCGCTCGACACCACCGGCTGGCAACCCGGCGCCTACTCCATCTTCCTCGAAGCCCAGGACGCCGACGGCAACTGGGGTCCTCCCACCGCCGTTTCCATTGAGGTCGTCGCCCTCCCCACCGAGCGAGCTCCCAAACAGTACTTTCAGTACCTGCCTCGAGTGTGGCGGTGACTTCGCGTTTGCTTCACCAACAATCTCTTTCCACCAGCTAACCCCCAAAAGCCTTCCCTTATCCGTTTCACCCCGCGGTCAAATCTTAGCCGATCAGATTCTCTCACTGTATAATGCAACCTGATTTGGCATGGCAGGCAGGCCGCCTGCTCTCCCAGCCCACATAAAGAAGCCGGTTGGCTCCCGTACGCCAATCAGGCGCGCACCTGGCAGGAAGGAGTTCATCGATGGCGAAGATGCAAGCGGACTATATCTGGATGAACGGGGAGATCATCCCGTGGGAGCAGGCAACGGTGCATGTATTCACCCATGCACTGCACTACGGCAGTAGCGCATTTGAGGGGATTCGCGCCTACGAAATTGACGACGCAGCTGCGATCTTCCGCGGCCCGGAGCACTTCGAGCGTCTGCTCTACTCCTGCAAGGTGGCGCACATTCCATCGCCCCTCACCGTCGACGAGTGGATGGACGTAGCCAAAGCCGTCCTGCTCAAGAACAACCATACCAGCGCCTACATCCGGCCGTTGGTCTTCCGCGGCTACGAAAGCCTGGGCGTAGACGGCCGCGGCTGCCCCGTGGAGTCCATCCTGGCATCCGTCCCGTGGGGTCGCTATCTCGGCGCAGAGGCCATCGAAGAAGGGGTCGATGTTCAGGTGAGCAGCTGGCGCCGCATGGCTTCCAACATGCTCAGCCCAATGGCGAAGATCGGCGGCCAGTACGTCAGCAGCCAGAACATCGTGATGGAAGCCAAGGATAACGGCTTCACCGAAGGCATCGCTCTCGACATCAACGGCCAGGTAAGCGAAGGCAGCGGCGAAAACATCTTTGTCATCTACAAGGGCGTGATCTATACCCCGCCTCTGGGCAGCAGTATCCTCGGTGGCATCACCCGCGACGCCGCCATCACCATCGCCCGCGATCTCGGCTACGACCTGCGCGAGCAGGCCATGACGCGCGAGATGCTCTATCTGGCCGATGAAATCTTCTTCACCGGCACCGCAGCCGAAATCACCCCCGTCCGCTCAGTTGACCGCCTGCCCGTGGGCGACGGCAAACGCGGCCCCGTCACCCAGGCAATCCAGGGCGTCTTCTTCGGCATCCTTGAGGACAACATGCCCGACAAATGGGGCTGGCTCACACAAGTGACATAAAAAAAGTGAGGAGCGGAAATCCTCCCCTCCTCACTCACTCCTCACCCTCCGCTACCGGCCCGAACCAGCGCTCCTCCAGCATCCCGAGTTGCCCCGCCTCCTCCAGCGCCGCCAGCGCCTGCAGCAGCGCGCTCTGCAGCTTCGGCGCCTTGATCGACACCGCGATGACATAAGGGTCTTCGTCCAGCACTGCCCCCACCGCGCGAATCTGCTTACCCTCACCCTGCGCCAGTCGCAGCGTGACGCCATCAATCAGCAATGCATCGCTCCCGCCGGAGGCCAGCGCCTCGACAGCCTCTTCCGAAGACGCAAACGGCAGCCGCGTATAGCCTGCACCCTCCCTCTGCAATCGACGCGCGATCGCATCGCCCCGGCTGCCCCACTCCACCGCAACCGTGCCCCCATCCAGGTCCCCAATCCCCTCAAACGCGGCATCGACGCCGACCACAAGCCGCACACCCGCCTCGAAATAGGGCGGCGAATAATGTACGTCCTTCGTCATGCGCGCATTGTACGGAAACGCGCTGATCACCGCATCCACGCGGTCGACCAGCAGCGCATCCAATAGACTGTCGTACCCGATCGCGACGATCTCCGCCTCCAGCCCCCACGTTGCCGCGATCTCCCGCGCCAGGTCCACGTCATAGCCGATCGGCGCGCCCTCCGCGTCCAGCGTCTCAAAAGGCGGAAAGCTGGGGTCCATCCCCACCCGCCAGCTCCCCCGCTCCTGCATCTTCAGCCAGGTCTCATCCACCGCCGGCCCGCTGGTGCGCAATACCAGCCACCCACCCACTGCCAGCGCCACAATGCAGATCGCGATCCACAGCCGCGCCCTCCCGGCAAGACTGCGTCGCACAAAAGAGCCGGCCCCGCGTTCCCCATGGCTCCCTGCGACCAGCCACTGTCGGTCGGCACCGCCTTCTGCCCCCTGCAGAGCTTCTCTCTCCCCGCTCCTTTTCTGGTCGTTCATGGCGCCTCGAACCGCCCCGTCGCATACGCCTGCATCTCAAGATAGATCGCTTTAGGTTCAAAATCGGTGCCGACAAACGTGTAGTAGTCCTGGTAACTCTTCTGGTCCCAGGGGAAGCGAAAAACCCACAGACAGACGCTTTCCAGCCAGGGCCATTCCGTGTTTGCGATCTCGTACGCCCGAGCACTGTTGAGGATCCGCTGCGCTGGACGCACGGCCCGCGTCCAGCGTGGATGATCGTTCCATCCCCCTTCTGTGATCATTGCCGTCTTGTCGCCGTCGCCGTTTCGGACCATGATCTCCCGCAGAAGTTCGGAGCGTCGAAAGTTGACAACCGTTTCGCCCGCCGGCTCGTCAGCATCGAATCCCAGTCCGTACGCGTGAATCGCCAGAATATCGAAATAGTCGGCCGCGCCCGCGTCATACATCCGCTGCAGATAATCCAGGTCGTTCATGCTCCATTCACTGCCCGGCGGGTCCAGCGTCGGCGCCAGCGCACCAGCCAGTACCTGCACCTCAGGGGCGGCCGCCTTCACCATCGGATAGACCACCTTCAGCATCCTCACGTAGGACGCCGGGTCCACCGGGCGAAAACCCCATTCCAGGCTCAGATTGGGCTCGTTCCATATAATCAGATAACCTACTTTGTCCCGGTAGCGCCGCACGAACTCGACCGCATAGCGCCCGAATGCCTCGTAATTTTCTTCTTCCAGGTAGAGATGATGGGAATCTTCCGGCCGCGCCCACTCCGGCACATAGCCCAGACGGGCGATCACGATGAGCCCCTGCCGGTTGGCGTGGTCGATCACCAGGTCCGGATGGCTCCATTCGTACTGACCGCGTCTCGGTTCGTAGTACGCCCAGGGAAAATACTCGACGATCCAGGGCGCGCCCATCTCACGCACCATTTCAAGGCTTCGCTTGATCTTGGCCGCGTCCGGCTCATCTGTGAGCCGCGTATGGACGCCCATTTTGGGGTTGACCGTCGCCACCGTCCGCTGCGGACCCAAAGGGACCCAGTTTCTAAAATAGGAACGATAGGTCAAGCCGACAACACTGCACAAAAGCAGCGCTCCAATCAGCTTTCTGGCGCGCGGCGACCACTTTGCGGGAGGTGGTATGCGGTTGATTGAGGCTGACTTCCTGCGCAAATAAGAGGCGAAGCGGCCAATCATCAGCAGGAGAGGCGGGGCATGCGGCGTCTACGTCTCTTCCTGAAACTCTTCATCATCTCCATCGGACGGTATCGCAGGAGCAAATTCGAACTCCTCCTCTCCCGGAGGGGTCTGCTCTTGGGGCGCCTGGCTGGCTTCAATTGCTTGGATTCCATTCTCGGCCTGATGCAGCGAGTTGTTCAGTTTGTCACGCAGCCGGTAAAGAACATCCAGCGCATAAACCTCAGCTTCATCAACCAGCCGGATCGCCTCGGCATGCCCATGCGCGATAATTCGTTCCGCCTCCTCCCGTGCACGGTCGGTGATTGCATCCTCACTGACAATCTGGATCGCCTGCTGCTCCGCATGGGCTATGATCTGCTCTGCACGCGCCTGCGCATCACTCAGTATGCGATCCCGCTCGGTTATCATGCGCTCGCTTTCCTTGATGGCGCTCGGAATGCTGATTCGCATCTGATCTATCAGCCGGAGACACTCCTCCGAATTCACGATCAGAGACGGCGAAAAGGGAACTCGCCACCCCCTGTTCAGGGTCTGTTCAAGTTGATCCACCAGTTGTAGAATTTCCATGATCAGTTTGAACTCTCGTTTGACAGTTCCCGGCAGCCGCCGGAAACTGGAAACCGGAAGCGATTTCGCTACCGCTTGCGCTCTGCAAACCGCTGCTGCAAGGCCTGCTCAGTATGAAGCGTCACCCAGTGGGATACATCGCCATCCAGGCTGGCCACTTCCTTCAGAATCGTTGAACTGAGATAAACATACTTTGGGCTGCACAGCAGGTAACACGTCTCAATCTGCGGCGCCATCTGTCGGTTGGCCATGTCGATGCGGGACTCAAACGAAAGATCATCCACATTTCGTATCCCGCGTACGATCACCCGCGCACCATGTCGCTGTGCCCATTTTACCGTTAGTCCGCTATATGACACAATCGAAATATTCTGTACGTCTTCGAGCGCTTCCCGCGCCAGCTCTATGCGTTCCTCCGTGGAAAACAGCAGCCGCTTGGCCGGCGCGTCAAAAATCGTCACCAGCAGCTCATCAAAAAGACCGGCCGCCCGGCGGGCTATGTCCAGGTGTCCGAAATGGAAAGGATCGAAGCTTCCGGGATACATGGCGCGAGTCATAAGGCGTCGTCGTCTCGAAATCAGTTTATGTGATACCGGTGCTGCAACAGGGTTCAGGGAGACTGTCGTTCACTTTCCTCGCGGTCAAAAGAGGCGATCAGATCATCCGGCGCCATGCAGGCGATTGAGTCCAGGCACAGATCCGCGCCCGAGAAGTCCGATTCGCGTGTAATACAGTTCGGCACGGAAACACACCGCAATCCGGCCCGCTGCGCCCCGAGCATCCCGTTGTACGAGTCCTCAATCGCGATCGCCCGCTTCGGCATTACCCCCAACTTCTGCGCCGCCAGCCGGTAAAGCGCCGGGTCAGGTTTGACCCGCTCGACGTCATCCGCGGTCACGATCGCCGCAAAACGCCCAAAAAGCCCCAGCCGCTTCAAATGAGACTCCACCCACTTTCGATCCGAGCTCGAGGCCACCGCCAGCCTCACGCCTCGCCGCTCCGCCGCGTCGATCAAAGCCACTACCCCCGGCATGATCGGCATAACGTGAATCAGATCCAGGAACCGCTTCCGCCGCTCTGTTCGCACGCGTTCTCGGTCGATCT
>JAPPKG010000271.1:0-7398 GCA_026914085.1 Caldilineaceae bacterium | reverse complement strand
TCGACTGGGAGGGCTGCAACGAGGTCGATACGTTGTCGGAGACGATCCAGATGCGAGATCTGCTGCTGTCGGTGGATTTGAGCGAGTAGTCTTATTCGAATGCAGCGGTGACGGCGCTCTGGTTGTCCTGTGAGCACACCCGGCCTCCACCTTCACACGCTGTTTCTGTTGGATAGCGCCGGCCGGATCCTCGGGACGCGTGAGCCGAACCCGGAACCAGGGCCGAAGTTTGCGCTGATTCGCGGCAGGACAGGATGCGCCTGGGCGGTACGGGCTGACGTGCCGCACGGGATCGCGGAGGAGCTTGACGGTCTGGCACGGGTGGAACCGTCGGTGGCGGATTTTCGTGACGCTCCTGTGCATGCGGAACGGTACAGGACGCTGGTCGGCGGTGAAGTATACGCGGGGCCGGCGTTCCATTTTCCCAAGACAGTCGAACAGCCTGACACAACGGTGCACGTGAATGCGTTGCCGTTGCTGGCGCGCCATTTTTCGGGGTGGACGGCTACGGAGATTCCGGGGAGATTGCCGATAGTGGCGGTGATGGAGGACGGCCATGCTGTGAGCGTCTGCTTCTGTGCGCGGCGGTCGGAGAAGGCGGCAGAGGCAGGGCTGGAGACGGCGGAGGCGTTCCGGGGGAGGGGGTTCGGCCCGCTGGTGACGGCGGCATGGGCGCTGGCGGTGCGGGCGTCGGGGCGCGTGCCGCTTTACAGTACGTCGTGGGAGAACGGGGCTTCGCTGGCGGTGGCGCGCAAGTTGGGGCTTGTTGCGTATGCGTGTGGGTGGAGTTTGGGGTGAGGGGTTTCTTGTTGTGTGATTGAACCCTTAAGACACGAAGGATCAATCAATCGTAACTGAATTGCAAAACGGCCTGACCTGAAATCTCGGTAATCCAAATCAAGGCACGCCCGTGCGTATTCTCCCACCAACTTCCGACCAAAGGTGTTCCCGCGTAGTCTGATCGCATATACCATTGTCAAATTCCGTGGCTAAAGGCATAATATACCCTAACTTGGGAGAATGCGCAGGCATACGTATACCATCCGGGCAACCTATTTCCCAGCAATTTCAACGTGCCCCGCGATACAGTCAAACTGAGACTGGCACCTGGCCGAAAATCCCATGTTTGAACCAATACTTCGCAAACTGATTTTGAAACGTTTCCGCAGCCTGCCGGCCGAGGTAGTGGAATTCGACAATCCCACCTTTCTCGTCGGCCAAAACGGCTCCGGCAAGAGCAACTTCGCCGACGCATTCGCCTTTCTGGCCGATGCCATGGCCTCACCGCTACAAGCCGTTCTCGCACGCCGCGGGGGTTTCTTTGCCATCGGCAACCGTAGTTCAGCACGTGGACGGTCTGCAAACTTGGGTTTTGCGGTTGTTCTACAAAATCCAGACCACGACACTTCTGAAGCGCGTTATGGGTTCGAGTTAAGCCCCTTGGGACAATATGGTTTCGAGGTTGTACGTGAACAATGTATCGTACACCGGCCTGATGGTTCGTATAGTTGGTTCGATCGATCGGCAATCGCCACACCTTGGCGCAGCAATGTATCCTCCCTTGTACCTGTCCTAGAGCCTAATGCCCTCGCTCTTCCCCTCGTTGGCGGTGATGCCCGCTTTCAATCCGTATTGCGATTCCTTTCCCGTATGCAGATCTGCCGTATCGAACCCTCGGCGTTGCGAGATTTGCAGGATCCGGACGAAGGTGTGCGGCTGCGTCCTGATGGCGGCAACGCCGCTAGTGTTCTGCGGGAGATCCAACGCGCTTCTCCCGACGACTGGAAGACCATCCTTGGGCTCCTCGAAAGTATTGTCCCAAGTACCGTCGACGTTAAACCCAAGAAACACGGTAACAAACTCACGATGGAATTTGCTCAGGACTGGACGTTAAAGGAACACGTTAAATTCGAAGCCTATAACATGTCTGACGGTACGCTCCGCGTCCTGGGCCTGCTCGCTGCCGTCTTCCAGCGACCTTCTCCTTCTCTTCTCGTGATTGAAGAACCTGAAGCCACCATCCACCCAGGCGCGTTAGGCTCCGTGCTCGACGTGTTGCGCCATGCAGGACGTACTATGCAGGTTATAGTGACCACACACAGCCCAGATATCCTCGATGCCGAGTGGATCGAAGATCGGCACCTCCGCGTCGCACAATGGGAAGCGGGAATGACAAGGATTGCGCCGGTGTCACCCTCGGTACGACAGGCATTGGCCCAACACCTGATGGGCGCGGGGGAACTACTGCGTGCCAACGCCTTGACCCCTGCTGAACTCTTTGTCCACGTTCCGCGCCAGCTTGACCTATTCACCGAAAGTGCTCTAATGTGAGAATCCAGCCCATCGTCGAGGGTCATGGCGATGTAAAGGCTTTGCCTGTATTGTTACGTCGTCTGATCACAGAGGCACAGGCTTGGGGTATAGAAGTCGGGCGACCAATCCGCAGGCCACGCAACCAGTTGGTACGCGAGACCGAATTAAAGAGAGCGGTCAGGTTAGCGCTACTCCAACCCGACTGTTGCGCTGTTATTGTCCTGTTCGACGGGGACACCGACTGCCCCGCAGAGTTGGGCCCGACTGTCCAGAATTGGACGGTACAGGCAGCCGGAGACGTGCCCTCCGAGGTCGTGATCGCCCATCGAGAGTTTGAAGCTTGGTTTTTGGCCGCCATCAAGTCGCTACGCGGCCAGAACCGTATTCGTTTCGATGCCCGGCCTCCTCCCGACCCGGAACTGCCCCGCGACGCCAAGGGGCACTTGGAAGCTCGGATGGGGTCAGGCGCCACTTATCTCGAGACTACGGATCAGCCGGCATTAAGCGCCAGCTTTTCGTTGGCTGAAGCTTATCGGCACAGCCGCTCGTTCAGGAAGCTCGCGAGTGCATTCGGGCGATTAGTTAGTTCCATGGGCCAAGAAATTGGCGAATGGCCTCCTGCCTATTGGGCTGAGGAAGGTTAAGGGTTGTACGTCCAAGACTGGCTAGTTGTTTGGAGGGGTAGAGTTCATCCTCACCGGTAGCAACACCTGCACATAACACATAGAAGGCGACATTCTCTCTTCTGAAGGCAGGAGAAACCTTATGCTTCTGGACGAGCTAATGGCTGTCATAGAGAAGTTGAAGCGGCGAATCGCCGACCACGGCCCGATACTGAGAGTCAATGAAACACGCACGCGCTTGGCGTTGATCGACCCTCTCTTGCAGGTCCTCGAATGGGATACGACAGATCCTTCGATCGTCATTCCCGAATATGACGTCAACGGACGCAAAGCTGATTACGCACTGTTGGATCAGAAACGGCGTCCGAGCGCTACCATTGAAGCGAAAAAACTAGGAGAGTCACTAGGTTCGCATTTGGGTCAGATGATCAATTACTCAAATTTGGCAGGAATCGAGTACGCTGGAATTACCGACGGAGACCAGTGGGAGCTGTACGAAGTATTTCGACGCGGTACTTTAGACGAAAGGCAATTACTAAATGTAAGGATTTCGGAATCTCCTTCTTATCTGATCGCTCTCAAGCTCTTGCTCCTCTGGCGTCCCAACTTGTCTTCGGGTCAGGTTGAACAAGCAAGCAAGCCGATAGCTGTGACCCCTACCATAGTTGGTCCGGTCCCACCTGTTTCTGGCTCACTTGATTGGGCACCGCTGTCTAAGTTCGTTGCCCACAAGACTACGAAACTTCCAGAGTTCATTCGATTTCCAGACGGAAGTGAACATCCGTTGCAGGCTTGGAACGCATTGGTTTTGCTAACAGTTGAGTGGTTATGGTCCATGGGACTGTTAACAACAGGCAATCTCTCGGATTTTTCGAGCAAGGATCGTCATCTCGTCTACACTGAAGCGATTCACCCGTCTGGAAAACAGTTTTTCAACCCTAAATCGATCGCGGGGACGCCAGTAGTCGTTGAAGCGAATTTTAGCAGGTTTGACTCCGTAAGGAGGACGAAGGATTTATTGAGCGGATGTGGTCAGGATCTGTCGCGTGTGCAACTGGGAGTTAGACTCAAGTGACACTCTGCTGTTCCGTCCTATACCCCGTCATTTTCGCCCTTAAGTACTATAACCTTGTAGACCCTTGTTCCTCTTCCATCTTCCAACCGTCTTGACCAGTTTGAGTTGAGCGGAACGTCACCTGCGTTAGTAATCGAAGAAAGAAGGGATTCAAGACCGCTCTGGCGCTTGTCCGCGCTATGTTCCTAATTTCGGGTACATTTTCCTCCTCTCCGCTCTAGAACGGCGCCCGCGGCTCCACTACATTCAGGGCGCGAAGAATTGAACGAAACCACTGGTCTCCAGACACTTACCACCCAGCAAGAGAGGGAACTCATTGCGCGTTGTGCTCGTTAGCAAGGCGCTCGTTGTGGGCGCGTATCAGAGGAAGGCGGAGGAGATCGCGCGCCTGGGGGTGGAGCTGACGGTGCTGACGCCGACGAGCTGGCGGGACCGGCGCGGGTTACAGAGGGCGGAACGGCTGCATACGGTCGGCTACGAACTGCGTACGATTCCCATCCTATTCAACGGCGCTTATCATATGCACTTTTATCCTACTCTGGTAAAGGCGCTGCGGGAGCTGAAACCGGAGGTTGTGCATGTGGATGAGGAGCCATACAATTTGGCTACGTTTCTCGGTGTGCGGGCGGCGCGGGCGGTGGGCGCGAAGCCTCTTTTCTTTACTTGGCAGAACCTGCTCCGGCGCTATCCGCCGCCGTTCAACTGGTTCGAGCGCCATGTTTACCGCGGCTGTGCAGTGGCGATCGCGGGGAATGCCGAGGCCCGCGAGGTTCTCGTGCGCAAGGGTTACGAGGGCGAGGTCGTGGTGCTGCCGCAGTTCGGCGTCGATCCTGCGATCTTCCGGCCGCAGGCTGATCTGGATGGGGTGGGGCGCGAGAAGCAGGACGAGCCGTTTCACATTGGCTACGCCGGGGGCCTGTTGCCCGAGAAGGGGCTGGACCTGCTGCTGCTGGCGTGCGATGGTCTGGATGGTGCGTGGCGCTTGACGCTGGTGGGCAGCGGGGAAGAGATCGAGGCGCTGCGGAAACTGGCTTCCGAGTGCGGCATCGCAGACAGGGTGACGTTGGGCGTCAGACTGCCCAGCGGGGAGATGCCCGACTTTTATCGCTCGCTGGACGTGCTGGTGCTGCCGAGCCGGACGCGGCCCAACTGGAAGGAACAGTTTGGACGGGTCCTGATCGAGGCGATGGCCTGCGGGGTGCCGGTGCTTGGCAGCAGTAGCGGAGAGATCCCCAACGTGATCGGAGATGCCGGAGTGGTCTTCCCAGAAGGGGATGTGGAGGCGCTGCGGTCGCAATTGCAGCAACTGATGCAGGATGGGGTAACTCGCAGCCACTTTGCCTCTGCTGGGAGGCAGCGGGTGCTAGCCCGATACACGATGGAAGAGATTGCACGCCAAACGGTGGCGGCCTACAGGGCGGTGGCCCATGGCCGCTAGCAGTTCACTGGAAGTTACTGACTATGAGAGTCGTCGTCAACGCCCAACTCCTCCATACAAGAGGTGGTTACCGGGGGGCCGGGGTCAGCAACTACTGCCGCAACCTGCTGACAGCGCTTGCGGACGAGACCGACGGAACCAAGGTGACGGCCTTCGTCAATGACCGCGATTTTCGCCTCTCGCAGAGGCATCCAGGGATGGAGTTGCGCTATACGCGCTGGCCGGCGGGCGATCCGGTGCCGCGCATCATCTGGGAGCAGACGGCGCTGCCGCTGGCGGCGATGACGGCGCAGGGGAACCTAGTGCACGGCCTGGTGAATACATTGCCGCTGGCGACGAGGGTGCCCGGGGTGGTGACGGTGCATGATCTCAGTTTTGTACGGATGCCGGAGCGTTTCCCCCGTCTCAAGCGATTCTACCTTGGGCAGTTGTGCCGTGCCAGCGCCCGACGGGCGCGGCGGGTTATCGCTGTCAGCAAGCAGACGGCAGCGGACGTGCGGGCGGAGTTCGGGGTCGAAAGCCGGCGCGTGGAGGTGGTTTATAATGGGGTCGGCCAGCAGTTCCGGCCTCTACCGGCTGCCGAGGTCACCGATTTTCGCGATCTCATGGGGTTGCCGGAGAGGTTCCTGCTCTATGTTGGCACATTAGAGCCGCGCAAAAACCTACCCCATCTGCTGCGGACTTTTGCGAAGTGGCGGGCGGAGAGTGTAATCGGGCGAGACGTAGGGTTGGTGGTGGCGGGCGGCAAAGGCTGGCATTACCAAGAGATTTTCTCTCTGGCGGACGAGTTGGGCTTGACGAGCGGACAGTCGGAGGAAGGGCCGGTTGTGCAGTTCCCCGGTTTCCTACCGGAGCGAGACCTGTGCTTGTGGTATAACGCGGCCAGCGGATTCGTTTACCCCAGTCTGTTCGAGGGATTTGGTTTGCCGGTGTTGGAGGCTATGGCATCGGGGACACCGGTCATCTGCAGCAACACGCCGAGCCTGAAGGAGGTGGCCGGCGACGCGGCGCTTATCGTACCGGCGCGTGACCAAGCTGCACTCCAAAACGCGTTCGAATGTCTGTTCACAGATCAGCAAACCACCACTGGGTTGCGAAAGCTAGGACTTCGGCAGGCGAGGAATTTCTCGTGGGAACGGACTGCGAGAGAAACGATGGATGTATATGAAAGTGCAGTCAGTGGAGGATAGAGGACGGTACATAGCAGGAGCAGCATTTCGCACACCGCAGGCCACTGGCCACTGAATGGATGCCGATGTCAACCGTACAGATGAAACAGCGCCAAGGCCGCCCGACATCCCAACAGACCCTCAACGGGCGGCGGACAAGCGGAGAGGCAACAGGATCACCTGACAGTAGCTGGTTGATTTCCCTGCTCATACGGGTTCCGTCGCGGTGGTGGCCGGCGCTACTGCGCATCAGCGATCTGATTCTGATCGTTGCCGCGTTTGTGATGGCCTACTGGGTGCGCTACCGGCTGCAATGGTTCCTCACCGTCGATCCGGCAAACCAGGCTGAACTGGTTACCTATCTGCCGTTCGGACTGGCGCTGGTTTTTCTCCTTTTCTGTTCGTTTCAGTTCTCCAAGGTCTACGTTTACCGACGAGACCGCCTCTGGATTGAGGAGGTCTACGCCATCGCGAGCGCGACCACGATCGGCGTTGTCGTCCTGATTATTCTGAACCTGGCCTTCGGGCAGCTGTCCTTCAGCCGTCTGATCTTCCTGTATACGGCGGTGCTGGTTACGCTGTTGCTGGGAATCAGCCGGGCGGTGATCTACACGGTGCGGGGCTATCTGCGCAACCAGGGGATCGGTCTGGAACGTGTGGTGTTGGTGGGCGCCGGCGACGTGGGGTTGATGGTGATGCGCACGATTGCGGCGCGCCCGAGCCTTGGATACGAACTGGTCGGCTTTCTGGACGACGATCCGGACATCAATCAGACGGACA
>JAPPKG010000467.1:0-7437 GCA_026914085.1 Caldilineaceae bacterium | reverse complement strand
CTACCCATTGCCCACCGACCATGAACTGATATTCGGTGTTCTGGCGAAATGCGTCAGCCATTCCTCCGTGCCAGCCGGCGAATCCTGCCCCGTTCGCAATCGTTTCAAGGAGGCCCTCTTCCTGCTCCTTTGTAATGGAGCTCATCGTATAGACTTGGGTGATGACATCGTAGGCGGCCATACGCTCCGCGTCGGTGTAGACCTCGAGCGAAGTCTCAACGTCTACGTCGAAGCCAGCCTCCTCTATAAGCGGGGCGAAAATATCCACGCACTGCTTTGGTTCGTGGCCTTCCCAGCCACCCCACATCATAAGCGATTTTTTCGCCATGGGATTGTAACTCCTTGTCGTTGAACATTGTCCCGCGCATCAGGCGGGGGGCTATGCCCGTTTACGGGGCGCCAGTTGGCGGCCTGACGTACCCACAGGAATGCGGTCTGAAGGTGGCGCCACCGTTTCTTCACGGTGAACGCCGTGACGGCAAGTATAGCACCCGGGCTGTGAAGTTACAATGAAATGGGCTGTCTGAACTGACAGGCCGCGCCCAGTTGGCGGAGGAAACTGGGCGCGTGCAGAGTGGGAATTCTGCCCAGCTCAAAGTAGCTGCAGCTTGGGAGATTTCAAATCATCTCGGAGCGTGTCCCCGTCTATTCCTCAGTCGGTCGCCCAAGTAGCTCATCGCAGCTCGAACTGCATTTTCATCCCGCCCTTCGGATGAAGGGTTATCTGCGGGTCCAGTTGTGCGACGTAGCCTTCAGGAATGCGGAGACGAAAGCGCTGCGCAATTGCGGCGGCGACCAGTACACTTTCCGTGAGGGCGAAGCCTTCGCCGATGCACTGCCGCGGCCCTGCGCCGAAAGGGATATATGCGAAACGATGACGGTCTTGTTCGTTTGCCTGGCTGAACCGGTCCGGATTGAATTCTCTGGGCCGCGGCCAGAACTCGGGCATTCTGTGGGTAATGAATGGACTGAGCGTGATCACGGCACTCGCAGGCGTGGCAAAACCGCCGATCACATCGTCCTCGGCACACCATCGCGACAGGGCATAGGCAGGGGGAAACAGGCGCATGGTCTCGTCGATAACCTGGCGCAAGTATACCAGATTAGGGATGTCCTCCACTGTCGGCAGCCGACCGTTCAGGGTCCGGTCCACTTCATCATGGACATTGGCCTCGATTTCGGGGTGTCTTCCCAGGCAGTAGAAGAACCAAGTAAGCAACAGAGTGGTGGTTTCGTGCCCAGCGATTAGCAGGGTTATCACCTCGTCGCGAAGCTGCTTCTGGTCCATGCCCTCGCCAGTGTCTTCGTCGCGCGCGGACAGTAACATTCCCATGAGATCGTTGCCAGACTCTCCGGTAGCGCGTCTATCGTTGATCATGGCATAGATCAGCCGATCGAGCGCGCCCACGTCGCGCGTGACACTGCGTGTGCTGGGCCAGAAAGGAATCCGCATCGTATAGAGCGAGATCGGTGAAACAACCAATTTCACAAAGATTTCGTTCAACCTGCTGAACACATTGCCGACTTCACGGGCCTCACCGGTCAGGTCGACGCTGAAAAGTGTTCTGCCGGCGATTTCAAGGGTCATTTCCATCATTTCGCGATCGAATTGGACCACACTGGCTGACTTTGCGGACTGTTCCCAACGGGAAAATCTCTTCTGAGCGGCCGCGGTCATGACGTTTCCCATTTCCTGAATCTGTGCGCGGTGAAATGCCGGTTGGGCAAGTCGTCGTTGCCGCAGCCATGAATCGCCGTCGTTGCTGAGAAGGCCTTTGCCAACGAGCGGGTAGAGCAGCAGGAAGGTGGGGTGGGGAAGCTTGGTGAAGTTCTTGTAGTTGTCTAACAATACATGCTTGTTGTGTTCGGGGTGAACGAAGAGGTAGCCCCACCAGTGGGCGAAGAACCTGTATTTGCAGGCGGGTCCAGCTTCATCAACGAACTGCTGCAAACATCCGAGAGGGTCCTGCCGGAGACGTCCGGCAGTGCCGAGCAGCGGATTGGCTCGGGGAGAGGGGGGAGCCGGGCGCCGCTTCATCGAGATGGCTGCACCGGTCATGGAGCAATGTCCCTTTCAAGCGCGTGCGAAGCGCTCAATTCCAAATTACTTCGCTTATTTCGCCCCCGCCGACTGAACTGGTAGAAACCAGAACTGGCGCGGTTTGCGATTTATTTCACAATATATATTGTCTCCCACTTTTTGTTATTTGTCAAGCGTTTTTGCCGGATTTGGGGACTCTTTAAGTGGTGCCGACTCAGGAGGCGGAATTGTCGTTCCGCGAGGTCCTTCCAAAGTACAAGGCCCCGTCAATGACGGGGCCTTGCGACGTCTGGTCCGATAGCACTACTTAGAGAATTCTCTCTTGAGGTGATGCTATCGGACCAGTACTGCTACTACAGTTATCCATAGGGCATCACCTCCTTGTGTTAAAGATACGCCGACAGTATTTCATACTTCCAGAACATTGTCAAACCCGGAAGGTGACGTGGGTGAATCCCAGATTTGGGGCGAAGAGGGCCGGGAGGGGAATGCGCGGCGGCGGAGGGCGATATTGTGTTCCAGCTCTTAGCGGGGCAAAGGGCAGGCACAAGGACTGCCCCTACCGGTGCGTTTGGGAGTGCGACCGATTGCTCGGCATGACGAGGGTGAACAACAGGCGGCATAGGGACGGCGCGGGCCGGTGTAGAGGGGGCGTTGCGGGGGGTTTCCCCCGCACAAGGGGAGGCCGAAAGCCAGACCGCCCAGAACTGCAGTAGTCAGTAGTCAGTGGTCAGGGGCCAGTTGCGGCGCTTTCGCTGCCCGAGAATGGAACTGGAACCGACCGCGGCCTGTGCGCTTCATCAGGTTTAGAGAATTACGCCCGATATATTGGATGTACGCGGCGATGTTTTCTCCTAGCCGACTGCCGTAGGAGAGGAAAACGGGCTTCAGTTTTGGCGTCGTTCACTTCGGAGCTTATAATGGATGGAACTGCGTTCCTATATCAGACTTTCTGGTCCCGCCTACAGTTTGGGTTTCCGGTGGTCGTTGCGTGTGCCTTGGCGGAACATAGTTTTCGGGAGCTGGCGGTAGTCGTTCCAAGGGGGTCGCGACCGAGCCAGCAGGCCTATCACCGGGTTCTGGAAAAGGTGTCGCAGCGTGAATCGTGCAAGTCGTAGAGGTTATCTATGCGCAATCAACTTATCTACGTTTTTCTTATCCTGTGCCTTTTTGCCGGTTCTCTGTTTGTGGCGCTGCCCATTGACCACCCCGTCTGGCTGGAGGAGGGCTTGGCCCCTGGGGTTGACACGCAGCGCGACATCCGCGAACTGACCCTGGGACTGGACCTGAAGGGTGGGACCCAGGTCTTGCTGGAGGCAGAGATCAGTGAGGACCAGCCACTTCCGGAGGACGCCTTAAACTCTGCCAAGATTATTGTTGAGCAGAGAGTAAACGGTCTGGGCCTAGCCGAGCCGACCGTTCAGTTGCAGGGCGAGCGGCGCATGATTGTCGAACTGCCTGGCGTCAAGAATCCAGACCAGGCCATCGAGACGATACGCTCCACCGGTCAGTTGGAGTTCGTCGATCTTGACGGGCTTCCGGTACGTCCCGATGACTTCATCAACACGACCAACCGGCCCGACGCGGTTGCGGCCCTACAGGAAGCTGTTGCCGCCGGAGAGGCCGCGCCTCAGTCGATTCCCTTCCCGGATGAGACTTTCGAAACGATTATGACGGGCGACATTCTTCAGGCTGTGGTCGCCACGCAGGATGAGTTTTCGTTCTGGCAGATCCAGTTCGATCTGAAAGGGGAGAGCAGCGGCGATTTCTTTGCCTACACGCGCGATAACATTGGTGAAGTCCTTGCAATTATTCTTGACGGGCGAGTTCTGTCGACTCCGGTTATCAATGCAGCGATTAACGACAACGGGGTAATAACAGGTGACTTTTCACAGGATGAAGCGGAGAGCCTGGCCATCCAGATGAGGTATGGCGCGTTACCGATTCCGCTTGAGGTTGTTGACGTGAGGACAATCGGCGCCAGCCTCGGTCAGGATTCGATTGATCGCAGCTTACAGGCAGGTATCGTCGGCGGCGCCCTGGTGCTGATCTTTATGGTCCTACTTTACCGCTTGCCCGGGCTTCTGGCGACGGTGGCGCTGGCGATCTATGTGACCTTGAATCTGGCTATGTACAAACTGATGCCTGTGACTCTCACCCTGCCTGGCATTGCCGGATTCATTCTTTCAATAGGCATGGCGGTGGATGCCAATATACTTATCTTCGAACGGATGAAGGAGGAACTGCGCAGCGGAAGGTCGTTGCGGCTGGCTGTCGAAACCGGCTTCAGTCGTGCATGGCCGGCGATTCGTGACGGAAACCTCTCGACTCTGATTTCATGTGCCGTGCTCTACTGGTTTGGCAACAATTTTGGCGCAAGCGTTGTTAAAGGCTTCGCCATCACGCTTTCCGTTGGTGTCTTGCTTTCAATGTTTACGGCCGTTTTCGTCACGCGCACGTTTATGCGCGGATTTCTCTCGAGCCAGGGGGAAAGGCTTTTGGGTAGCCGGGGATTGCTAGGCTACTGATTGCGGATGGGCTTGACCTGAATTCGTCGTCAGGATATGCGAAGGCGGATAGGCCGAGTGAGTTCGCTGTGAAAGTATCACGCAACTGCTGCGAATCAGGGTAGATTGGTAGCTGCTCGCAACACGAAAGAGTAAACCATGTATCGCTTGGTTGAACGTAGAAGGCTCTGGTTTTTGGTTTCCTTGCTTGGAATTCTACCGGGCATCCTATTCATAATTTGGAACGTCTCCTCTGCTGGCACTCTTTTGCCTCTCAGTATTGACTACACCGGCGGTACACAGTGGGAGATGCGTTTTTCCGAACCGGTTGCACCGTCGGCGTTGGGCAGTGTGTTTGTCGAAGAGGGGTTCACAGACACCAAGGCCTTCAATGTCGACGACGATCGCACCGTTCAGGTCAAATTCAAGAATATCGACATCTCTCAAAAAGAGGTGATCGAGCAAGCAATAGTCGAACAGTTCGGCGAATTTGATGAGCGGCTTTACCGCAGCATAGGCCCAGCCATCGGCGCGGAGGTAAGCCAGGCGGCGCTACTCGCGGTGATCGCAGCCTCTCTGTTGATTCTCGCCTACATTGCCTTGGCATTTCGAGAGATTTCGCACCCGTTTCGCTATGGGGTGGCGGCGATCGCGGCGCTGGTGCATGATGTCCTGATTACAGTTTCCTTCCTTTCCATAATGAACCTCATTCTTGGTTGGGAGTTGGATGCCCTCTTTCTTACCGCGACTTTGACGGTCATCGGATTCAGTGTCAACGATACGATCGTTATCTTCGACAGAATTCGAGAAAACCTGCGCCGGCATAGGGGAGAGCCGCTGGCGATGGTTGCGAACCGCAGCATTATCGAGACGGCGCAGCGTTCAATCGCAACCCAGGTGACGGCGCTCCTTGTGCTTGCGGCCATTTTAATCTTTGGTGGGAGCACTTTGCGCATCTTCATGGCGACGTTGATTGTCGGCCTCGTGTCCGGAACTTACAGTTCCATATTCACAGCCACACCGCTCGTTGTTGCCTGGGAAGAAGGCTCGTTCCTCCCCAAGGCAAGTAAGGCTGTGAGGGCCAGGGAACAGACCGCGCCAGCTTAGTTTGGTAAGGCCTTCTAGAGATTCAACGGGCCTTTCCTGGGCCATTCGCCCGGGAGAATTCCCCACTCGTTGACAGTGCAATGGAGAGCAGCCCACTCTCGCCGCGGCTGCCAACCCAGCCACATAAGTTATCACATAAGCAGGACTCATTGAGGGTCTGCCGCAGCGCCGTTTCCAGGGGTTTGCGTCGAGGGCCCACTGCCCACGAACAGACTCCAGTCGAACGCTTGAATGACCAGAAAAACTGTTGACAAGGCCTGGAACCGAAACAGATTGAGATGTGCCCGTTCAGATGCGCTCTCAGGTCGAGGACATGTTGCGAGGTTTCTCCCGTTCTTGCTGACTGTGTATTGTCTGATTGCTCTCTTTCTCTGCGGATTCGGGCCGGCGACTATAGTGGATCGAGACGTGGCTCCGCGTCAGAGGTACACCGTCGGACAGTTGCGGCAGATTCAGCAGGCACATGCTCCGCCGCCCGGAATCAGCGCCGTTTCGGTCTTGGTGTACGATCTCGAAAGCGGGCGGGAACTCATGGAGAAGGCGTCTCACTTACCGGTTTCGCCCGCGAGCCTGGCCAAACTAATGACGGCCCTGCTGGTCTTTGAACAGGACCGTCTTGCTGAAAGGGTTACGATTCAACAGGCTGACCTGATCGGTGAAGCTACCATGGGACTGAGCGCGGGAGAGGAGCTGGGTGTTGAGGAGCTTCTATGGGGGCTGTTGATACCGAGCGGCAATGATGCGGCCATGGCGTTGGCACGCCACCACGCAGGGCAGGTGGATGCGTTCGTGGAGCAGATGAATCTGCGAGCAGGGGATTTGGGCA
Source organism: Caldilineaceae bacterium (assembly GCA_026914085.1). Taxonomy (GTDB): domain Bacteria; phylum Chloroflexota; class Anaerolineae; order Caldilineales; family Caldilineaceae; genus Bin5. The sequence continues at coordinate 956 of JAPPKG010000467.1, read as the reverse complement.
TGCGCGACACCCTGTTCCATAATCCCACTGGATTCGATGCCGACGGTCAGGTCAGCAGTGCACATGACCTGTTGACTCTCGTCAGACTGCTCTGGGAGTACCCCTTATTCCGTGAAATAGTTGGGACTTCTTCGACAACGGTGGCCAACCGAGAACTACATTCGACAAACCGGCTTTTGGGTTCATATTCGGGAGCAAATGGGGTCAAGACCGGAACTACCCGGCAGAGCGGCCAATCTTTGATAGCCGGCGTTGACGTTGGGGGACATCAGCTCTTTGCCATGGTGCTGGGCAGTGTGGATCGTTACCAGGACATGAGATTGGTCTTGCAATCCGTCCGGGGAAACTATAGTTGGGTTCCTCTGCGCATGCCGAAGCGCCCTACTGCACTGGACCGCCTATTTGATGCCGAAGGCAATCGATGGATTCTGCGTGCAGATGGGATAAATGTTGATCCGGCGGCGATGGAGGCGATTTCATTCTTTGAGAGACTTCTGGCCGGCTGGGAGCGCGGAGAGCTCCAAGTCTTCCGGCGCCTGCATCCCCCGCCTTCCGGTGTGTGGACCACAGGCATGCCTGCCGGCATTTTAGAATGGCGCTTGGGCGATTCGTTGATTGCGACGCAGCGCCTTTTTGTTCAGTGATTAGAGCTACTAAGTCATGTTCTGTGTGTGTACTGTGTGTGCTCCGTGTGCGGTCCGTCTGGGCGGAATGTGCCGGCAGAATCTCTGTAGCGGGCTCGCGATGGTCATAGCGGTGAACGCTGGGTATGAATGGGAGTTGGCTCGCGTGTCTTGCCTGCGCTGGCACATACTCTGAATTTGCCACGATGCGGGGTGGGGGGGGTGAAACCTGGTCGCAGCGGGTCGTCAAGGCCATATTGGCACACACTCGCTGCGGCGGGGGTTTTAGGGGGGGCGTTGGGGGGGGGGGGCCCCCCCCCCAAGGGGGGGCGC
>JAPPKG010000229.1:3312-7437 GCA_026914085.1 Caldilineaceae bacterium | reverse complement strand
GGGGGGGGCCCCCCCCCCCCAACGCCCCCTCTCCTACAACATGCCTCGTCGACCGGGTGTCGACATCAGTGACGGGTGCCTAATCGAAAGTGTCCAGCCAGACCACGTCCCACCAGTCCCCCGCAGACAACACTGCGACTCTCTCTCCTCGCCCGCGTGCCTGCCCTGCGTTTCTCCAAGAGCGCCTAAACGATTCCCGCCACTGCTGGCATGGACTCACCGCCAGACTGTTCCCACCCCAAAGCTGGGATGCACCCGTATACGGAAGAAACTGCAGTGAGCGTCGGTTCGTGGATGGTTGGAAGAGGCGGCACGGGAAAATTAACTCAATTTCGGCCAGAAAGTCCGCTAAAGGGACAGAAAGGAGGATGGTTCCAGACCAGTTGCCGCCTGGTGTGGTAGAAGATATAATGACAACGGGGACGCTGTCACGCACTGGCGTGACCTGCCGACAGGAGCCTATCGATGGAAGGCCTACTCACAAACATTCCGGTTTATATCGTCGCCGCACTGCTGCTGGTCTGGCTTTTGCGGGCTTCATTGCGCATAGTCAAGGAGTACGAGCGGGGGGTCATTTTCCGACTGGGTCGGGTGACGGGCGCAAAAGGTCCCGGCCTGTTCTGGTTGATCCCGTTTATCGATCAGATGCGGCCGGTCGACCTGCGGGTCGTCACGTTGGATGTGCCGACACAGGAGGCCATTACCAAGGACAATGTGACTGTCAAAGTCAACGCCGTCTGCTATTTTCGGGTGCTGTCCCCCGAGGATGCGGTCATCAACGTGGCCAACTACCTGCTTGCGACTCAGCAGATCGCCCAGACGACGCTGCGCTCCGTTCTGGGGCAGAGTGAGCTGGATGAGCTGCTGTCGGAGCGGGACCAGATCAACCAGCAGCTTCAGCAGATCATCGACGAGCAGACCGAGCCATGGGGCGTAAAGGTCAGTGTCGTCGAGGTGAAGGATGTGGAACTGCCGCAGTCGATGCAGCGGGCAATGGCCCGTCAGGCCGAAGCGGAGCGGGAGAAGCGCGCCAAGATCATCCACGCAGAGGGTGAACTGCAGGCTTCGCAGACGCTGGCCGGGGCGGCCGAGGTCATGTCCAGTCAGGCCGGCGCGCTGCAACTGCGCTACCTGCAGACGCTGACGGAGATCAGCGCCGAACACAACAGCACGCTTGTCTTCCCATTGCCGATTGAGCTGATGGAGGCCCTGATGAGCAGGGGCGGAAATGGCAGATGAGCCTGACGCAGACTCGGGATGCCTGTCAACCGACCGACCTGACCGTTGACACGTCGGCGGGAGAGTTTACCGTCGAGTGGGCGGATGGGCATCGCAGCGTATACCGCCTGGCGTGGATGCGAAGCGTCTGTCCGTGCGCATCCTGCCGGGAAGACAGGCGCCAGGCCGAGGCGGACCCACTGCGGTTGGCCGTCGGCCCGCCGCCCGATCCGAAGGTCGACGGCGCAGAGTTGGTGGGCAACTACGCAGTCCGCTTTACCTGGGCCGATGGCCACGGTAATGGCATCTACGGCTTCTCCTCTTTGCGGGCATCGTGTCCATGCCCGGCCTGCAACCAGGGCGAGCCGGGCGACTTGCTCGGCGGTTGAGCGGCGGCGTCGAACTGACAGCGTGCCGGTTGTACCGGCAATGGGACGGTCTGCCGTAAAGCAGCATGGCTGGCGCCAATCAGCGCGGGAAGAAGCCTAAGATGAGAGGCATACAGATGGGTAGTTCACTAAAGATCGCGCGCATCTGGGGGATCGAGATCCAGGCCCACTGGTCCTTTGTCCTGATTCTCGTTTATGGTGCGTTTCTTTTCAGCCGCAACACCAGAGATGTGCTGACCGGCGCAATATACGGTGTCGTCGTCATCCTGCTGCTTTTTGTCTGTGTGGTTTTGCATGAGTTCGGCCACGCGATAACGGCGAAGTATTTCGGCGTAAATGTGCCGTATATCACACTGCTGCCTATCGGCGGGGTGGCCCAGTTGGAGCGCATGCCCCGTAAGCCGATGCAGGAGTTTCTGATCGCGATTGCCGGCCCGGCGGTCAACTTTGTTTTGGCGGCGTTGCTGCTGCCGGTGGCGCTGCTGGTTGTGTCGATGAATATGCGCACGGGCTCGATGGGAGCGTTAATCTGGTCGTTGATGCGCGCAGCACAGTCGATGAGCCTGGGCGGTCTGTTGCTTACGCTGGCGGGCACAAATCTCGTGCTGGGCATTTTCAATCTCTTGCCGGCATTTCCGATGGACGGCGGCCGCATTCTGCGCGCTCTGCTGGCGTTGCGGCTGCGGTATATACCGGCGACGCGCATCGCCGTTCTGATTGGGCGGGGCATGGCGGTACTGTTCGCAATCTGGGGCATTTTTGGCGGCGGGATCTTTCTGCTGCTGGTGGCGTTTTTTGTCTATGTGGGCGGCCGCGGCGAGTTGGAGGCGGTGCAGAGCCGCTACGTTCTGAAGGATTTCAGCGCCCGCCAGGCGGTGAACAGGGACGCGCATGTGCTGTATACAAGTGAACCGATCAGCCGGGCGGTCGACTACATTATGACGACCTACCAGGGAGATTTTCCAGTGCACGATCTGGGCAATAATCTGGTCGGGGTGCTCACGCGTCCGCGCCTCGTGGCAACGCTGCGCGGGCAGGGGCAGGATGGGCGCGTCGTCGATGTGATGATCCCCCGTTCGCGCGTGCCCGTCACCTCCGGTGATACGACTCTGGCTGACGTATGGGAGCAGATGCTGGAACGGGGGAGCCGGGTCATTATCGTCCAGGATGGGGACCAGTTTTTGGGGCTGATCACGCTGGATGACATCAGTGAACTGATTCAGGTGATGGGCGCAGCCAAGGAACGAGAGGATACAATCGCAGGAGGACCCGGCAGCCCGACGGCGGCCTCCGCGCCCGAAGCCCGGTCCACTCTCGACATAAATTGAGGAGGTGCTTGCGATGGTGGCGCATGCGATCAAACTGGCACCGTCGATTCTTACCGCTGATTTCGGTCGTCTGGAGAAGCAGATCCAGGCGGCAGAAGAGGGCGGCGCCGACCTGCTCCATCTGGATGTCATGGATGGGAGATTTGTGCCCAATATCACCTTCGGACCGCTGGTTGTGGAGGCGGCCAACCGGGTTACGCAGCTGCCCCTGGACGTTCACTTGATGATCGAGGAGCCGGAGCGGCATTTGGATGCGTTCGCCCATGCCGGCGCCAATATCATCACCATCCACCTGGAAGCGTGTGTTCATCTTCATCGAGCCGTTCAGCAGATCGTCGATCTGGGATGCCAGGTTGGCGTGGCTGTGAATCCTTCTACCCCGATCGAGAGCGTGCGCGAGATCGCGCCCTTTGTTGACCAGGTGCTGGTGATGAGTGTCAATCCCGGCTTCGGCGGCCAGCGTTTCATCCAGACCATGACCAGCAAACTCCGGCGTACGCGCAAATTGCTGGATGAGTACAACCCCACCTGTGATCTGGAAGTGGACGGCGGCATTGGTGCCGGCAATATCCGGGACGTGCTGCGCAACGGGGCCAATGTAATCGTTGTCGGCAGCGCCGTCTTCAACACGAACAAGAGTGTTGGTGAAAACCTGACCGCGCTGCGGGACGCCTGCAGCGCATCCTCCGCCTGAGGCCGCGGGCGAAACAGATTCGGATCACAGTTCGCAAGCCGCACTGACGTTCCTCTGTGTCCCCCTGGAGGCACGCGATGCGTCCGTCCCAACAGCTATATGTGCGTCTGCTGACCCGCTATCTGCGCCCGCAGTTGGGGCAGACGCTGCTGCTTCTGTTCGTCCTCTGCATCAATATCCTCTTGCAACTGACCAACCCTCTGATCATGCGTCGTTTTCTGGATTCGGCGCTGGCCGGGGGTTCGATGGAACTCCTTACGCGCCTGGCGCTGCTGTTCATCGGCATCGCCGCCGTCCAACAGGTCGCGGCGGTCGGCAGCACAGTCCTGGCGGAGAATGTAGGCTGGCGAGCGACAAACGCGCTGCGACGCGACCTGGCCCGGCACTGTCTGCATCTGGATCTCACGTTTCACCAGCAGCGTACGCCGGGCGAAATGATCGAGCGCATTGACGGCGACATTGACGCGCTGACACGATTTTTCGCGCAACTGGTGGT
>JAPPKG010000229.1:0-3212 GCA_026914085.1 Caldilineaceae bacterium | reverse complement strand
AGCGCATTGACGGCGACATTGACGCGCTGACACGATTTTTCGCGCAACTGGTGGTCCAGCTTTTCGGCAACGGCCTACTGCTGATCGGGGTGATGGTGGTTCTGCTGCGCGAAGACATGCGGGTTGGCGCGGCGATCGGGACCTTTGTCTTCATCACGCTGCTGGTGTTGGGTCGGCTGCGCAACCTGGCCGTTCCCCACTGGCAGCGCTCACGCGAGGCGAGCGCCCGCTTCTTCGGATTCGTCGAGGAGCGCCTGGCCGGCACCGAGGATATCCGCGCAAGCAATGCGCGCGTGTTCACGCTCTTCCGCTTCCATCAGCTCCTGCGCACGTTCTGGCAAACAACGATCCGCGCGGAGCTGCTGGGCTTCTCGATGATCAACATCGCCTGGTTTCTCTTTTCGGTCGGGGATGCCATCGCCTTTGTCGTGGGCGCGTCACTCTATTTCAGCGGTGCCCTCACCATCGGCACGGTCTACCTCATCTTTCACTATACGAATTTAATCTCGCAGCCCATTGAACGAATCGCGCGGGAATTTGAGCAGTTTCAGCGCGCCGGGGCGGGCATTGCCCGCATTCAGGAACTGTTCGCGACGGAAAGCCGACTGGCCGAGACGCCGGCGAAAGCTGTGAAGGCAGCTCCGCTGCCAAAGAGCGGCGACGCGGGGCAGGCAGGCGCCTTGGCTGTGGCGTTCGAGCAGGTGCGTTTTGCCTACCCAATGGAGGCGCCGCCGGACGATGCATCATCCACAAACGGCAAATTCGCGTTGGACGGGTTCCAGCTGCGGCTGGAGCCCAACGAGGTGCTGGGCCTGTTGGGGCGCACGGGCAGCGGCAAGACTACCCTAGTTCGCCTGTTGCTGCGCCTGTATGACGTGGACAGCGGCCGTGTGCTGGTGGCGGGGCGGGACGTGCGCCAGTGGCCTCTGCAGCAACTGCGCTCGCAGGTGGGGATGGTCACCCAGAACGTACAGCTGTTTCAAGCCTCAGTTCGGGACAATCTGACCTTCTTTGACCGCACCGTTCCGGACGCGCGCATCTGGAAGGCCATCGACGAACTGGGGCTGGCCCAGTGGTATGCCTCCCTGGGCGAAGGGCTGGACGCGCAACTGCAAGTCGGCAGCGGCGGGCTGTCCGCGGGCGAGGCACAGCTCGTGGCCTTCACGCGTATATTTCTGCGGGATCCTGGCGTTATCGTTCTGGACGAAGCCTCTTCCCTCTTGGATCCGGCGACTGAAGCCTTCCTCGAAAGGGCAGTCGCGCGGCTGCTCAGCAACCGGACGGGCATTCTGATCGCACACCGACTTTCCACGGTACAGCGGGCCGACAGAATTCTGATCCTGGAGAACGGTCAGATCCGGGAGCAGGGTAAGCGAAGTGCGCTGGCATCGGATCCAGGCTCCCGCTACCATCGCCTGTTGCAGATCGGCGCAGAGGAGTTGGAGATATGACGCAAACTGTGGAACGTCCCCCTCTTTCTGTTGCCCAGACCTGGTTGGGTTTGATCCGCTGTTTCCCAGGGCTGTATTCGTTGACGACGGTTATCCGGATTCTCGTTTTTGTTGGTATTTTCCAGGCGACCGGGCTGATCATTCGATTCTTTTTCGATTCGTTGACGGGCTCGGCCCCGCTGGCCTGGGGGCCGAACGCCTGGGCCGCGGTGATGCTGGCCGTCGCCCTATTGCGCAACGGCCTGATATTTACCGACATGTACGTCTTCTTTCGGTGGACATTCAGCACCGCGGCCACGATGCGCAAGAATCTGTTGGAGCAGATCCTCAGCATGCCGGGCGCGCGTTCGTTGCCGGGCTCCACCGGCGAGGCGATAAGCCGTTTCCGCGAGGATGCGGACGAGGTCGGCAACTTTACAGTGTGGGCGCTTTTTCTGCTGGCAACGGGCCTCTTTGGCGCGGTCGCTCTGTTCACCATGGCGCGCATCAATTTACGCGTCACAGCCTTCGCATTCCTGCCACTGGTTATTGTTGTGGCCGTGGCCAATCTCGCAAGGGTCAGAGTCCAGCAGTACCGGGAGGCCACCCGGTCAGCTGCCGGCAATGTGACCGGCTTCATCGGTGAGATGTTTGAGGGCGTGCAGGCAGTGCAGGTCGCCAACGCTGAAGAGAGTATGCTGGCACACTTTGAAAAGTTGAATGAGACACGCCGCAAGAACGCCCTGCGCGATCGGCTCTTCAATGAGGTTCTCAGCTCGACCTTTCACAATGTTGTCAGCATCGGGATGGGCCTGATCCTGCTGCTGGCAGGCTCCGCGCTGCGGGAAGGCTCGTTTACGATTGGCGATTTCTCCCTGTTTGCCTACTACCTGACCTTCGTCACCAATCTGATCTCAACTTTTGGTGTATTTGTGGCCCGTTGGAAACAGGCAGGCGTCTCCATCGGGCGCATGGACCGGCTGATGCAGGGAGCGCAGCCCTCCGATTTGGTGCGCAAAACGCCAATCCATCTGAGCGGCGCCTTTCCTCCTGCCCGCGACCAGTCAACTGCCCGGACAGAGCTGTTGCAATCTCTCTCTACCACCGGGCTGACCTATCGATTCCCCGGCTCGGGAAAGGGCATCTTTGACATCGATCTGCGCCTGGAGCGGGGCAGTTTCACGGTCGTCACCGGCCGGATCGGTGCGGGCAAGTCGACGCTGTTGCGGGTCCTGCTGGGGCTGCTGCCGGCCGAGTCCGGCGAAATCCACTGGAACGGACAGCGAATCGACGAACCGGCCTCCTTCTTTGTGCCGCCGGTGAGCGCGTACATTTCGCAGACGCCGAGCCTGTTCAGCGAATCGTTGCGGGAGAATATTTTGCTCGGCCTGGAAGCGGACGATGCGGAGGTAACACAGGCAGTGCGGGCCGCGGCACTGGATACCGATCTCGAGCAGCTTGAGAATGGCCTGGAGACGGTGGTGGGGCCGCGGGGCGTAAGGCTGTCTGGCGGCCAGAGACAGCGGGCCGCGGCGGCGCGTATGTTCATCCGCCAGGCGGAGCTGCTGGTGTGCGACGACTTGTCCAGCGCGCTGGACGTGGAGACCGAGCAGCAGCTGTGGGAGCGGCTCTTCGCGCGGCGGGATGCCACCTATCTGGTCGTTTCCCATCGACGGCCTCTGCTGCAGCGGGCAGACCAGATCGTTGTGCTCAAGTCGGGCCGCGTAGAGGATGCCGGCAGGTTGGAGCCGTTGCTGGAACGCTGCCCGGAAATGCGCAGCT
>JAPPKG010000037.1:0-7439 GCA_026914085.1 Caldilineaceae bacterium | reverse complement strand
AGTGGTCAGAGGAGGCGCTTCACCTACTTCAGGGTCGAAAGCGGACTGGACATGGGTCCGTTGCTGCCTGAGGAATGGGATAGTTCACCCCAAAATTGGGATGCACTCTTTCACTTTTAATCCCGATTGGGTGACGAAAGGGCACTGGGAATCTTTGCGTGAAAAGCCATGGTGACCTGCTTTCGCGTAAGCCTGACTACAGCCCGGGGCCTCCTGTTGCGGCATAATTGTGGTATGTGCGGCAGGTGAGTTGCCTGCAGACGAAAATACGGTACATTGGTGCGCAGCGGCGGGTCGGAATTGCAATTCATCGTTGTCCGGCTACTTACCACCAGTGCTTTCAACTCCAGGGGGGATCCCATGTTGAGGAATCGATGGATACAGCTGGGCGGTCTGCTCATGATCGCTACGTTTATTCTGCTGGCCTGCGTTCCGATCGGGACGGAAGAGGCGCCGGCGCAGCCCGCAGCGGCAGCGGACAGCGAAAGTGGCGAGGAGGTGACGGCAGACAGCGGCGAAACGGACAGCAGCGACAGCAGCGCTCAGGCGACGGCCAGCGTCAATACGGGCGTGCCGCAGCTGAGCGGCGAGTTGATCACGGACGGTGTTCCGCCGCCGTTCCGTACGCGCGGCTTCTCTACCGACTTTTCGCGGAGGACGGTGGAGTGGGATTCGATCCTTTCCGGTGGCCCGCCCAAGGACGGCATTCCGGCAGTCGATAACCCGGAGTTTGAGTCGATAGCTGCCGGGGATGAGTGGCTGGAGGAGGTGGATCCGGTGATCCTGTACAGCCACGGCGACGTGTCACGCGCCTATCCTCTGAGCATCCTGATCTGGCACGAGATTGTGAACGACGAAGTCGACGGTCAGCCGGTCTCGATCACTTTCTGTCCGCTGTGCAACGCCAGCATCGCGTTTGACCGCAACTTTGACGGCCAGGTCCTCGATTTCGGGACCACCGGGCGGCTGCGCAACAGTGATCTAATCATGTACGACCGCCAGACGGAGACGTGGTGGCAACAGTTCACGGGCGAAGGGATCGTCGGCAAGTATGCCGGTGAGCAGTTGAGATTCCTGACCAGCCAGGTACTCTCCTGGAAGGATTTCAAAGAGGCTTATCCGGATGGAGAAGTGCTGGCGCGGCCGAACATGCCCCGCAACTACGGGTACAACCCGTATGTGGGGTACGACAGCACATCGCGACCTTTCCTCTTCCGGGGCACACCGGATTCCCGCCTTGCGCCGGCCGAGCGCGTCCTCGGCCTGACGACGGATATCGATGCCATCGCATATCCTTTCACAGTGCTGGAGGAGGCCGGGGTCGTTCATGATTCGTTCGGCGGGCTTGAGCTTGCAATATTCCACAAAGCCGGGCTGGCCAGCGCGCTGGACAGCTCCCTGATCAGTCAGGGCCGCGACATCGGCACGGTAGCAGTCTACGATCGGCAGGTGGGGGACCAGCTTCTGACCTTTTCGCCCAACGAAGATGGCTCCTTCAGCGACGCCGAGACAGGCAGCACCTGGGACATTCTGGGAGAGGCCGTCGCAGGGCCCTTGGCGGGAGAGAAGTTGACCCCGATCCTTCATTTCGATCACTTCTGGTTTGCGTGGGCGGCATTCTTCCCGGAGACGGAGCTCTACAGCCCAGGCTAAGTTCAGCCGCCGGTGGTCGGTGGTCAGCGGATTCGCTGGCCGCCGGCCGCTTTTGTCAGGGCAACCAGCAGCTTCCGGTCAGGGATAGCTCCTCGAAATTCAGAGGGGTGACTCCGGTCTGGTCGAGCTTGACCCGATAGCGGCGCCAGGGAAGATAGAAGTAGGTATACCCTCGCATGCAGACCTGTGCCTGCGGCTTGTCGATGTCGCCGAAGGCATCAGGCGCTTCCACTGGGACGTAACGAATATCCTCCAGGGCCAGGCGGTGGACCCAAAGGCCTGTTACGCCGTAAGTTGATTCGGCGGCGCGGCGGGCATTGACCGAAAGCCGCAACTGGTCGCCTGTTACCTGTGCGGCGGGCGGGCTGAGGTAGCGGGGGAGAAGGCCCCAGGACAGGAGGACGAACGTCACAAACGACAGCAGCCGAAAACGAAGCCCCCTCTCTCTCAGCTGGATGGCCTCGCTGAGAATGCGCCAGAGAACCACACCCCCAAACAGCAGTAACCACAACAGCAACAGGTTCAGGAGAAAGTCGCCGATATAGATCTGAACGGATCCGGCGGTGGAGAGTGTGGCGAAGGGGAGAGGGAAACCAATGCGACCGGGGCAGAGATCAATGCATCCGGCGCTGTGAGGGGGGACGACGAACAGATAGTAGGCCGCCACGTTCAACACCATGCTGAAGAGAAGCGTGCCGGCAAAGATTGCGTACCAACGGCCCGTTTGCTGGGTCCACCAGATCATCAGCAGGGCGCCCAGAATCAGGCCGGCAATCCCCAGGATCAGATGAGTGATGCCGGCGAAATGTATCAAGCCTTCAGGCCAGATTGCAGTCGCTACCGGCCATTGATCATCCATCACCGGCGAATCCGAACAGGACCGGAATAACGCTGCCAGCAGAGGAATATGCGGTCATAGTATCCCGGCAGCTGACCTCGCATCTCGGGCCGTCCTGTACCTGTCCACTCCTCCAGTCTCGGAACCCTATTTCCCGATCTTGCACTGATCAGAACCGAGCCATCGTCGCAGGCGGCGTAGTCGCCTACCACGTCGCCCAGCGGGTAAAGATAGGAAGAGCGGGCTGCGGCGCCCGTTTTGCGCAGATCCACTTCGGTGATACCGAATATCTCCAGCGAAAAGACGCCTTGGGGTGAGAAACGGCTACGGGCAAGGAGGATCCTATCATCGTCCCGCCAAGCCACTTGCGGGGCGAAGAACTCGAATCTTGTCTGGGTCTGTGCGCTCAAGCGGCCGCGCGTCCCTGCGCCATTGGGCGCCATCTCCCGCACCCACAGCTGATTGGCGGGGCGCACAAAGCCCACGGTCAAGCTCGGATGCTGCGGATCATAGGCCAGATGGGCGAGGCGGCTGTTGCCAGGGCTGAGCTGGAACGGCCCGCGATAGATGCCCTCGGGCGCCAGCCGACTCACGTCCATTTCTCCCTCCGGCTGTAGATCGACGCGGTACAGTCCGGTATATTGACGCCCTGCGTCCGGATTGGCGGTATCGATCACGAAGGCTCGTCCTTCTGCGGTACCGGCCAAGGCTGCGATCAACGTTGGTTGGATGGAGATGCCGGCACTTCCCCCCAACAGGGCGGTAGAAGCCTGCACGCGCAGAACAATTTGGCCGTCCTGGCTGTTGTAGTGCCACAGCCGCCACTGAGCCAGGCCGACCTGTGGCGTCTCGAGCCACCAGATATCGCCGCGCTCGTCGGCTACGATTCCGCGCACGCCGTTGAATGGATAGGCCTGGAAGGAGAGTCCGATGCCATCCCCGCGTACATACAGGAATCCGTTTCGGTCTGCGGGTGTGTTGGCATCAGGGACTACAAATCCCTTAGCGCCTTCGAAGACCGGCAGCACGCTCTGTCCGGATTCGCGAACGACGGTCACCACACCATCCTGGTGCAAGAGGAAGACTCCGGGGTCGCCGCGCCTTCCCAACAGGGCGACCGCTTTACCGCTCTCCACGGCGGCGCCGAAGGTGGGCACATCCATGCGTTTGACGCGCTGGAACTCAGGAGGAGCGACCACGCGCATGCTAGAGACGGTCACGCTCCCGCCCTCTTCTCGGCGCCCTGCCACATAGACCTTTGAGCCCGGCCAGAGGAAGGCCGTACCGGCGTCAAGCCATTCACCTCTGGAGGCCCCAAAGATGCCGCTCCACATCATAATCTGCTCTGCAAGCGGGTCGATATCCAGAAGCAGGCGTTCACCGCCATCGGTACGCACGGACAGTAGTGCGGTGGGATCGGCCGGATCCGTCTCGTCGAGTACGGTCGCCACAAATTCATCGGCCTGTGGTGGAGGGACCTGCGCTGGTTGCAGGTTTATGGCGGACAGCTCAGTGGGTATGTAGTCGTCTGCTTGCGTTGAAGCAGCCCGCGTGGACGTTGGCAGCGGCGTGAGTGTCGCCGTGGGCGTTGGCGTCAGCGTTGGCGTAGAGGTCGGCGTTGGTGTCGGCGTGAAAGTCGCAGTGGGTGTTGACGTCAGTGTGGGCGTCAGTGTTGGCGTGAATGTCGCCGTAGGTGCAGCTGTCGGGGTCTCAGTTAGGGTTGGCACGGGCGTGGCCGTTGCCGTCGGCGTTATTGTGGGCGGCGCTGTCGGCGTGGCAGCAAACGCGGCGTTCGCCAACTGGGCTGCTGCAGTCGGCAGTGGCGTCACCTTGATCCCAATGCCGGGCGGGCGGGAGCCGAACGGCCGGATGCGGATGCCCTCATCGGTATAGTTCAGCAGCGTCGTCAGATCGCCTTCGACCTCCAATAGCTCGACAGCCATCCAACCTTCCTTGCCGTGCTGCTCCGTCCTCGTATCGGTAACTTTCAAAAGGACCCAGGTGCCGCTGGCGACGATGCCCCCTATGGTGACCTGGACATCCTGGCCCACGCGCGCCAGTACGTCATCCTGTGTGGAGGGCCCGGCGCGCAGACGGGCCGGGAACAGAACGACACGCCCCGTCACATTGTCAGGCGCGCCAATTACAATTTCGGAAGGGAAGACGCTGACCGGCACATAGAGTTCCGTCGCTGTTGGAGACGGCGTGGCAGTTGGTGTCCAAGTTGGTGAAGGGGTCACCGCATCGGTCGATGTAAGGGCGGGCGCCGGGCTGCCCGTAGCGGTTGCCATCGAAGCAGAGACGTCCGTTGCGGTAGGGGAAGCAGTTGCGACACCGGCCTGGGCGGCCATCGCGGCGACGGGGGTGGAAGTGGCCGCAGGCGTATTAGTCGAGGGGTCCGACTGCTGCGCCGAAACAGCGGTTGCACCACGGTCGGCCGCTGGCAAGACGGCAGGATCGACGTCGCGCAGCAAGAGCAAGAGAAGCACGAGCAGCGAAACGACGATGGCGAAAACTACGCCGGCCGCGAGTGGATTCCCCCAAATCAGACTTCGGCCGGCGGCCAGAGCTCTCCCCAAACGCAGGAAACGATAATTCATCGGCCGCGCTCAGAATGTGAGGCTGCAGCGCATTTCTCAGGATGCGAATTCATCAGTTCTGCACCGTCACCGTCACGCTACAGGGTTGCGGATAGTTGCCAGTGGCATCGACCACAACGACCCGAATGACATAAGCGCCGTTCGCCATGGCTGTGCTGTTCAGATTGCCGAGAAGGCCGCCGATTACGGGGTTTTCGGCGCCGTCAAAGTAGTTGAAGTTCTGATTTGCGCCGCTGGCTGCAAACTCCAGCTTGTAGAAGGAGAATCGATCGTGCTGGGCTGTACCCACAATTGGGACCTGCCCGCTTACGACCGCCCCGTTTCCCGGCGACAGTATGACTGCACGCCCGTCGGGACACAGTGCCGGAGAGACGGGAAGGGGATTGGGCGCGGTGTCAGACTGTTCCGGCTGGGTATCTTCCTCCTGATTGTCCGGCACTGGTGTGGAGACAACGATGCGGGTTGGCAACGGGGTGGGAGTCGGTGGTTCCGGCGTAAATGTTGGCGTCGGAATCAGGGCAGACAGTGACGTATTTGGGGATGTTGAGGAGTCGTCCGGTGATGAGAGAGTTGAGGATGACTCCACCGCGAGCATTGCCTCGCGCAGCGTTGTGCTGGCGAAATAGGTGAATCCCATCACCACAAGCATCAGCAAGGCTGAGAGAAAGATGCGATACAGATCGTCTATCGCCTTGTCTCGCTCCAGGGAAAAGACGGCCTGTCGCCGCTCAGCGCGCACCTGCCACGTGCGATACAGTTGAAAAAGAGCCAGCAGACCACACGTTGCATAGATATAAGGTGCAATGTTGGCAATGGCCTCAACCAGAAAACCCATTGGCAGTTACTGAACCGGGACGCCAAACAGCCTAGCTGCTTGCCGCGGGAACCAGGCCCAGGAGCAAGCTGACAACCAGGAGGAAATGGAATAAACCCTATCCAGATAGTCTACCGTAGCCGGGTAGTTCCGCCAAAAAGATCTGAAATCTTAGGAGGGAGGCGCCTGGGCGTGATGGCTACGGCGCGAAGGCGATCCTTGACCGCTTTGCCTATTCCCAACCAATGGACTATCATGAATAGTCTATTCCATTTACCCCTATCAGAAGGCTTTGGAAAGATCTGTCCATGAATTTTGATTTCGTTTTTCGCTCCCGCCGCAGCAATGTCCTGGCGCGCAACGGACTGGTTGCCACGAGTCAACCACTTGCTGCCCAGGCTGGATTGTCGATTCTGCAGGCGGGCGGCAACGCAGCTGACGCCGCCATCGCCACGGCCGCAGCCTTGAACGTGGTCGAGCCGGTCTCCACCGGGATTGGCGGCGACTGTTTCGCTTTGTATTGGGATGCCAAGACGGAAAGTGTGACCGCGCTCAACGGGTCCGGCCGCTCTGCAAGCGGGGCGTCGATCGACGAACTGCGGCGTCTCGGTTATTCCCGCATGCCGCAGTTTACGGGCCACAGCGTCAGCATACCGGGGACCGTCGCCGGGTGGAGCGATCTGCTGGAAAGACACGGCAACATGACGCTGGCGGAAGTGCTCAAACCGGCCATCCATCTGGCCGAAGAGGGCTACCCCGTTACCGAATGGATAGGGCGGGGCTGGGCTTCGCAAGCGGCGAAACTTCGGAGGTCACCGGACTGGGTCAGCAGTGACCTGGACAACGGACCGGAGCAGCCCAGCGGTCATGAGCTTCTCATAGACGGCTGCGCGCCGCGGCCCGGGCAGATAATGCGCATCCCCACTTTGGGGCAAACGCTGCGGGCGATCGCCGCGGATGGAAAGAAGGCGATCTACGGCGGGGCGTTCGCTGTCAAGCTGAGCGAGCATGTTCAGCGTTACGGCGGCTGGATCACTTCGCAGGATATGGCGGCCCATACCAGCACCTGGCAGGAGCCCATCACAGCTGATTTCGGTGATGTTCGCCTGTACGAATGCCCGCCCAACGGGCAAGGACTGGCGGCAATCATCGCCGCCAATCTGGCGGATGGCTTCGACCTGGCCGAGATGTCGAGCGTCGACCGGTTGCACACGCTGGTGGAGTGTATGCGCATTGGCTACGCCGAGGCCCAGCAGTGGGTCTGTGACGTCGATGTGGTACCGATCCCTCTTAGCACGCTCGCCAGCCGGGCATACGCTGATCAGAGACGCCCGGAGATTGACCCGCAGCGCGCGGCAGCGTCGATTTCCAGCGGCTATCCTATGGCCGGATCAGATACCGTCTATCTGTCTACAGCGGACGGCGAAGGAAATGCGTGCAGTTTCATCAACAGCCTCTACCAGGGAACGGGCACCGGGCTGGTTGTGCCCGGGAGCGGGGTCAGCCTGCAAAACCGGGCCGCGCTCTTCGTGCT
>JAPPKG010000050.1:0-7488 GCA_026914085.1 Caldilineaceae bacterium | reverse complement strand
GGGGGGGGGGCCCCCCCCCCCCCACATGGGCGGGCCTAATCGCCCCGACCGCCCATAAATGCAGTGGTCAGTTGTCAGAAAGAGCGCTTCCCCTGCCCCAGTGTTGATCACGGAATGGTTTTGGTTTAGTCGTTGCATCTCCTCTCAAAATTCCTGGCTGTCGCGCTCAAGGAACACGACAGGGGCTACGGCATGCTTCTGTTTACCCATACGGCTGCATAACAGTGGGCAAAATCGTGCGTCACCAGCCTTTGCCGGCCACCGTTCAACGGGATCAGATGGATAAATCCTTCATCAACACGGACCAGCCAGGCGCCGTCTGCCGACAGATCATACCCGGGAAAGGCCAACGAAGTCTCTGACGAATAGGTCAGGATGTCTCCCGTCTGATTGTTGTAGATATGCAGATGCCAGCCGCTGCCGCGCTGTTGTACGCTGTGGACGAAAAGCCAGCGCCCGTCCGGGGAGAAGCGCAGGGACCGATACGGTTCAAGCGGGTGGTTAACCTGCAGCAGCTCTGTGAGCTGGTCTGTGGCGAGGTTGTAGACGAAAACGTGTGTGTCCTCTGCGCCCGGTCTGGGCCCGATGCGCGCGCCTACGAAGAGCCGGTCGGGCATGGCCGGATGCGTCGCTAACTCGGCACGGGAGACAATCGTTGCGTCCGTCGCGTCCTGCAGTTCTTCAACCAGCCTCTCCATCTTAAAGAGCGCTTTTTGCTCAAGATTGGGCAGTTGCATCATTTCCACTTGCATGCCATCGTCCGGCTGAATAAAGGCGAAACGGGTGTTGTCCAGCCACGCCGTCGACCGGCCGTTGGCGACCGCCCTCTGCGGCTCTCCGGCGTCGTCGCCCAGCCACAGTACACCGTCCCCGCGCGAGACAACCGTTCTCTCCCGGTCAGGCGGCCAGGCGGGCCAACCGTCCAGGAAGCGCACGGCACAGGCGCCGCGGTCGCACTCGGCCTGATTCAGATAGGCAAACCGGATGGGCGGCCGGCGGCGGGTGTTATAGGTGTAGAAGAGCATCCCGTCTGCGATGGTCCCCAAACCGTAGAGGGTGGCATTGGTCGACCGGTAGGCGACGTCCTGCGTCTGGCCCTGCCGCCAGATCTGTATCTGGGAGCCACCTGCCTCGGCTACACTTTCTCTCAATCTCTGAAGCAGAACGCCGTCGTCATTCGGGAGGGAGTACATCAGACGAAACGGGCCGTCACTGTTCTCCGCGACAAATTGATCTGTCTGCAGATCGTAACGGTACAGATGTGCGCCGTTGAAGCGTTCCGCCGTGCAGAGCAGCTGCAGATCCTGTTCGGGCAGAGCACTGCCCGGGGCCGTAGCAGCGGCCAACTGCTGATCAGCATAGCTGATCCACTCTTTTTGAATCCATCGTACGTAGCTGCCCTGCCCGGCCTGGTCCCTGTCGAAAGGGAGGGCGCTGAACAGCCAGGGGCGATAGGTATCGTAGCGAAGCAGCAGACGTTGCAGCGAAGCCAGCGAACGCTCCGGGTTGGAAACGAGGATAAAGTCCACAATGCTGTAGACGGTTTTCTGGATCTGTGGCGTGATGTTGTTGAAAGAGCGTTGGAGATAGACCCAGTGCAGGCTTGACACGTCGCGAATCGAGCCCTGCAGGATGTCCTCATAGTCGGAGGCGGTCAGAGGCCACGGCTTAATCCCCAAGCGGCTGAGTTGTTTATCGAGTAAAGCGCGGAAGAATACGACCTTTTCACAGCAGCGCCAGCCAATGATTTCGGCGATGCCGCCGCCCACGATCAGCGGCGCATAGCCGGCGCGCACGGCCTGATAGCCGGCTTCATCCACAGGACTGCCGATGAGGCTCGGCGTCGGCAACTCCAGACCCGACCGGCGAGCGCCCCTGCCAATCGGAGTCATGTAGGACATCCCCTTCCAAAGAGGTCCGCGGGACGATCCTTCGGCCATGCGTGCGAGCGGGCCGGACTCGGTGGAGAGCTCCACCTTCAGCCGCCATGTGCGGCGGCAGCGCAAACCGTCCAACTCCTGGCAGACTGCGGCCAGCATCTCGTCCCATTCGCTTGCCAGCCGCTCGACCGTTGGTGCGTCCCGTTCCGGGTATTCGACCGTCAGATAGCGGCCGGTAAAGGTCTGTTTCTCGCCCCAGAAGGAAGGATAGGCGGGGACGAGCGCCCAGCCGGTGACTTCGTCGCGGTAGGTAACAATCTGGTGAAGAGTCACCGGGGAACCGTCAGCACGAACGTAGGGGTAGGCCAGGGTGACGGTCGCCATCCGCCAGTCGGACGTGAATTCGATATCTTCCACCGTGCCGGTGGGCGGCAGATCGTCCGAGCCGTGGTCAAGGATTAAGTCGAAATACGGCCGGTCCCAGCGCGCGCCGCTGAGAAGCATCTCTTTCTGTGTTCGGCCCCAGTTGGGGTAGTCCGGCGAGATCATGCTGCCGAAGAGCGCTCCGTCGAGGTCACGCTCGGCCTGCGCCACGAGGTCATGCATGGACAGCACGTCTGCTTCGACGGTGGCGGCAAAAGCGTCCAACCTTTCCAGCAGAACGTAGCGCACCCCCAAGATGACCGTCGCCACCAGCAGCAGAGCAACCAGAACCGATAGCCATCGCATTCTGCCGCGGCGTTGCGGCGCCGGCGCTTCTACCTCCGGGGCCTCTTTCTGGACCCGGCCCTCTTCATCTTCCAGCGTTCTCCATTCGAGTCCCATGGGGTTGTCGGTCGCCCGTGGTCAGGCGCCCACGAACTGTGCAGGCTCCGTCCCTGCAGTATACAGCCTCCGCAGTCTGTCTCGACCGTCACGCCAGCGCGTAGAATGCGGCAGCGTTGTCATGCAGAAGCTTGCGTTGTTCGGTCTCGCTGCGGCCGGCGATGATCTCTTTCAACGCCTCCACCCAAGCGCGATAGGTGGCGTCGGCGCCGAGCGTGCAGACCGGCCAGTCCCCGCCGAAGACGACGCGATCGGGGCCGAAGCTGTCGAGGCAGTGGTTGACGGCCGGCGCCAGGTCGGCGGCGGTCCAGCCGGGGCGGGTGCGGGCGATGATGCCGGAGATTTTGCAGATTGTGTTCGGCAGTGCGGCCAGCGCGTCGATGCCGTCCATCCACTGCTGCCGGTCATGCCAGAAGGGGTCATCGCGGTCGGTATGGTCGGCGATGGTCAGATTGGAGTCCGCCTGCCCTGCATCGCCGCCTGACCCGCTGCCGGGAAGGTCGCCGCTGATCAGATACGGATCGCCGTTGCCGCAGTGATCGACCACAAAGCGGGTATCCGGGCACTGCTGCGCCAGCCTGACGCCGTCGCCCAGTTCCGAGGGCCGCATGCACAGGTCGAAGCAGAGGCCCAACTCGCCCAGCAGTTGCACATTCTCGACAAACTGGGGCGCCAGACAGGTGCCCTGCGGCGTGCCCGGTCCGTGCAGCACCTGGCGGACGCCCTTGATCGCGGGGCTGCCGGCATAGCGCCGGATGTAATCGCCGAAGCCGGCGGAGGTCACGGTGCCGCCGATCACAGCGGCGGCGGTGGGGTTGTCATCGGCGGCGCAGAGTTCGATCAGATGCTCTGCCTCGGTGACCTTCTGTGCCGCAGATACGTCCACCTCCATGTAAACCGTCTTGACGACGTTCAGCCCCGCGGTCGCGTCCAGATAATCGCTGGTTACGAAGCTGCGGTTCAGCGTCGGCGCGTCCGCCAGCCAAGGCATGTCGAACACGCTCAGATCCCAAAGATGTTGATGGGTATCGATGATGGGAAGCATTGAAACCGCCTTTGTCAAAGAAGAATCTGAGAAGTGAAGGAGGAGGCCGGAAGGGACTCTCTCCTCACTCCTCTTTACTCTCTTCTCGTCGTTTTTGGATTACGCCGCCAGCAACTGCTCCGCATTTTCGACCTGCCATTGCAGCTGCAACTCGGTCGTCTCGTGCGGTTTGAACTGTCGCGCCACCGACGCGATAGAGACGCCGCCCAGCAGTTCGATCTCTTCCAGGTCAGCGGTGCCCATGCCCTGGTCGTGGCCGTAGCGCAGGAAGCCCAGCTCCAGCGGCTCGAAGCCCATCGTCTTGGCGATGACCGCGTCGGCGGCGAAGGTATCGATACTGGCGGCGGCGATGCCGAAGTCCAGTCCGTCGGTGCCGCCGGGACCGTTCCCCTGCAGGCCGCGGGCGCCGTCGAATACGGCGACATCGGGGGTCATGAAACGGGCCAGCCGGATCAGGTTGATGCTCATGGCGCGCGACTCATCGGGGACGCGGCGTTCGGCATGGGTGTTGAAACCGTGCATCTTCACCCGGTCCTGCCGGTAGATCGTGCCCATGATCATATTCTTCAGCGCCAGCGTGACCACGCAGGTGTCATGCGTCTTGGGGATCGCGATCGAAATCGTGCAGGGGCAGTCCAGGACCGTGCGCGGCATGCGCGCGATCGTTTCGCTGCCGTCGGCCAGCACGATCGGCGTCGACTCCCATTCGGTCTCCCGGTGCAGGTCCATCAGGCGCAGCGGGATCGAATACTCCTCTTCCAGGGCATGGTAGCCGAAGTTGCGATAGGCGTCCCAGGTGTCCTGTGCGCCGGCCTCGGCGATGAGGACCTCACGCGGCGGCTTGGGCGTAGTGAGCAGGAAGTCGAGGACGCCGCGCAGCGCGTCGGCATGGCTGGAGGCGAGCTGGTTTTCGCTGCTGAGGAAGTTCGGCTTGAGCATCACCTGCTCGGCCAGGCGGGATTCCACATCGGCCCGCACCAGCTCCAGCGCGTTGAAGACGTTGGTGCGGCGGTCCCCGCCGTGGACGAGACTGACTCGTGATTTCGACATCGTAGCCTCCTTGAGAAAGGTCGGACGTATTTGGTGGTGTAAGGGGGCACCTGTGGAGAAAAGGCGTGTACTTCACGGTTTGCAGTGAGGTGTCCCAGCGTGAGTTTACTCTTGGTTACCCGCAGTGTCAACAGTTGTCCAGGGCAAGGCGATTCCCTTTTCTCTGGACTTTTATCTTGCCTTCGCAGACGAATACTCCAACCAGTTCAGGCAGCCTCACAAGGTTTCTCCGGATTGGTTGCAGTTGCCCTGGTTTCGGGCGGGTCAAGTCGAGTCAAGTAGTGGTAAGTAGTGGCAGGTAGTGGTAAGTCGTGGGATTTTCTTTTTTTTTGACTCATATGCTTGACTTCGCAGTCGATTCCTCGTCGCCTTTTATGGCACATGGGCAGACAGATCATGGGCAATTCACTGACCTGCAGCGCCCCTCCTTCACGTTAGATTTTCTTTTGGTGTGAGTCATGGCTTCTCAGAACCAGAGCAAACAGATCTCAATTCGGTCGCCATTATAGCACACGAATTGCGCCCATAAGGGCACCCCTACCGAATCCGGAAGCTTTACGAGACGCTTACCCAATTCGATGCAATTGCCCCGGATCAGGGCGGGTTTCGACGGGTTATGACGTACTGTGACGTACTACGACGGAGTGTTTCTTTTTTTTTCGGCCCTTACATTCTTGCGTTCGCAGACGTTTTCTCGCCATCTTTGATGGGTATCGGCAGATGAAGTATGGGAAATTCACAGACCTACAGCGACCCTCCTTCGGCTGCAGATCTTCTATTGGTGAGAGCTATGGCTTCATGATGGTGATACGCTCTCAGTAACGTCCATTCTTATTTCGACACGAGGCTATTATATCACTGATTGTGATGCAATTTCCCTGTGCGGCAGTGGACGCCTCGGGGGGGTGGTGTTTTCTGATTGAAGCTGAACACTTAAACGGGACTACGAACTGAGACTCATAACAGAGCTTTTCGCCAACTGCATGGAGGGACGGTCTAGCCTCGACGGTGACACGCTTTGGCCGTTCCACATCCAGTCCGATGCGGTAAATCTTCTTGTGGCAGTGGTCTGAGTACTCGGGCCAGCCATAGGGCACAGGTTTGACAAGAGCCGGTTCTTTGCCTACTGTATCGACATGACTTATACAGTTTGGAGTACAAAGTATTGAGTAGACGCACGAGACTTCGCCGACGACTTCTCGAAGGCCGCTCTGATGCGAATATCCGATTTGACGAGTTGCGCGCCCTGTTGTTGAGATTAGGATTCGTCGAGCGCGTACGGGGAAGCCATCATATATTTCGAAAAAAGGGAGTGTCTGAAAGACTGAATCTGCAACGCGACGGTAGCAATGCCAAGCCCTACCAGGTCAGACAGGTTCGTCAGGTCATTCTGAAGTACCAGTTGGAGGAGGAGTGATGTACAAGTACGAAGTCATCATTTACTGGAGCAATGCTGACGATACATTCGTGGCCGAGGCGCCGGAGCTTCCCGGATGCATGGCACACGGCGATACGCAGGAAGTTGCACTGCAAAATATCAACGAGGCGATGGCGCTCTGGATCGACACCGCGCGTGAGTTTGGCGACCCCGTGCCGGAACCCAAGGGGGAACGCCTGATGCTGGCATGAGCCGGTGACTTCGGTCTATCACGTTCGCCGGCTTCGGCCGTGTGTTCTCTGCAGTTACGAACCCATACGAACGGAGTCAACGATACGGAGCCCTGCAAGGAGAGATAGAATGGACAATTTGGAAGCCAAGCTGGACCAGTTGGAAGAAGACGGCTTCATTACCGTCGAGAACGCGCTCACGCCAGAAGAAACCGAGCACGTCCGGCAGCGCATCAACCATGCGCGGGCGATGGGCTGGGAAGAGGGGCTGAACGCCGTCGGCAATATGTGGTTCGACACCCTCCTGGACCGTGAGCCGGAGACCTATGCGCCCCTGGTCGGCCATCCCAGCATTCGCCCGATCCTGGAAGGGATGATGGGACGGCAGTGCCAGCTGCGCAGCTTCCGCGCGCACATCAACCCGGGACCCTACCTCCAAGAATGGCATCTCGATTTCTACGGCTACTGGCAGGAGAAGCGCGAACTCGGCCGTGCCCGCCTGGCGGTGCAGCCGGTGGGCGTCAACACGACCTTCTACTTTCAGGACAACGGGCCGGACCTGGCCCATTTGAAGTTTGTGAAGGACGGGCACAAGATCGAACCGCCCCACCTCGACCCCATGGACCGGCCCAAGTTCGAGGCCTGGTGTGAAGAGCAGGAGCACGTCATCCTCTATCCCAAGGCGGGCGACTGCGTTATCTTCATCAACCACATCCCTCACCAGGGCGCCAAGCACCAGGAGCACATTGAGCGCAGCAATGTTGTCTGCCACTACCAGTTGACACCGATGTATGAGGGGATCTGGCACGTTTCGACGCCGCGCGGGTACGACGGGACGTTTCCGTTTGCGGAAGAACGCAGACCGTGGACGAAGGGGTAGTGGTGGCTGGTACAGTCGTCAGCAGCGTCGGTGCAGTATCTCTTTCTGTGACAATTTTGCGCGACGATGCTTGTCCTTCAAGCGCATGGGCGCTACTATCATCTGGTTTTACTAGAGGCGGCGCGTGGGAAAGCGGACTGAAAATCCAAATCAGAGGTGCTCATATGATTGGTGAGAAGCCGCGGTTAAAACTCACATAC
>JAPPKG010000203.1:0-7576 GCA_026914085.1 Caldilineaceae bacterium | reverse complement strand
CGGACGCCGATCTGGGTGCGAAAGGATCTGCCGGAAGACTACAGGGACCAGGCCCGCCTGACCAAGGCGGATGTGGGCGCCTCTGATGATCCGGTGATGGCGGCGCTGTTTCGGAACCTGCCTGAGGATTGATGCAGCGCGGGCAACCCCGCCGCGCTTGCCGCCGCGGATCGCGGCGTGCAATGCAGCTATGCCTTGAGTCCGGATCACGTAGTGCCGTTGTGTCAAACGGTTTTTTCGACCCCCGATTCAGACCAGATATCCGTCCAGTCTATCATTCGGGTCACGCGCCCCGGCCTCGATTCCACACGTCAGGGAGGGAGGGAAGATGGAGTTGACATGCAAGCAGAAACAGTTTTTCGAAACCTTCGGATACCTTGCTCTGCCCGGTCTGCTGGAGGATGAGATCGACTGGATCACCGAGGAGTTCGAGGCGGTCTTCCGAGGACGAAACGTTGTCCATGACGGCAGCAAACGCTCCTGCATCGTGCCCTTTATCGACCAGCGCGAACGGCTCAGCACACTCCTGGATCATCCCAAGCTGGTGGGGCTGATTTCCGGCGTGCTGGGCGAGGATTTCAACTACCTGGGCGGCGATGGCAACTTCTACACCGGCGACACCCGCTGGCACAGCGACGGCTTCCATGAGGTGGGCAAGTTTCTCAAAGTCGCGCTCTATCTGGATGAGGTCGACCAGAATAGCGGCTGCCTGCGCGTCATCCCCGGCACGCACCGGCAGGACATGTTCACGGGCTGGGAAGCCCGCCAGGCGAGCGAGTCCCTGGAGCGCTGGGGGATCGAGCAGAGTGATGTGCCGGCGGTGGCTCTGGAGACGCGGCCGGGCGACGTGGTCGCCTTCAACCACAACCTCATGCACGCCTCCTTTGGTGGCAGCACACGGCGTCGCATGTTCACCCTAAACTGCTGCGCCCACTGCGAGACCGATCTGGAGATTGAGGAGTTGAAGCAATACATCGCCAACCATCACCGCTATTGGATCGATCAGATGCACTCTGATGTCATGCGCCGGACCGCGTCGCCCACCCGTATGCGCCACCTGCAGCAGGTGATCGACAACGAGGGCCATCTCCCTGCACTGTCCGTCAAGGCGCGCATGGAGATGGCCGAACCTGCGCATGGGTAGTCCCTTCTGACGCGATCGATTCCTCTCTCATGTTGGATGAGGGGAATCGCTTCGAGTCAAGCCCAAGCAATCAATTTACGACCAGAACTTTGTGGGTGTGCTCGACACCGGCTCGAAACCCATCTCTGCAAAGAGCCGCGACAGGCACCGTCCACCCAGATGAGACGCAGTTTCTGGCCGAAACCGCAGCCTCGTCTGAGCATCTGCCGTGCCCCATCGCGGTCAGGCAGGTCAGCAACGGTGACCAGGGCGGCCAAGAGGCCCCCTTACCAGTATCTGTAGTGGATAAACCGCCCACACATGATTAAAAAGAGGATAACTGGGGATAACTTCGGGGATAACCCTGAAAAAAGTGGATAAAATCTGCTCATAACCCCGATGTTTCTTTATCCCCATTTTTCGCGAGTTATGCTCATCTGGGTACAACTTGGGGACAGTTCCTACATCTTGTGTCGAGCATTTGTTCGGCGGATCACTCCGTCCAGATCTTTCCTGCGCTTCCCTCTGAATTATCCTCGCTGAATTCGCGCTCCACGGGCCACACAGCCACTACATACAGACACTCTGCTTTCACATCACCACATATAGTTCCTTGGATTCACATATCCCCATTTCCCCAGTCCCTACGAAGTCATACTGAATTAAAAATAAAAAAGATGAACAGATAATTCTTCAAAACAAGGAAAAGTCAATCGGATTCAAGAAGAATGGAATTCGGCGAAAAATGAGGTAGCGGATTCGAATAACCACCCCATCCGTCAACGACCGTATACGGGATAAAACGAATGCCAAAATGGAAATGTTGTCCAGGCCCGGGCATTTGACTGTAGTAACCGAGCAGCTCACCCCGCTCCACACGCTGCCCCGCGTCGACAACGAAGTTCTGCAAGCGCGTGTAGAGAGACTCGCCCCATGGGTGGGAGATGCGAATGAAGCGGCCATACCGTTCGCGGTCATTGCCGATTGTGGTTATGATGCCACTGTCTGCCGCGATGATTCTTTCACTGGGGACCATTTCAAAGTCGACGCCATTGTGTCCGAGGAGCGCCTTGGCGCCTACGAGAAAGCGGCGGTAGTAGTCCGGGCACGCCCCCCATTCCTGGACGACACGCCGTCGGCCTTCAAATGGCGCCGTCAGGTAGACGCCTTCCGGTTCGTAACAGCCGTTTTCGATTGCACCTTGAACGAATTCGAAAGACATGGGATGGGAGTGGGTTTAACCTTGATCAGGTCGGTGGCCAGGCTTCAGGCCTGCCCCCTTAAGAGTCCACGATTTGGACCAGAAGAAGCGGACGGTGTCGGTTGCAAACTTAACTCAATTTCCCTGTTGGAATTCGACAACGACTCTATGAAAAGGTATACTTATCGAATGCGCCCTTTACGGTGCAGGACGCAACAGATCGGGCCATGAGAGGACTTCAGGTAGTATAGTTGTGTCCGCGGGATTGACAAAGAAGATCACGACAGGGACGGGACGGATCGATGCCAATTTATGAGCTTGTCTGCAAAGAGTGCGGGAATCAATACGAACGCATCGTGTCATTTTCCAGCACCGTTCTTCCCGCTTGCCCGGCCTGCAGCTCGGTCGAAGTCACCCGGCTTCCGAGCAAGCCGGCCATTCACTTCAAGGGTAGTGGATGGTACATCACCGACAGCAAGAAGGAGGATGAAGAGAAGAAGGCCGCGGCCCAGAAAACAGCGGCGCAAAAGACTGACAGCAATGGATCCGGGCCCGAAAAAGCTACAGAGAGCGAATCGAAAGGCGAGTCCAAGAGCGAAACCAAAGCGGAAGCCAAGAGCAGTTCACCGAGTGAATCCAAAAGCGCCGCAAAAGAAGAAAGGTAGTCTTTGCCCGTTTCGACGGCGGCTGTCGTGAAAGGGAAGACAGGTGCCCTTGTCGGCGCGGCCGCGCATCTGAAATCTTATCGCGCGCCAACAACGGAGTGGACGCGCTTTGGTCCACGCCTGACTTTCAACACCCTTGCCCATTCAGCAAGGGTGTTTTTGCGCTATCCAGAGGGCGTTGCGGGGCGGATGGGTTTGACGTTGCAGAGTGAGTGAGGGTATCTCCGCGCATGCCGCCTCGCTGTCAGGGAGTCGCCTCCAGTTTACCGGCCAGAAGGGAGGCGAGAAAGGTGCGTTCCTGGTCGCCGTCGAAGAGGATCTTGATCCGTTTATCCACGCCCTCTCCGCTCACTTCCGTTATCACACCGTCACCGAAATGTGTGTGGACAATGCGCTGCCCGCAATCCAGCTGCGCTAGGGCGCGCTGTTGCGACCGGGTCGGCTGGGGCGCTTTGACTGCGGCCGCCTCCTGCAGCGACGTAGCGATGTTCGCCTCCCGGTCCCGCCAGGCCTCCGCCAGCGTGCCAACCGTCTGCTCCGGATTCCTGGAAAGGGAGAAGCGCAACTGATTGGCGCTTTGCACGGCCGCGGCCAGCGCATCCATGGAGACGCCTTTCTCCCGGCTGTTATGGTCACCCAGCGCGGTCAGACGTCTGGCCCGGCTCAACACCGACAAGAATCGATCCATCTGCTTGAGCGGGTCGTCAAACGGATCGATCACAGCCAATTGGATGCCATGCAGCCGGCACAGTTCATCGCGTGTCTGGTCGCGCTGCTCCTCTTCCAGCAGCTCCCAGTCGCCGCGGCGGCGGCGCCCTTTGCCGGTCAGGCCGGAGAAGCGTACGGCGATACCGACCGACTGGCACAGATAGTCCAGCTTGAGACGGCGGCGGGTGGCAGGGTTGATCAACCAGTCCGGGCTGACATTGGACTGCAGGTCGGAGTCATTGAATACGCGGGCAAAAATCTCGCGCCAGGCGTTCACTGATAGATACGCGTTTGACATGGAATTGCGGCCTTGGAAACTTTCGGTTTACAGTCTTTCGCAGGTACTCGCTCGGCAACTGAAATGTGACTGCCGAAAACAGTACCGGGAAGAAAATATATTGTACAGAACCGTTCCTGCCAGGCAAAAAGCGGCAGGCGTTCACCAGCAACATCATCCACCGCTATGACGAGACCGGACAACCGCAGCGCAGACGCCCAGAACGGCAATGGAGGTGTGCGAGCGCTGGATAGCAGAGGAATTGCCAGCGCCGCCACGCTGGTCATGCTGCTGTTCATCCTCAGCCGGGGGACAGGTCTGCTGCGGGAGATGATCATCGGTGCCCGCTTCGGCACCGCCGCCGACCTGGACGCCTATCTGGCCGCCTTCCGCATTCCCGACCTGCTCTTCCAACTGGTGGCCGGCGGCGCCCTGGGCAGTGCCTTCATCCCCACCTTCGCCGCCGCATGGACAGAGGGCAGCCAGCAACAGGCATGGCTGCTGTTCAGCCGTGTCCTGAACCTGTTGACCCTGTTCCTCGTCACCCTCTGTGGCTTGGCGATGCTCTTCGCTGAACCCCTCGTCGCCGGGTTGATTGCGCCGGGTTTTTCTGTCGAGCAGCAGCGGTTGACCGCCTCGCTGATGCGCTGGATGCTGGCGAGCACGGTCGTCTTCGGCGCCAGCGGCCTGATTATGGGCGCGCTCAACGCGGTGCAGCATTTTCTGCTGCCGGCGGTTGCACCTGCGCTTTACAACTGCGCCATCATCGCCGGCGCCTGGCTGCTCGCGCCAGTGCTGGGCATTCACGGCCTGGTGGTCGGCGTGGCCGGCGGTTCCGTGCTGCACCTGCTTGTGCAGCTGCCAGCTCTCCTGCGGCAGAGGGTACGCTACCACTTCAGCTTTCGTATCGGCGACGCACAGGTGCGGGAAGTGGCGCGGCTGATGGGGCCGCGCGTGCTGGGGCTGCTCTTTGTGCAGCTCAACTTTCTCGTCAACACGATCCTGGCCAGCGGCCTGCCGGACGGCAGCCTCAGCGCTCTCAACTACGCCTGGCTGCTGATGTTGCTGCCGCAGGGTATCTTTGCCCAGGCCGTGGCGACCGTTGCCTTTCCCACCTTCTCGGCGCAGGTCGCGGCCGGCGACCGCGCTCAGCTCATGGCAACGCTCTCCGGCCTGCTGCGGCTGATTCTTTTCCTGTCGATACCGGCCGCGTTCCTGCTGTATATCCTGGACGGGCCGCTGATCGAGCTTCTTTTCCAGCGGGGGCGTTTCGACGCTGCCAGCACCCAGGCCGTCGCCTACGCGCTGCGCTTTTATGCCCTCGGGTTGGTAGCCCACGCCGTGGTCGAGATCGTGGTGCGGGTCTTTTACGCACTCCACGACACCGCAACGCCGGTTGTCGCCGGCGTCGCCACCGTGGCGCTCAACATTCTCCTCAGCCTGGCCCTGATTGGCCGCTTGAGTTTTGGTGGGCTCGCCCTGGCCAACAGCATCGCCACCGCGCTGGAGATGCTCGTTCTGCTGTTTCTGCTGGCGCGAAAAGTGCGTGCGCCCAACCAGGCAGCGGGGCAGGCAACAACCGTACAGGGCCTGCCCGTGCGCCAGTTGCTGACCAGCGGGGCGCGCTCGCTGCTGGCGTCCGCTGTCATGGCCGGCGCACTCCTCTTCGGTCTCGAACTTCTGCCCGGCGGCAGCGCCGTCTTCGGGATACCTGCCGGCTGGGTCGCGGCGGTCGTTGGGGGAGGGCTTGGCGTTCTCATCTATGTGGTTGCCAGCTATCTTCTCGGCAGCGCCGAGATCCGGCAGCTGGCGACACTGGCGCGCAGACGCGCGCAAACGGAGAGCTAACCGAACGCTAACACAGGGGTAAGCAACCGCAGCTATACTGAATTCGTAATGGTATAATAACGCTTCGGTCCAGTCTGTTCAGCCAGGTGACAGTGCCCTGTCAGGTGCGTGTCAGGAACGGAGCGCCAGGCTTGTGTATACTCAGGACGGTAGACTTGGAAAACAGTGCCGAGTCTGCGTTCAGCCAGATAACAAACGAATCGGCCGCAACCGGAGATTCGTCTGCTAGCTAAACACTCTCTACGAGGTGAGATATGTTTTTCTTCGATCCGCTCTACTTCATCATCAGCCTGCCCGCCCTCGCGCTGGGCCTGTGGGCGCAGATGAAAGTCAAATCTGCCTTCAACAAGTATTCGCGGGTGTCGGCGGGGCGCGGCGCGGCCGGCGCGCAGGTGGCGCGACGCATCCTCGATTCCAACGGGCTGGGCCACGTCAACGTCGAAGAGACGCGCGGCTTCCTCTCCGACCACTATGATCCGAGGTCCAGGACCCTGCGCCTGAGCCCACAGGTCTATCAGAGCAACAGCGTGGCCGCGGTCGGCGTTGCCGCGCATGAGGCCGGACACGCCATCCAGCACAGCACCAACTACGCCCCGCTCGCCCTGCGCAGCGCCATCGTTCCCAGCGTGCAAATCGGTAGCTGGCTGGGCCCGATCATTTTTATCATCGGCATGTTCATGGGGCCCGGGCTGGGGTTCACGATCTCGCTGGTGGGACTGATCCTGTTCGCCGCGGTCGCCGTGTTTACGCTGGTGACGCTGCCGGTGGAGTTTAACGCCAGCAAGCGGGCCAAGGAGGTCCTGGTGACGCAGGGGTTCGTCGGCCAGCACGAGATGAAGGGGGTCAACGCGGTGCTCGACGCCGCGGCGCTGACCTACGTTGCGGCTGCCATCCAGGCGATCACGACGCTGCTTTACTACGCCTTCATCCTGTTCGCCCGCAGCCGGGAATAAGCGGCCTGTTTTCGCCTGGAAAGGGTAAAGCGATGCGCAGCGTCCGTATTCCTTGAACGCTGCGCATAGTACCTACGGAGTCTGAAATATGTTTACAGGACAACAAACTTCTGTGCGCTTCTTTCGCACAGGACAGCGCATCTCACAACAGGCCGGCGGTTTCGGACGCTGGCTGTTCATCGCCCCCGGGCTGATACTGATTCTCTTTGGCGTGGCGATTCTGCTATGGCCGGAGTTGCTGGCCTATATGGTGGCCGGTCTCTTCATTGCAATCGGCTTCAGCATCACCGGTTGGGGCTGGCGCTTTTCCCAGCGGCAGCGCAAAACCGCGTCCCGCTGGCAAACCATCGACGAGTATTGAAATCAGCGACTCTGAGTAGTCGGTGCCCGGTGTTCAACTCCCTACATGAGTGACTGATCACGGACCACCGACTACTGCCGTTCTACCCATCGTCAATCTCGATGGTGTGCTCCTCCTCGCCGGACCGCCACACACCGTTTCGATCACCAACAGCCCATTTCGAACGGATATGGATGAACCGGTTGCCCCGTCCCTTTCGGGCGGGCGCCGGCGGCCGCGTCGCGTTGCGGCTGAGTGCGTTGGACGCCAGCTCCGGCAACTGTTTCTGCAGCAACTTCCACCCGGCCCGCAGCGCAAAGCTGGCAAGCCCGGCCGCCACCGGCAACCCGACCTTCGCCACCACCTCCGGCAGCGTGTTGCGGCTTTCAAGCGGATAACCGTCCTGCACATTGTAGCCGCATTCGCCGCAGTGCCGCGCCGCCATCGCCACATTCTGCCCG
>JAPPKG010000647.1:0-7648 GCA_026914085.1 Caldilineaceae bacterium | reverse complement strand
GGGCCTTTGGGCCCCCCCCTTGGGGGGGGGCCCCCCCCCCCCCAACGCCCCCCCCTAATGCCTAGTCGACCTGATGTCGATATTGGTGACAGGTGCCTAATCGAAGGTGCCTGGCCAGACCACGTCCCGCCATTCCCAGCAAATCCCAGCAGGTGCCGGCCTTGTGCCTGCCCTCTCTCGCCCCAAAATTAAACTGCTCCCCAGTCTGAACTGTGAATCAACCCATCTCAACCGCCGTCTCCCAGCCGCACCCGCGCCAGCGCAACCTCCGGCTCCCAAACGCCCAGTTCAACAGTCGGGCTCAGCGTCGCCGAGTCGTAGACAACCAGCCGCAGTTCATAGTCGCCTGGCGGCAGATCAGTCGGAATATCAAGGTAGAACACCGTATCGACCGGCTCTTCCTCCAGCCAGCGGCCAGTGCGTCGGTGCCGCGAATTCAGCAGAACCGAATCTTTCTGATAAACCCGTCTCCCCTCTGAATCGTGCAAACGCAGCGAAACCGAATAGTTGATCTCCAACCCCGGCGCAGTCTGCCACTGCATGGCCAGCCACAGGGCCCCGCCCTCACCCAGACTGAGCCCCTCTTCCGTGTTCAACTGCCCCCCACCCTGACCCGTAGCAATCCCCTGCAGAGAGATTCCGCCATCATACTCTACCGTCCGCGACTCCAGATACTCGTAAAACGTCCAGGGACGATCTGAGGCCACGTCGGCAAATGTGTGAATCTGAAAGCTGCCATGCTCTTCCGCACCCCCGTACCGCCCATACTTGCCGAGAAGAACGACCGCGTGCTGCTCGGCCAGCGTATCCCCGCTGACACGGTCGTTCGCCCAGTCAACAAACTTTACCGTTGCTGGATTCCCCATCGCCCCAAGCGCCGATTCCAGCTCCTGCGGCAGATAAGGAACACTCGTCGCAATCACGTCGACCGGCGCTGAACCCGTATACAGATACTGAAAACTGAAATGCTCGCTGATCGTATACGGCAACAAATAGACGACCCCCGGATCGGGCGGCTGCGCGTTCAGCGTCCGCGCCAGTTCCGCCCACTCCGTCTCGTTCGCCTCATACACCACAGGCAGATTCGCCCACGTCTGGAAATAGGTGCGGTATGCCAATGCCCCCTGCACCAGAATCAGCCCGCCCAACACAAGCCCCAATCCGACGGCAACCCGGTTCCCCATCTGCCCAACGGCCTGCAGTCGCAAGCCGTCACGCCGCGCCCGCAAAAACTGCACCGCCTCCCACAATCCCACAGCCGCCAGCAGATAGATGACCGGCGTCGCGCCCATCATACGCAGGAAGTGAGGCAGAATATCGTCCCTCGAAAGCATCGCCGGCAGCAGCAGCACCCCCAGCCACAGCAGCAGCAGACGGTAGGCGGGCCGCCTCCAACGCCAAACCGCCATGCCCGCGCCCAGCCAGAAAAAAATCGCCTCCCACGGCCGCAGCATAGACAAGCCGGCAAAGTTGTGCCGCCAGTTCGGGTCGCCGCGAATGCCGAAGACCAGCAAATGATCCCAGACATTCCCAAGAAAGGACCTGAAAGCGTCCCCTTGACCCCCGCGCAGCAGCCAGACCTCTCGGCTGCGCATCAAAAAGTGCTCAGGATGCAGCGCAAAATGGAGCAGAATCGGCGCGGCAACCAGCGCGGTTACACCAATAAACGCTGCCGCCCACGGCGCCTCTCTCCGTACCCTTGCCCTGGAAAAGGAACCGAACGGAAAGAAAAAGCTCAGACCAAGGAGCAGAAACAGAAAAGGCGTGAAACGCGCCGGGATATAGGTGTACGGCAACAGCCCCGTGCAGATCCCTGCCAGCACGATCCGCCACCAGCTTCTCTCCCGCCACCCCTGCCACAGCAGCGCAAAAGCCAGCACAAGAAGCAGTGGCATGTGCGTGACCTTGTTGTACGACGTGCGCCCGATGATCGTCTGGCTGACGGACACCGCCATCAACCCCGCCCCAACTCCCCCGATCAGCAGGCCGCGCCACCGCGTCGGCCTTCCCCCTTCATCCCTGCCGAACAGCACCTTCCCCAGCCAGAATACGGCAAAGACCAGGCCCGCGCTGCCCAGCGCTGTCGGCAGATGCATGGCCAGTAGCGTCCGCCCAAACAGGATTGTCGACAACGCCAGCGCGTAGATCGCCGACGGCTCGCGACCTTGGTCCACCGGAAAAAATATCGCGTGCTCGCCCCGCAGAACCTGGAGCGCCAGCGCCCCGTCTATCCCCTGATCCCGGTTGAGACCCATCGGCAGCTCGGCCAACCCTGCAAAACGCAGCACAACGACCACGATCGCCAGAACCAGCAGGGTCGCCCCGGTCGCCAACCTGAAGCCCATGCGCCCGGCATCCGTTAGCCCGGCTGCGCCTGTTCGTTCTCTTTCTGAAGATGAACTCTCAGACACGCTGGCTTTTCCTTACGCCTGCCCGCTCCTCGTCGTAACGCTTTCGCGCCGCGCCGCCAACTTCGGTCCCATCCGCGCCCTGGGCAG
The DNA here is from genome assembly GCA_026914085.1 of Caldilineaceae bacterium. Taxonomy (GTDB): domain Bacteria; phylum Chloroflexota; class Anaerolineae; order Caldilineales; family Caldilineaceae; genus Bin5. Next base: position 5,150 of record JAPPKG010000647.1, on the reverse strand, counting down.
CCTGCAAGCGCCAAAGGGCGTCTTCCCGTTTAATCTTCACGGGCTGACATCCAATTGCAACCGCGCCAACAGCAGCTCCGGCTCCCACACACCGATCTCGACAGTCGGCGTCTTGGTCTCGGTGCTGTACACAATCAGTCGCAGCTCGTACGCTCCCGGCCGTAGATCTGCCGGGAGTTCAAGGTAATGCAGGGTTTCCACCGGTTCACCTGCAGGCCAGAGACTCGTGCGCGCCTGGTTCGCTTTCCCCAAGACATCGTCCTTCTGGTAGGACATGCCCCCTTCACGATCGTACAGGCGCAGCGAGACCGCAAAGTCGGTATCCGTGTCGGGGTTGGTCTCCCACGACAGGACCAGCCACAGAGCACGGTCCCGTTCCGGACTGAAGAGCTGCCGCGTTGACAGCTGCGCCTCGCCTTGACCCAAGGCAATCCCCATCAGATTGATGTCACCATCGTACAGAACTGTCAGCGGCTCCAGCTGATCGTAGAGCGGGGGAGTGCGCTCGTTAATCAGACGTTGAAGACCGCCGGACAGGGAATCCAGAAAACTCTCCACTGAGTTGGACGAAGAGTCCCTTCCCGCATACAGGGGAATGGCCCCCTCCCAACTCCCGCCCAGCAGGGCATCGAACTCAGCATCGCTCAGGTCCCGCTGTTTGACGAAAATCGATACGCGCGGGTGGTCGTACAAGCTCCAGCTTTCGTCGGCAAGCTGATCGGGGAAGGACCGGCCCAACAACCGCGGCGGAGACGTAAAGTCGGCCGCATGCACAAAGCCCAGCGCCTCACTGAACATCAACTCGTAGTAACGGATCGTCATCGGGTAGCGTTCAGGCAGTTGGTCAACACTGTCGTAGATGAGTTTGGAACTGTAGATAACGTAGTCCGCCTCCTGCAGCTTTCTGCGCAGGATGTCGTATTTTTCCTCTGTGTCTTCGTCATATGGCAACCAGTCGATGTGACGCAGTCCGTGGCTTTCAATGTTCATGTCAGGTTCGCCGGGGATGCTCTTGGGCAAAGGGTCATCATCCCAACCCTCCCACAGGATGACCGAGCCGGATGGCGCGTTGGCATAAACCCATCGGCTGGCGGCAATCCACGTGTGCTCGCCTGCATAGACACCGTTGACATAGGCCAGCGACCAGAAGAGGCCCCCTCCGACCGCGACAACGTACAGCAACGCGGCCGGCACACGCGTCGAAAGGTCCAGTCTGCCGCTTGCGCCCAATCTCCAGAGCCAGACGATCAGGCCGGCGGCAAATAGCAGAACAAAGGGCAGGACGGGACTCATATAGCGGTTAAACTTGGCCAGAAAGCCGCCCGTAATGCCAAAGTAGGGCGCCAGCCATACCCATACGATCAACTCGCCCGGCTTGGCCCGCAGCAGAACCGCCTTCCCCAGCCCCCAAATGCTGCCAGCCGCCGCGCCCAAGCCCAGCGGCCAACCCATCCCCCATCTCAACTGCTGTTCAATGAAATAGACGTAGGGAGCTGTGTTGCGGTATTGGCGCGTGAAGGGAAGATCAGCGGTCCCCCGCACCATGCGCCCCTGTACCACGAGTGTGGACTGGATGAAATTCACCCAGTCCAGCACCGCGTACGGACTGGTGACCAGAAAGGCGCCGAAGGCAAGCAGCAGCGCCGCTGGCGCCCCGAGCAGCATACGCCCGCCGGCGCTGCTGCCTTTCCCGTCTTTGCTCACATGTTGGGGACGGTATCGGGTCCGCCAAAGGACAACCAGAGCCGCCATGATCGGTACGGCCAGGATCGGCAGCATGCTGAACTTGGTCGAGATCGCCAACCCGGCGCCGACCCCTGCGTAGAACACACCCCGCCAGCTGTGCTCCTGCACCATCAACACGCCGCCGTAGACTGCCAGCGCAACAAAGGTCGTGCCGGCGGGGTCTATGGCGAAAAAATGGCTCAACTGAACTGCTTGAGCAGTGAAAGCGTATAATGAAGCGGCCAGCAATCCTCCGGCCGCGCCGTACAGCCTGCGCCCCACCAGGAAGAGCAGGAAGATCGTCAGTGTATCCAGCAATGCCATAAGAAGCCGGCCGGCAAAGGCTGTGCCTTCGCAGGTCGTATTGGCCTGCTCCATTAACGCAATGTTCCTGTCCGGGATGGGCAGCATTCTGGCTGGCGCCGCCAGAAAGTTCAGCAGCTCGCCTGTGAGAATGCCCAGGTAAAGGGGAAAATGGCCGTAGGGAAAGAGACGGCGTTTGGCGTTCTCCCGGTCCCACATGGGATTGAGTGGGCTGCGCCGGGGATTGCGAAACTCGTCGATTGAAGAAGGCCAGCCAATGGCTGGCGCGTAGATGCATGCCGTTTCCTTCTCGTCCGGGTGCGCATGTATGCCCCCGTCCCAGTTGACATTCCACGTGCGCAACCCCAACCCGGACAGAATCACGATACCGAGAAGAGCATAAATGACTGTCGAGCGCATTCTGTTCTCCTGAAATGCTCTTCAAGTTCCCTGCACTGGGGTATGTTCGGGGCGACGGGCTCCTTTCACTGTCGCCCGGATTGATTCCCTTAAAACGGATGACTGCCCAGGTATCTGAAACAGTGCCGCTGCTGTCGCCGGGCCCGGTGAATCAGCTGCGATGGAGGATGCATTTTGCGCTCTTGGCGAAAACGCCGCCCCTTCCTGTCGGTCTGAAATCAACTGTTTGCGCCACCGCCTCCTTCCTGTCACCGCCCCTCTCCCAAGCGCAATCGCGCCAGCAGCAGCTCCGGCTCCCACACCCCAATCTCGACAGTTGGTATCTGTGTCTCGGTGCTGTAAACGACCAGCCGCAACGCATACTCGCCGGGAGCGAGATCGGTTGGGAATTCAAACTGGACCATGGTATCGAACAGCTCGGAAGGCCCTCCGCTCCCGGTCAGCGTGTGATTCGGTTTCCACAGAACAATATCCCTTTGGTAAGACCTTTCTCCGTTGGTATTGTAGAGGCGCAGCGATATCGCATAGTCGACATCTAACCCGGATTCTGTTCGCCACTGCAGAGCCATCCACAGCGTTCGATCCCGACCAAGGTTGAGAAGCTGCTGCGATGACCACTGCTCTATGCCTTGGCCCAGGGCGATCCCCTCAAGAGCGATGTCGCCATCGTAGTAAACTGTCAGCGGCTCCAGATGGTCATAGAATGTCCAGGGCTGGTCCAGTGCAATATTGGTGTAATTATGAATCCGAAAGCTGCCGTATGCATCACTACCCAGATAACGTCCGTATCTGCCGAAAAGGACGGCAAACCGATCGCTTTCATCGCCCGTCCAGGCAGCCCTGCTGTCCCAGTCCACAACTTTCACAGTGGATGTGCTCTTCATGGCCGCCAGCGAAGATCTAATCTTCTGCGCCAGGTCAGGCATGGCGGTATGGAAAAGATGGACCTGCGCCGCGCCTTGATACAAGTATTCGAAAGTTGGACTGCGAAATCCCTCATCCAGCGCCTTATGGCGCTGTCCATCGGGGATCAGATAGACAGTTTCCTCATCGGGCGGCTGCAGGCTCAACATCTGTATCAAATCAACCCACCCCACAGCGTATTCATGGTAGACTTCAGACCTGTTCGCCCACTCCTGGAAATATGTGCGATACGTGATAATGCCCTGAACCAGAACCACGCTGCTGACCACAAACGCCAGTGCAACGGCGGCTATGCCTTTACTGTCCCCAAAAAAACGCTTCCGCAAGAAATTGAGCGTCTCCCACGCACCGATAGCCGTTAGCAGATAGACTGCCGGCGTCGCGCCGATCATGCGCAGCGTGTTGGGAACGAGTACATCCCTGGCCAGCATCGCCGGCAGCAGCAGGACCGCCAGCCAGATCAGAAGCAGGCGGTAGGCGGGCCGCCGCCAGCGCCGCACGGCTAGCCCCGCGCCAAGCCAGAAGAAGAACGTTTCCCATGAATTCAGCACTGGCTGAGCGGCGAAACTGTGCCGCCAGTTCGGATCGCCGCGAAAGCCAAATGCCAACAAATGGGCCCACACATTCCCCAGCAAAGCTCGCAGCGGTTCCCCCTGACTCCGATCAGGCTGGAGTATCAATAACTGGTTGCTGCGGATCACAAAATGCTCCGGATGCAGAGCGAAATGTATGAGAATCGGCGCCGCAACCAGCCCGGCTATACCCAGAAAGATGCCTGCCCAAGGCAGCCCAGCCCGCAGGCGAGCCTTTCCTTTGGCCCAGGGCAGAAGAAAACTCAGTCCAAAAAAGAGAAACAGGAATGGCGCGAAACGCGCCGCAAGATAGGTGTATGGCAGCAGCCCGGCGCACGCCCCCGCCAGCGCGATCCGCCGCCAACTCCTGCCCTCCCACCCGCGCCAGAGCAATAACAGGCACACGCCCAGCAAAAGTGGCAGAAAGTTGGCCCTCAGCGCCGCACGCCCAATGATCGTCTGGCCCAGCGACATCGCCAGCAGACCGGCCCCGATTCCGCCGACCAACAGGCCGCGCCACGGTGTCGCCCGCCCGCTCTCCTCTCTGCCAAAGAGCAGCTGCCCCAGCCAGAAAACAACAAAGACTGTGCCGGCGCTGGCCAGCGCAGTGGGCAGACGAAGAGCCAGCATCGTGCGCCCCACAAAGGAGACGGCCAGCGCTATCGTATAGACAATCAGCCCTTCGCGCCCGTTGTTTGCAGGGAAGAAAACAGCGTGCTCTCCCTGCAATACCCGCAGGGCATCCATGCCGTGCGCCCCTTCATCATGATGGAGCCCAATCGGGAGTTCATCTATGCGCTGGATTCGCAGCAACAGGACGGCCAATGCCAGGACGAACAGAATTCCCCCGGCGACCAGCGCGAGGCGCAAGCGTTCGGTCTCTGCTGACTCGGCTGCGCCGGCTGGACATTCCCCTGATTTTGACGTTTCAGTCATTCCCTTTCGTTTTGGGGTCTCCAGCCGGTTCGACGCCTTCCATGACCACAGGCGTTTCTGATGAATCACGCCGCGCTGGTTACGACCAGCTGTCCGCTCACTTGGCCGGAGCGGGGTCCCCGCAAAATATAAGATTTCGCGTGACTGCTAACTCCTTGCCCAAAGGCGCTCATGATTCAGCATGGCGAAAGATGTTACTCTCTCCTCACTTCTCCTTACTCTCTCCTCGCTTTTGGGCGGTCGGGCCGATTAGGGCCGACCATTTTGGGG
>JAPPKG010000118.1:0-7722 GCA_026914085.1 Caldilineaceae bacterium | reverse complement strand
GCCAGACCACGTCCCGCCAGTCCCATCAGATCCCCATAGGTGCCGGCCATGTGCCGGCCCTCGCACCCTCCCTAACTGACGGACTCCACCGTACGGCCAGGCTTGGCGCCTGCACTACGTCTCGCACAAAGACGGTATACAACGCCAGCCACCGCTGGCACTGATTCACCGCCAGCCTGTTTCCACCCCAAATCTGGGACGCACCCCCAATCTATAGCGCAATCAAGCACAGGGCTGAACCCACGCTTACCTCCGGATACAACCAAGCCACACTCAGTTCCCATCCCAATTCCGGCAGAGGATGCCCCGCCTCTGACCACTAATAACTGACCACTGACCACTAACCACTGCCGTTCTCTGGCCGCTCGACACGGATCCACAGGCTCTCGACACCCCGCAGTACTATCTGATCCCTGAACTCGGGTTCCTCAACCAATTTAATTGAGGAAAAACGCTCAATCAGATTCGCAAACGCGACCCGCGCCTCTAGCAGCGCCAACGGCGAACCCAGGCAATAGTGAATGCCTCGTCCAAATGAAATGTGGCTCTTTTCCTGTCGACCGACATCCAAAGCCCCCGGGTCAGCAAAAACTGTCGGGTCTCGATTCGCCGCCCCGACAAGGATAACCGCCTTCTGACCCGCACGAAACTGTTTGCCCTTGAACTCCACGTCCTCCATCACAACCCGTATGATGAACTGTACCGGGCTGTCGTACCGCAGCATCTCATCAATAGAGGAGTCCAGAAGGTCTGGACTGTCTCTTAGTCTCTGAAGCTGCCCAGGATTCTTGAGCAGCGCCAGCATTCCGTTTCCAATCAGGCTGCGCGTCGTTTCATTCCCCGCCACCAGCAGGAGCATCAGCGTTCCCAAAAGCTCATCGTGCGTAAGCCTGTCACCCTCCTCTTCGGCTGCCAGCAGAGCGCTGAGCATATCGTCTCTCGGTTCCCTTCGCCGCTGCTCGATAATTCCTTCGAAGTATTCGATAATCTCGTCCGAGGCCCGCTCCACCCTCACGATCTCTTCCCCGCTGAGAATCGGTTCCACCGCCAGAGCAATGTCGTTGGACCACACATTGAACTTGTCACGGTCTTCCGAAGGAATCCCCAACATCTCCGCAATCACAATGACAGGTAAAGGAAAGGCAAAATCGCTTATCAGGTCGAAGCTGTCCTTGTCCGCCAGCTCATCCAGAAGCTCATCCACGATCTCCTGAATCCGCGGCCCGAGCGCCGCCACCGCACGCGGCGTAAAGGCCTTCGAGACAAGAGACCTCAGCCTCGTGTGATCCGGAGGGTCGAGGTCCAGCATCGTCCTGTAAGGCGCGTATTCCAACTTGTTCTCTCCGGAGGAAAAACGTCTGTGGTCCTGAAGTATCGCCAGAGCATCGTCGTACTCGGTCAACGCCCATGCGTTAATCAGCCTCATCCTGTGAATCGGGTCCTCGCTCCTCAGACGCTCATACACTTCGTATGGGTTGGCCCTCACCTTGCGTGAGGTCAAATCGAAGCTGATTCCCGATTCCAGCCGTTCCCAAGTCAAGAGAACTTGCTTTGCAGCCGGCGTCACAAGTTTGGTTACCGACTCTGCAAAAACGTTAGCCATTCTGGCAGCTCCTTGAACAGCACTTGCAGCGAACAAGCGACTAGGGCACGTTGACGTCTTTCAGTGCAGCGATCTGCGGAAGCAAAGTGCTGCTGATCCGCCCATTCACGTAACGGAATTCCTAGTAGCTCCTGCTGTTCTTCGCGGTCCTTCGCGGCCCTTCGTGGATAGAAAGGTGTTCTTCGCGTGATTTCGCGGATAGATTGGTTTTGACCATCACAACACGCAAACGTTTCAGCAGCTACTTGAACGCCCCCATCGTCATCCCCGATGCGATCTGCCGCTGAAACAGGAAAAACAGAATCAATACGGGAATCGTGGCCAACGCCATCGCCGCGTACTGCAGCGCCAGCACAGTCTCCACCGTCATCGGTGCCGGCTTGTACAACGCGATCGCCAGCGGCAACGTCCGTACGTCCGCCTTATTCATCAGAATCAGCGAGAAGAAAAGCTCACTCCATATCCAGTTGATGTTGATAATCGCCATGCCTGCGATCGGCCCGCGGCTGATGGGCATAACGATCCGCAGGAAGACGCCAAGCCTGCCGCAGCCGTCAATGCGCGCCGCCTCTTCCAACTCCACCGGCATATGCATGAAATAAGCCCGCATCAGGATAATCGTAAACGGCGCGCCCAGTGCCGCATAGACCAGTGTCAGCCCAAACAGGCTGTTGCGCAGCCCCAGACTGCCTACAAAAAAGTACAGTGGAATGGCAAGTGCGTGCGCCGGCACAGCCAGGCTGAGCAACAGCGCCTGGTGCAGAGTCCCGTTTCCAGGAAACTGTCCGCGCGCCATCGCATAACCGCACAAACACGAAATCGCCAGCATCAGCACAATCGTCGCCGCCAGTACAATGGCGCTGTTGAAGAAATACCTCCCGAAGAACATCCCCGTGCGATCGCCCGTCCAGACATCAACAAAAGGCGCCATCGAGAAGCCCGTTGGCAAACTGAAAGGCGTGTTCAGTATCTGCGTATCCGTCTTGAGCGTGTTCATCAGCAGAAAAAAGATCGGGTACACCTGGACCAGTGCGCCCACGATCAAAATCCCATAAATGATAGGACGCAAGCTGCTTCCGGCCCACCAGCCAAGTGTCCTGTCTCCCCGTACGCTCCCGCCCGCCGAACGCGAAGTTAACCTGTCTGCCGCCATCTATCCCGTTCCTTTCAACCTGACTCACCAAGCCTGGACTGGCTCTGAAAATGTCCGGGTCAACTTCTGCCTTGGGCGCTGGGACGCGGTGACACTTCCTGCCACCCAGCCTTCCCCCCGTAGGGGCACCCCTTGTGGGTGCCCTCGTACGCGCCGCGACTCCCACACCCCGCCTACCCGTCATCCCCCCGTAGGGGCTCCCCTTGTGGGTGCCCTCGTGGATCGACAACAGCCTCTAATACTCCACGCTCTCTATCCGCACCCCGCGCACATACGCGTAAGCAATCGCGAAAACAACCACAAACATAACCACCGCAATCGCCGACCCGTAACCGAAATAGCCCGAACGGAAAGCCGTCTCGAACAGATAGTACCCCAACACCTGCGTGCTGAAAGCCGGTCCGCCCTTCGTCATCACCAGCACAATGTCAAATACCTTCATCGCCCCGATGATCGACAACATCGTTATCGACGCCAGCACCGGCTTGATCAGCGGCACGGTCAGCCCCCAAATCCGCTGCCACTCGTTCACACCGTCCATCGTGGCCGCATCGTGCATGTCCTGCGGTATCCCCTCAATTGCCGCCAGCAGAACGATCATCGGAAAACCCACCGACTGCCAGATCGGCACAAGCATTACGCTCATCAAAGCTACGTTGCGGTCGCCAAGCCAGTTCTGCGCCAGGGCGTCGAGCCCGATGCCGCGCAGCACCGTGTTAAACAACCCGTGGTTGAATTCAAACATATTCGCCCACAGCGTCGCCACCACCACCCCCGACATCATCACAGGAATGAAGAATGCAATACGATAGACCTGCCACCCCTTCATGCGGCGGCTGATCGCCACCCCAAGGAACAGCCCAATCGACACCGTGAAGAAAGGCACGACAATGGCGAAAATAAAGCTGTTTCCGAGTGCTCGCCAGAAAACATCGTCGCCGAAGAGCTTCGAGAAATTCCTCAACCCAATGAACGTCTGCGGACCCAGCCCGCCCCACTTGAATAGCGACAGCCGCAGCGTGTCGAACAGTGGGTAGGCCATCAGCGTCAGCAGCATCAGCGAAGCCGGCGCGATGAACAGATACCACGGCAGAACCTTCCTGAAGCTGCGCATGAATCTGCTGCCGCCCGCTGTCCCGACCGCCTGCCTTGATTGCACGGTTGCCAACTCTGCACCTCCATACCAAAACAGGGAGGCCCTTTCGAACCTCCCTGCTCAAGTTAGCGCTACATCTCGAAAGGGTTTCCCCGGATCCTTCTCCGTCTAGCTCTGGTCGGCCTGAATCTCCACAGTCTTTTCCTGCATCCAGGCCGCAGCCTCTTCAGGAGTCAGCCCGCCCGCCATCATCTGGTCCACCGACTTGATCGTCGCCTGCTGGTACGGCTGGCTGCTCGATGCCTCGAACAACGCCGGTGTCCCGTACCTATTGTTGTCTTCCAGGAAAGCCAGCTGCATCTCGCTCAGAATCTCAGCATAGACTTCAGCAGGAATGTCCGCGCGGCCATGCGGGAGCCCGGACGTCTGCGCATACAGCGAAGCCTGCGGCAGACGGTAGGCCCAGGCCACGAACTCCAGCGACGCTTCAATGTTACTGCCCGACTTCGGAACGATCAGCCCGTCGGGAACCCAGGCCCCAACCTTTCCGGTCCGCTCCGGTCGGATCTCAGGATAGTAGAAATACCCAAAATCGAATTCGACGTCTCGCTCGAGCCCTGCTCCTCCGCCGTCCCACGAGCCGGTCTGCCACATTGCCGTCTTGCCCGTCGTGAACAACGACCTGCCGTTCTGATAGTCCGTCAGTCCCGTAACGCCGTCCACGAAGACCCCGTTGTCGACCATCGCCTGAATGTAATCGTAGATCCGCACCGAGTCCGGGTCCGTCCAGCTGTACTCGTTGCAATCCGCTGGGCGGTCTGCCCGCCACAGAATCGGCATGCAGTTGTACTGGTCCCGGCTCCACGATCGCAGCTGCATGCCGTCATTGAAGTGGCTCTGAATCCCCATGTTGTAGTCGACCGCCAGCGGCTGGTATCCGGCCGCCCGGAACTCTGCCGACATCTCATACAGTTCATCCCAGGTTTCCGGCGGAGACGCGCCAATCTCGTCGAAGATCTCCTTGTTGTAATAGGTGTAGGGAGTCCACACCACAGCAATCGTCGCCGAATAAAAGTGGCCGTCAGGCTGACGTTGAAAATCGACGATCCCTTCCGGATAAGCGTCATACCAGCCCTCCTGCTCATACAGGTCGTCAAACGGGACCAGGATCTGGCTGGTTACCATGTCATTGAAGCGGTTCGCCGGCACGCACTGATACCATGACACGTCCGGCGTATCCTCGCTCGAAAAGAGCAGGAACGCCTGCTGATACTGCTCGTCGGCCAGCACATCGATTGACACCGAAACATTGGTGTTCTCCTCCATGTACAGGTCCGCCAAAGCCTGCAATCCCTCAGTCACGATGCCGGCGATCGCGCCGACCCGCAGCTCAAGCATCTCTTGAGACGGCGCCGCCGCGCCTTCACCTTCTGCTGCCGGAGCCGCCGGCGCAGCACAAGCCGCAAGCAACCCGCCAGCAGTGACAAAACTGGCCTTTTGCAGGAAGTCTCTACGCGTTGTCTTCGTCATCACGATTTCTCCTCATAGAGTGGATGGCGTAACCAACAAAGGACTAACTTAAGATCTGCTATCTGTTGACGAATAGAGTGTCATACACGAACGGAGTGCGACCATAGCCGTCCTCGGGACCTGCAACCGAGAGGGAGTGTACCATGCACGATGCAGCAGGGGCAAACGCTTTGAATTTTCCGGAAAAACTACCCGCCGCGATGCTCAGGCCGAGCTGGTCCTCTCAGTTGGAATCCGAACTAGGCCTCTACGCAATGTGCCCTTCCCAAATTGGCAATCCTGCCCCGCCTTCCTTCGCACAGGAACCATTACTCCCGACCGTTCGCTCCAGAGCCCACCTACTCTCGAGTCGGATCTGTGCATCCCGTACCCCTGTCCCCCTGCAGCCCGCCCTCCCACCCCGCGAACAATCTTTCATCCGACAGCCAACAGCCGGTCGCCTGCCATCCAGAAAATCCTTATCAATCCCGATAATCCTGATTCAGACAACGACCACACAAGAATTCTGTAATGCACCCATCCGATTTGTCCATCTCGTACCCTTGTCCCCCTGCAGCCTGCCCTCTCATCCCACGCAGAATCTCTCTTCCGGCAGCCAACAAACGGTCGCCTGCCATCCAGAAAATCCCTATCAATCCTGAAAATCCTGATTCAGACAACGACCACACAAGGATTCTGGAATGCACCCATCCAATTTGTCCATCTCATACCCTTGTCCCCCTGCAGCCTGCCCTCTCATCCCACGCAGAATCTCTCTTCCGGCAGCCAACAAACGGTCGCCTGCCATCCAGAAAATCCCTATCAATCCTGAAAATCCTGATTCAGACAACGACCACACAAGTATTCTGCGATGCACCCACCGGATCTGTGCATCCCGTACCGTTGTCCCCCTGCAGCCCGCCTTCCCACCCCGCGCAGACTCTTCCATCCGACACCCAACAACCGGTCGCCTGCCATCCGGAAAATCCTTCTCTATCCTGAAAATCCTGTTTCAGACAACGACCACACAAGAATTCTGGGATGCACCCAATCGGATTCCCGCGCTTTAGATTACTCTGCTCCTGGTGTATGATTCCAGATGTATGCATTCCCAAAACATGGCCAACCTTACGACGAAGGCACTGGCCGCCTGGACCACCGAAAGGACTTGAGTTCCAATGCCCGATCAACAGCTTGGCGACAATACACCCTACATTTTTGCACACAGCCTCGGGCAGCAGCTCGACTTGAGCGCACAGGAATTCCCCACCGAAAACGCGGACGGTCTACCGGTCGTAGACCTGACACAGGAACAGAAATACCTCTTCGACGCACGCGGCTGGCTCCTCATCCCCGGCGTCTTGTCCGCAGAGGAAGCCAGGGAAATGCGTGACTTTGGCCTGCAGCTTCAGCACGACCCCGAATCAATCCCCGAACACGAGCGCTCGCCTCTTGGAGGGCCGCTGACAAAACTCTCCGACCACCCAGTTGTCGTCGGCTTCATGAACGAATTCGTCGCCTTCCCGCCTCTTTCACGTCACAACTGTTACGGCTTCCGCATGGAATCCTGCAGCCTGTTCTACCGCGAAGCCGGCGAAGGTAAGTTTGGACCCCACAACGGCAGCGGATTCTTTCGCTTTCCCGGCGACACACACTTCTATCACAGCGTCCCCGGCAAGTCCCACGCCGGCCTGACTCGCGTCGTCTGGGAACTGAATCCCGTCCGCGAAGGTGACGGCACACTCCTTGTGACCGGAAGCCACAAAACAGCCTATCCTGCACCCGAATCCATCCACGACCAGTACTCACCGATCTGGGACGATTACACTTGTCCTCCCGGCTCCGTTCTCTTCTTCACCGAATCACTGACCCATAGCGCCCGCCCCTGGACCAACCGCGAGATCCCGCGCGTGGCGATTTTCAGCTGCTACAATACCCCCGACAGCAAGTGGCACGACTGGGATCCGAATCCCGAACTCGTGGCCTCGATGCCGCCCCTGCGCCGAACCCTTTTCCGCCCTGTGCGCGCCGCCAATAATCTGAGCGACGGCTCGCATTACAGCGTCTAGGCAAGGCGTGAGGAAAACTGTCGACTTTGGAAGGAACGATTCCCGGGGCGGCTTGATTCCCTTTCGGTCTCGTGCTCGCCGGTCACAACATCACATTAAATCGTAGGTTTTCGCTGTCGGTCCTGAACATACACAGCTACAGCAGGAGCCCAGTCCATGGCAACTCTTCTCTCTGCCGGCAAGGCCGCTGCCTTCCAAATGGGCAAAGGCGATTCCCGCAACCTGGTCGGGCCCTCCACCGGCGCGCAGGACATTACCCTCAACTATTCCGTTTTCCAGGCTGACGAGGAGT